>NZ_JBDLBQ010000001.1:0-485293 GCF_046255015.1 Finegoldia dalianensis
TGAATAAGTATGGTGATAAAAGCAAGAGGGATACACCTGTACCCATGCCGAACACAGAAGTTAAGCCTCTTAACGCCGATGGTACTACGATGGAAACGTCGTGGGAGAGTAGGTAGTCGCCAAACAAGAAAGTGGCGTGCAAACCACTTAATGAGACCTTGAAGAATTTAATGTATTTTACGAGCGACGCTTCGAACGATAAAACCTTCAAATTTAAATATTAAAAAGAAGGTTTTTGAAGTGAGGCTGAGCGAGTGAAAACATTAAATTCATAAAACAAGGGCTCATTTATTACCAATAATCCTAGGTAGCTCAATGGTGGAGCACTCGGCTGTTAACCGATAGGCTGTGGGTTCGAGTCCCACCCTGGGAGCCAAATGCCGGGGTGGCGGAACTGGCAGACGCACAGGACTTAAAATCCTGCGGTGGTAAAACACCGTATCGGTTCGATTCCGATCCTCGGCACCAATAACGCGGGATAGAGCAGTTTGGTAGCTCGTCGGGCTCATAACCCGGAGGTCGTAGGTTCAAATCCTGCTCCCGCAACCATACATAAAATATTATGTAAAACCTGAGTAAAAAAATTGAAAAAAAGTGTTGACAAAATGCTTATAAAATGATAAAATAAATAAGTAAGTTGTTAACAAACGAATGAATTTAAATAACAAACCTTAGTAATAAGGCCCTATGGTCAGCAGATAGTTTCTGCCAATCGGCTAACGCCTCTTGGGAAACTAGTTGCATCAGACCTTCCATCAATTAGCTGTCGCTAATTGGGATAGGTCTAGAAAGCGGTAACCGCAAGGTTGTGAATTGTAGCCAATAAAATTTAATAAAACATAAATCATAGAATTAGGCCCTATGGTCAAGCGGTTAAGACATCGCCCTTTCACGGCGGTATCCCGGGTTCGAATCCCGGTAGGGTCACCAGATATATGGGCGATTAGCTCAGCTGGGAGAGCATCTGCCTTACAAGCAGGGGGTCACAGGTTCGAGCCCTGTATCGCCCACCATATATTTTTTATAAACAAAACGAAAACAAAATTCTAACACAAGGCCCGGTAGTTCAGTTGGTTAGAATGCCAGCCTGTCACGCTGGAGGTCGACGGTTCAAGTCCGTTCCGGGTCGCCAAGTATGCTGGTGTAGCTCAATTGGTAGAGCAACTGACTTGTAATCAGTAGGTTAGGGGTTCAAGTCCTCCCACCAGCTCCACAAATCCTTTTTAAATAAAGGATTATGGAGGAGTTCCCGAGTGGCCAAAGGGGACGGACTGTAAATCCGTTACTTTATGTTTCGGTGGTTCAAATCCACCCTCCTCCACCAATTAAATTTTACAAAATAATAAGATTAATTACCTATATGCGGGTGTAGCTCAGTGGTAGAGCCCCAGCCTTCCAAGCTGGTTGCGAGGGTTCGATTCCCTTCACCCGCTCCAATTAAGCACCTATAGCTCAGCTGGATAGAGCAACGGACTTCTAATCCGTGTGCCGGAGGTTCGAATCCCCCTAGGTGCGCCAATAATAGTGGGGTGTCGCCAAGTTGGTAAGGCACAAGACTTTGACTCTTGCATTCCACAGGTTCGAGTCCTGTCACCCCAGCCAATATGGTTCATTAGCTCAGATGGTAGAGCACCTGACTTTTAATCAGGGTGTCCCGGGTTCGAGTCCCGGATGAGCCACCAAATGTGGAGAGGTATCGAAGTGGTCATAACGAGGCGGTCTTGAAAACCGTTTGGGGGCAACCCCGCGTGGGTTCGAATCCCACCCTCTCCGCCATTTTAAATTACTTTATTTAGGAGAAATACTCAAGTGGCTGAAGAGGCTCCCCTGCTAAGGGAGTAGATCCTTAACGGGATGCGAGGGTTCAAATCCCTCTTTCTCCGCCAAGAATATATGATTTATTCTTGGGCCTTTAGCTCAGTTGGTTAGAGCGCCCGGCTCATAACCGGTAGGTCCCGGGTTCGAGTCCCTGAAGGCCCACCAATTTATTTCTTGATTTATTCAAGAAATATTTTTTTATAATGTTGAAATCATTTCCTAAATAAAGTACGTGCCCAGATAGCTCAGTCGGTAGAGCAAAGGACTGAAAATCCTTGTGTCGCTGGTTCGATTCCGGCTCTGGGCACCAAGGGGATTAGTTCAGTGGTAGAACGTCGGTCTCCAAAACCGGATGTCAGGGGTTCAAGTCCTCTATCCCCTGCCACGACTTAACGGCTTGTTTCTATGTGTTATTAGACATTGAATCAAGCCGTTTTTATGTTGTATATATTTAATCTACGATTATAAAACGTAACAATTAACGTAACAATTTTTTATGAGATTATATATTTTCAGTGTAAGTAAAATTTATAATACGTAAATTATGTATTGTTTTATAAAAAACTATAATGTAAATTATAGTTATAAATGATATGATACAGAGATTTAGTTTAATTGGTAAAATGTCAGACTCCGAATCTGAGTGATGAAGGTTCGATTCCTTCAATCTCTGCCATATAAAAAAGATAGCTAATTTTAGCTATCTTTTTGAATGTCATTAAGTTCAATATAAAACCTGCTTATTTATGCAGCTTTGATATTATATTGTTTTATTGTTTTGGTGTTTTGTCTGTTTCATTATCGTTATGAATTTCTGCAGGAGAAATTTCGCCAGTAGTTTTGTTGATTAAATATTTTTGGTTTTTTAAGTTTTCGTTATTGCTAACTGGAACTTTTGGTACGCTCTTAATGTAATTGCCTTTCAAAGCATCTACATTTTTTGGATATTCACCATGATCTTGTCTATAGCTTTCCACAGCTGTTTCTAATACTCTTACGTTTGCATTGTGGGCAGTTATAGCTGCTTTTTCTTTCTGCCCTTTGTAGACTGGGATAGCTATTGCTATAAGAATAGCCAGTATGGCAAGTACTACCAATAATTCTAGCAATGTAAAGGCTTTTTTCTTCTTTTTTAACGTTTGTAGTTTCATAATTTCCTCCGGTTATTTATTATTCTACTTACTTTTATTATAATCAAAATTAAGGATTATTCAATACGAATAATTAAATATTTTTAAATCTCTTCAAAAATTAAATTTTTAGCCAAATTCCTATAAAATACAATTAGTGGGCCTGATAAAAATCCTAAAAATATAGTTCCTATTCCTATTTGTTCTCCAAATAATAGACCAACTACAATGCATATTATGTCTAATACGATCCTTGTATACTTATATGATAAATCTCTCTTAACTATATTGCTCACAACATAGGGCATAGCGTCATAAGCGCTGGCACCTAGGTCAGCTTCCAAATAAATTCCAACTCCTATACTCATAACATTTATTCCAATTATCAACAGAATAAAGTTCACCCAAAATTTGTCAGTATCCATAAATTTTAGTAGCATGTACGAAAAATCAGCACTGTATCCTACAGTCGCCATATTTATGACTGTCCCAAGTCCGATAGATTTTCTGTGACCAATAAAAACTATAACTATTAATATGAAATTGGTCACAGTAATTACAGTTCCAAAATCTTTATTCAAAAAGTCTGAAAATCCACTATTCATAAAACTAAGAGGATCTACACCTAATTTTGATAGTCTGAGTATTCCGATACTAAATCCTATTATTAAGTTTCCTAATATTGCAAACAATATTTGTTTTGTTTTTTTATTCATTAAAAATCTCCGTAAGTGTGTATTTTACTAATTCTTTAATATTATCATAAATAAACTCTTCATTTATGACTAAAGGGTAGTAATTGTTTATTAAATTATAATTGTTGTCCATACTTGTCATTGAACATTCAACAAAATCATCTTCAATGTATCCTTCATGCAAACTCAAACATAAAGTTATAAACATTCCCTGTGATTTGATTTGAGTTGATTCATACATGGCATCAATTTCCATTTTATTATCTGTAATCAAACTAATTTCTAAGTTATTTTTTATTTTCTTAATATCATATAACAAATATCTAACAAAATTTGTGTATACTTCAAACGTATCACAATTTTCTTCAAAGAATTTTCTCATATAATTGTACAATTTTATCTTAAAATTCATTGATGTTTTAGAAAATTCTATTAATTCATCTGAAATACGATTTGATTTTGAAATCTTTTTGTATAGTTTCACTGATTTTGATTTATCATCTATCTTGATATCGAATAATTTTGATGCCAAATCTTTTGCTTTAAGGGAAGTGAATGAGTTTTTGTAGTAATTTTTTATTAATTTTTGCAAGTAAATGCAATTATTAATGATATCAAATTCTGTATATTTGATTATCTTGGTATTGATAAATTTTACGTCAAATTCACTAAAACTAATAATTTGTTTGTTTTGTAAGATTTTATAAGCTGATTTTATGATTTTTTCTTCAGATTCATTATTTTTTGAGTAGAAATTATAGTATCTATCATTTGTAAAGATATTTATAAGATAAATATGGTTTTTGTGAGGATCAATTCCTGTTGTTTCTATATTTATAATAGCCTGATTTTCATTCATTTTATCACCATTTCCATTATACTATTATTTTGGTAAATTTTCTCTACATGTTATAATATTATTATGATTTTAAATAGAAATGAAGGGATATAATGATATATTTAGACAATGCTGCTACTACGAAAGTGTCAGAAAATGCGGTAAAAGAAATGGTTAATGCAATGACTGTTGATTTTGGGAATCCTTCAAGTTTATACGATTTTGGAATGAGAGCGGAAAAGCTTGTTACTGATTCCAGAAATTCAATTGCAAACTTATTAAATGTTAGGCCAGAGAATGTGTTCTTTACATCTTGCGGAACTGAAGGTAATAATATTTCTATCAATGGAAGTGTTACTAATGATAAAAAAGAAGAATTTATAACTACAAATATAGAACATTCTTCTGTGTTTAAAACTTATAATAAGTTGAAGGAAAATAGGAATGTTCATTTTGTAAATGTAAGTGATGATTTTAAAGCTGATGATATCATTGATTTGATAAATGAAAAAACACGTTTAGTTTCAGTTATGCATGTTAATAATGAAACTGGAAAAATTCTTCCAATTACAGAATTGGGCAAAAAAATTAAAGAAAAAAATCCGAATACTTTGTTTCATGTAGATGGGATTCAAGGTTTTGGCAAGATTAAATTAGATATTAATGAAGCGAAGATTGATTTTTACACAATTAGTGGTCATAAGATTCATGCTCCAAAAGGGATTGGTGCAATTTTCATTAGAAATCCCGAAAGAGTTAAGCCTCTTATAATAGGTGGATCACAAGAATCAGGAATTTCTCCAGGAACTGAAAATGTAGCGGGAATTGTGGCATTGAAATGTGCGAGTGAAGAAGTTTTTTCTAAAATTGATGAAACTTACGACAGATTATACAAGATGAAGTCATACTTGATGGATGAGTTATCAAAAATTGACGGTGTGTATTTTAATTCTAAGCTAGAAGGATATAGTCCATACATTACGAATGTGTGCTTTAATTACATTAAGAGTGAAGTATTGCTACACTATTTGGAGCAAGATGAAATATATATTTCTACTGGGAGTGCATGTAATGGTTCCAAAAAATCCAGAATTATCCAAAGTATTAACACGCCTGATGAGTTTTCAGATGGATGTATAAGAATTTCATTTACAGATGATACACCTGAGGATGTTTTGGATGTGTTTGTAGAAAAATTAAAGCTTAGATTAGAAGATATTAGAGATATTATGAGGAGATAAATGTTAGATTGGTATATTTCGGTTAGTTTTGGAGAACTAACATTAAAAGGAAAGAACAGACACACTTTTGAAAAACGTGCAATAAGTAAGATTCTGGATGCGATTTCTGATTATAAAATCGAAGAATATTATCAAGAGCAAGGTAAGTTGTACATCAAGGCTGATGTCAATGATTTTGATGAAATTATAGATCATATTAAAAAAGTTTTCGGGATTGTGTACATTAGTCCTTGCATAAAATGTGAAAAAACGGTTGAAAGTATGCAAGACGGGGTATTAAAGATAATAGAAGGTAAAATTATCGAAGATAAACTTCAAACTTTCAAAGTTGATGTTCATAGAGTTGACAAAAATTTTGAACCAAAATCTCCAGAATTAAACCCACTTTTAGGTGGTACTATATTAAAAAAATATGGAAATTATGTTAAGGTTGACATCAAAAATCCTGACTTTTTTGTTTATGTAGATATTAAGGATAATTGTTATGTTTACACCGATAGAATAAAAGGTTGGGGTGGTCTTCCAATTGGTAGTTCTGGAAGAGGTTTATTGTTATTATCTGGGGGTATAGATAGTCCCGTAGCTGCTTTTCTTATGGCGAAAAGAGGTGTTCGTGTGGATTGTTTGCACTTCCATAGCTATCCATTTACAAGTCAAAGAGGATTTGAAAAGGTTAAGCAATTAGCAGATGAAGTTTCGTATTATACTGGTAATATTAACTTTTATTCTGTGAACTTGCTTCCAGTGTACAAAGCTATCACTAAAAACTGCAAGGAAAGAATGATGACTATCATTTCTAGAAGATTTATGATGAGGATTGCAGAAAGAATAGCAAATGAAAACAAAATTGATGCTTTGATTACAGGAGAAAGCTTGGGACAAGTTGCAAGTCAAACTATTCAAGGGGTTTCAGTTATCAATGAAGTTACGAGTCTTCCTATTTTAAGACCTTTAATTGCAAGTGATAAAACAGAAATCATAGAAATTGCAAGAGAAATAGGAACGTACGAAACATCAATTTTGCCTTTTGAAGATTGTTGCACGGTATTTACGCCGAAAAGACCAGTTACTAAACCAAGAATTTACGATGTCAAAAGAGAAGAAGAAAACTTAGATATTGAAGGCTTGGTTCAAGAATGTATAGATAATATGGAATTAATTAAGATTAGACAATAGGAGGAAGTATGAAAAAAGCAGGAGTTATTATAGGTATTATTGTTGTATTAGCATTATTATTAGTGCCACAATACAACGGATTAGTTCAATCAAAGGAAGATGTGAATGAGGCTTATGCACAAGTTCAAAACGTTGTTCAAAGAAGGGCGGATTTGATTCCAAACTTAGTTAACACAGCAAAAGGATTTGCAAAGCATGAAGAAGATGTATTCATCAAAGTTTCTGAAGCTAGAGCTGGTGTAAAAAATGCCAAAGATCCAGAAGAATTAGCAAAAGCAAACGATGAATTGACAAGTGCATTAAACGGTATGAATGTTGTTGTAGAAAGATATCCTGAATTAAAATCAGATTCACACTTTACACAACTTATGGATGAATTAGCAGGTTCAGAAAACAGAATCGCTACAGAAAGAAAGAATTACAACACAGTTGTAAAATCATATAATCAAAAAGTTAAGAGATTCCCAACAGTAATATTTGCTAGATTAATGGGATTCAGCTCTGAAAAATACTTTGAAGCAGATGCTTCTGCACAAAAAGCACCACAAGTTAACTTTGAATAGGACAAATAAATAATGAGAAAGCAATTTAGATTGATATTCTCATTTGTTTTAGCTTTTTTATTAATTTTTAATGTAAATGCTTTTGCCCAAGATTTGCCGAAATCACCGGATACTTTTTATCTTGATGAGATGGGTGTGATTAGCCAGGAAGTTAAAGATAAAATAGTTAAGACGAATGTAGAACTTGAGCAAAAAACAGGCTCACAAGTACTTGTTGTAACCATAAAAGATTTAAAAGGAAGAGATCCTGTTGATTATGGCGTTGATTTATTCAATAAATGGAAAATTGGAGATGCCACTAAGAAAAACGGAGTTCTGATTTTATTGTCACAAGATTTAAATGAACCTAAGGGTCGTAATCGTCACATCAATATCATTACAGGTTATGGAATAGAAGGAAGACTCAATGATGGTAAAGTCGGTAGAATAATTGATGAATATATGCTAGATGATTTAAAAGACGGAAATTATTCTAATGCCCTACAAGAAGGATTCAATGCAGTTGTCAGTGAAGTTGCAGCTGAGTATGATGTTGAATTAACTGGAGATTTTGACAAATACCAAGAAAATTTAAACAGAAAAACAGATCCACAAGTTTTTAATTCTGTACTAAGAATGGTAATAATTCTGCTTGTTTTGTACTTTATCTCAAGGAATAATCGTAGAAATAATAGACACAGAGGCAGAAGACGTGGCGGTACTATATTCTTCCCTGGATTTGGAGGAGGATTCGATGATGATGACTTCGGCGGATTCGGCGGAGGTTTTGGTGGTGGATCTTCTGGAGGATTCGGTGGATTCTCTGGAGGAGGAGGCTCATCCGGAGGCGGAGGAGCTGGAAGAAGCTTTTAATCAAATTTATGAAATACTCTCAATTAATTTTGAGAGTATTTTTTTGCGGAAACTTAGTAAAATATTTTTAACTTTTTGTTTAGTTTTGTATGCTTTTATGTTATAATACTTTTGGTTTAATATTTTAAGTAAGGAGATAGTAATGGAAATAGGAGAAAAAATAAGATCATTGAGGTTAAAACTTGGTTTGACCCAAGAAGAATTGGCGGAAAGGTCTGATTTGACAAAAGGTTTCATATCACAATTAGAGAGAGATTTGACAAGTCCTTCTGTAGATTCACTTAATGACTTATTAAATGCATTGGGAACTGATATGGCAACTTTTTTTATGGATAAGCCTACGGTAAAAGAGATTTTCACGAAAGACGATTATCAGTCAAGTGAAGATTTAAGCATGAATTCTACTATTACATGGCTGGTTCCAAAATCCCAAGTCAACACTATGGAGCCTGTTATAATTACGCTTAATCAAAAAGGAGAGACTAAAGAATATAATCCATTTGAAGGAGAAGAGTTTGGGTATGTCCTTGAGGGAAGTTGCAACATTTATCTCGACAATGAAATACATAAACTAAACAAGGGTGATTGTTTTTACACTAAGTGCAATAAAACTAGAATGTTAGAAAATAATGGCACAAAAATCTGCAAGGTGATATGGATTATGTCACCACCAAATTTTTAGGGGGAATGTTTAATGGATAATATCATTGAATTAATCGGTATTAATAAATCTTTTGAAGATGAACATATTTTAAAAGATTTGAATCTTTACATTAGAAATAAAGAATTTTTGACATTATTGGGACCGTCAGGTTGTGGTAAGACTACGACTTTGCGATTAATTGCTGGATTTGAAACTCCAGATACTGGAAAGATTATTTTTGAAGGAAAAGACATCAGTCATATTGCACCTTATAAGAGAAATGTGAACACGGTTTTTCAAAAATACGCTCTATTTCCTAATATGAATGTTTTCGAAAACATAGCTTTTGGTTTGAGAATCAAAAAAATGAACGAAAAATTAATCAGAGAAAAAGTAACAGAAGTTTTGAAACTTGTTAATTTGTCTGGTTTTGAAAAAAGAAAGATAAATAATTTGAGTGGTGGTCAACAACAAAGAATTGCTATAGCAAGAGCTTTGGTTAATGAGCCAAGTGTTTTGTTGTTAGATGAACCTTTGGGTGCATTGGATTTGAAGTTGAGAAAAGGAATGCAAAACGAACTCAAAAATATTCAAGAGAGAATAGGAATTACATTTGTTTATGTAACACACGATCAAGAAGAAGCTTTAACTATGAGCGATACTATTGTTGTTATGGATAATGGTGTAATTCAACAAATAGGAACACCAGAAGATATCTACAATGAGCCTAAGAATGAGTTTGTAGCTAAATTTATTGGCGAAAGTAACATAATTGACGGGGTATTTTTAGAAGATTGCATGGTAGAATTCTCCAATCATAAATGGAAGTGTGTGGATAAAGGATTTGCGAAAAACGAAAATGTACAAGTAGTTATTAGACCTGAAGATGTGGAGATAGTTGCTCCAGATAAAGGACAAATTAAAGGGACAGTTATTAGCGACAGGTTCAAAGGAATTCACTACGAAATGTTTGTGGATACTGGAGATTTCAAATACAAGGCACAATCAACTATCAACAAACCTCAAGGAAGTATTGTAGGCATTAACATTGATCCAGATAATATTCATATTATGAAGAGGTGCGACAATGAAGCTTAAGAAATTATCCATTCCTTATGCTATTTGGATATTATTTTTCATTGTATTTCCCTTGTTTCTTATAGTTTATTATTCAGTTACAACTGGATCATTGAGAGATTTTTCCAATCCACAATTTTCGCTGGAATACTTTCATAGATTTTTTACATCAAAATATGTAAAAGTGCTTTTGAATTCAATAAGATTGGCTTTTATTAGTACAGTGATTTGTTTGTTGATAGGATATCCAACAGCTTATTTTATCAGTAAAGTAGACAAAAAGTACAAGGCTGTGTTGATGCTTATGATAGTTATTCCAATGTGGATGAATTTTTTGTTGAGAACTTATGCGTGGATTATTTTAACTGGCAAAAATGGAATAATCAACAGCGTGTTGATACATTTTGGGTTTTCTCCAATAAAAATGCTTTACACTGAAGGAGCTATTTTAATGGGGATGGTTTACAATTTCTTACCTTTTATGATACTTCCTATTTTCTCAATACTAGACAAATCAGATTATTCACTAGTAGAAGCAAGTTACGATTTAGGAGCATCAAAGTTGCAAACTTTTTTGAGAATAGTGTTTCCGATGAGTTTGCCTGGAGTTATTACAGGAATTACTATGGTATTTATTCCTGCGATATCTACATTCGAAATATCTGCATTGCTTGGTGGTAACAAATACAATTTGATTGGTAATATAATTGAGCATCAATTTAGAATAGCAGGAAACTGGCATTATGGTAGTGCGATTTCTGTTGTTTTGATAGTTATGATTTTAATTTCATTAGCTTTTACAAATGAGAAAGGAGAATAAAATGAAGGAATTTTTTAAGAAATTTTATTTGGCATTGGTATTTCTATTTCTTTACGGACCAATTGCTGTATTAATGGTATTTTCATTTAATGATTCTCGTTTGAAAGGAAGCTGGGTAGGATTTACATTCAAATGGTACAAGGAATTATTGCATAATGAAGAAATCTTGTCTTCATTTAAAACCACAATATTAATTGCGATATTAGCCACAATAATTGCAACAATTTTAGGGACAATAGCAGCGATAGGAATTTATTATTTGAGAGGTTACAAGAAAACTTTGCTTTTAAATATGAATTATCTACCTGTTTTAAACCCAGATATAGTGACAGCAGTAAGTTTGATGGTAATATTTAACTTGATGAATTTTCCATTCGGATTTTTCACGATGTTATTGTCACACATCACATTTACAACTCCTTATGTAATACTTGCGGTGTTGCCAAAATTATCGCAAATGAATAAATTCTTGCCAGAGGCCGCAATGGATATGGGAGCAACTCCTTTTTATACTTTGAGAAAAGTTGTGCTGCCAGAAATAAAAACAGGAGTATTTTCAGGAAGCTTGTTGGCATTTACACTTAGTATTGATGATTTTGTAATAAGCTTCTTTACAACAGGTCATGGCGTGTCAAACTTATCTGTTACAGTGTACTCTATGGCAAAGAAAGGTGTAAATCCAGCAATTAATGCGTTGAGTACTATTATGTTTTTAGTAATGGTTATTCTATTATTGATTCTTCACAAGAGAACAAATCTATTGGAGGAATTGTAAGATGAAAAAAATTTTATTATTTTTATTAACTATATTGGTTTTAACTTCTTGCTCTAAAGATGATTCAAATGTTTTGTATGTGTACAATTGGGGAGAATACATCGAGCCAGCTTTGATAGAAAAGTTTGAAAAAGAAACGGGAATTAAAGTAATATATGATACTTTTGAGCAAAATGAAGATATGTACATGAAAGTAAAAGAGGGAGGGAATAATTACGACGTTGTAGTTCCTTCAGATTATATGGCTGAGAAAATGATAAAGCAAGGAATGCTTGAAAAAATTGATTACAGCAAAATTCCAAACTTCAAATACATCGATGAGAAATTTAAAAATTTGGATTATGATCCAAAAAACGAATATACAGTTCCTTATATGTGGGGAACTGTGGGAATTCTTTACAATAAAAATAAAGTAAAAGAAAATGTGGATAGCTGGAATATTTTGTGGGATGAAAAATACAAAGATAATATCATAATGATGAATTCCACTAGAGATACCTTAGGAGTAGCTTTAAAAAGGTTAGGGTATTCAATGAATTCTAGAAATGAAGCTGAGTTAGAAAAAGCAAAAGAGTCATTGATAAAACAAAAAGATATTGTTCTTGCTTATCTTGTAGATGAAACGAAAAATCAAATGGTAAATGAAGAAGCGGATATTGCAGTAATGTATTCTGGTGATGCAATCGTCGCTAAAGGTGAGAATGAAAACTTGGAATATGTAATTCCAAAAGAAGGATCAAACTTGTGGTTTGATACGTTAGCTATTTTGAAAAATGCAAAGCACAAGGAAAATGCCGAAAAATTTATAAATTTTTTGACAGATCCTGAGAATGCAAAAATTAATGCAGAATATATTGGTTATTCTCTTCCATCTACAGAAGCCAAAAAACTTTTGGATAAGGAAGTTCAAGAAGATGCTACAGCATACCCAGATTTATCAAAGCATAAGAATATGGAAATATTTAAAGATCCATCAGATTTTGTAGAAAAATACGATGATATATGGGCTGATATAAAAGCAAATTAACCTAGAAAGTGCAAGAGATTTACTTTTGCACTTTTTTCATTTGAGATTGAATAATAAACGGATTTTTCATATAATATGAGTAGTTAAGAAATTGGAGGAAATATGTTTATAGAAATATTAAAAGTTATTCTTTTAGGAATTATTGAAGGAGTAACAGAGTGGTTGCCAGTTAGTTCAACTGGTCATATTTTATTATTGGACGAATTTATCAAATTGAACATGTCAGATGCTTTCAAATCAATGTTTACCGTTGTAATTCAATTGGGGGCAATCTTGGCAGTTGTAGTAATTTATTGGAACAAAGTGTGGCCATTTAAGAAAGGTCAAACTCATTTGATATCAATTAGTAAAAGCAAAATGATAATGTGGGCAAAAATAATTGTTGCCTGCATTCCAGCGGCAATTATTGGTATAAAATTTGATGATTTTATCGAAGAACACTTTTATAATTATTTTGTGATTTCATTAGCACTAATAATTTTCGGTATTCTTTTTATTATAATTGAAAACAAAAACAAAGAATCACACAAAAAATTAGTCGATAGTATTGATAAAATTACTTACAAACAAGCTTTTATTGTAGGATTATTTCAAGTAATTGCAGCGGTGTTCCCAGGAACTTCACGTTCAGGAGCTACAATTCTAGGTGGTATTGCTATAGGATTATCCAGAACAATTGCAGCTGAATTTACATTTTTCTTGGCAATTCCAACAATGTTTGGAGCAAGTTTACTAAAACTTGTGAAATTTGGATTTAGTTTTACAGCAATGGAAGCATTCGTGTTATTATTGGGAACTGCAGTAAGTTTTATTGTATCTGTAATCACAATTAAATTCTTAATGAATTACATCAAAAACAATGATTTCAAAGTGTTCGGTTATTACAGAATTGCTCTTGGTGTATTGGTTCTAATTTATTTCGGACTAATCAGATAGTTGTGATATAATAATGAGGAGGAATAGTTGCAATTATTCCTAAATGAACATTAGAAAACATAGACGAATATATATTTGAAAAAATAAGTTGTAGCGACTTATTTTTTTATTGATACATAAGGAGTTATGATGAATTTAGATAATTTAAATGACAGACAAAGAGAAGCAGTCGAAAATACAGATGGTCCTATGTTGATATTGGCAGGAGCAGGAAGTGGTAAAACAAAAGTTTTGACTACGAAAATTGCATATTGTTTGGAGAAAGGATTGTGTTCAAAATACGAAATTTTGGCAATTACCTTCACAAACAAAGCTGCCAAAGAAATGAAAGAAAGAGTTGAAAACATCTTACAAGAAGACGTAGACAGCATGTGGATAGGAACTTTTCATGCCATTTGTTCTAGAATATTGAGAGTAGAAATAGAAAGAATTGGTTTCGAAAGAAACTTTACAGTTTATGACAGAGCAGATCAAATATCTCTTGTAAAAGAATGTTTAAAGGATATGGGAGTAGATCCTAAAAATGTCGAAATCAAAAACGAAATCAATACAATTTCTAGATTAAAAAACGCAGGTGCTACAGAAAAAAATATCGACAAAGAAGATTTTGATATAAGTTTAAGCACTTTTACTATGGAATTATTCCAAAAGTACGAACACAAATTAAAAAGATACAATTCGTTAGACTTTGATGATTTGATTGTGAAGACTAATTTGTTGTTCGAAGAAAATCCCGACTTGAGAGAAAAATATTCTGAAAGATTTAAGTACGTGTTTGTCGATGAATACCAAGATACAAACGATACTCAGTACAAGCTTATCAAAAATTTGGTTTCTAAAAACGATAATATTTGCTGTGTAGGAGATTCTGACCAATCAATTTACGGTTGGAGAGGAGCAAACATACAAAACATTCAAAACTTTGAAAAAGATTTTAAGAATGCAAAAGTTATTTTATTAGAACAAAATTATCGTTCAACACAACCTATCTTGGATTTGGCAAACACTGTGATTAAAAACAATTCACTTAGAAAAGATAAAAATTTGTGGACTGCAAAAAATGAAGGGGATATGCCTATATATAGGAGAATGTATTCTGATTTAGATGAGGCAGACCAAGTAGTTCAATGGATTGAGCAAGAAAGATATCGACAAAATCCATACGAAGAAATGGCGATTTTGTACAGAACTAATGCACAATCAAGACTCTTCGAAGAAAAATTGAATAGACTAGGAATTCCTAATAGAGTTGTAGGTGGATTGAAATTCTACGATAGAAAAGAAATCAAAGACTGCGTAAGTTATCTTAGAATTGTTGAAAATTTGAATGATAATATGGCTTTGAATAGAATTATCAATGAGCCTAAAAGAGGAATTGGCAAAACAACTATGGATAAGTTGTTGCAATATTCTCAAGCAAGAGGAATTAGCATGATGGAATACATCAGAGACACAGATCTTCCTGATTTTTCAAATGCTACAGCAAAAAAACTTCAAGAGTTTTATTATTTAATCAAAAGCTTTCCAAAAGACGATTTGAATGTTGCAGAACTTATGGAAAATATTTTGGATAAAACAGGATACAGAGCGAATCTAGAAAAATCAACTAATAGAGACGATATGACAAGGTTGGAAAATATTGACGAATACATTTCGTCTTTATATCAATTTGTTCAAGATAATCCTGATAAAAGCTTGAGAGAATATTTGGAAACATCTTCTTTGATGACTGATTTGGATAAAACAGATGACAATACTAAAGGTGTATCAATGATGACAATCCACGCGGCAAAAGGATTGGAGTTTGATGTTGTATTTTTCACTGGACTAGAAGAAGGTACTATTCCATCAAGAGTAGATGAAGATGTAGAAGAAGAGAGAAGATTGTGCTACGTGGCAATCACAAGGGCAAGGAAAAAATTGTACATTACAAGTGTACAATCGAGAAGAAGATTTAATGAATTTCAAACAAAAGCTGAATCGAGGTTTATAGAGGAAATGGAAAATAAATATAAAGACGAATCTCCTAATAAAGAGGTTAGTTTTAGAGAATCGTTCAACACAAAAGTAGTTGACGATTATAGGACAGAAGCATCAGCTTCAATCACTAAAAAACAAAATAATGTTACTAAAAACAATGAAAAGTACAGAGCTGGAGATAAGGTTTCACACAAGAAGTTCGGAACTGGTGTAATCGTTGGAATTGTAGAAAAAGACAATGGAGATGAGTTGACGATTAATTTCGACAAAAAAGGATTGAAGAAGCTAAATTCATCACTAGCACCACTAACAAGGGTTGAATAATGGAAAAGGAAGACAGAATAAAATATTTAGTAGACATACTAAATAAATACGCTTTTCATTATTATACTTTGGATGATCCTTTGATTGAGGACTCAGAGTACGATGTTTTGTATGATGAGCTTGTAAATCTTGAAAAAGAGACGGGAATTATTCTACCAAATTCTCCTACAAATAGAATTGGTGGAGAAGTTTTATCTGGATTTGAAAAGCATGAACACTTGAATACTTTGTACAGTTTAGGAAAAGCGCAAAGCAAAGAAGAAGTTAGAAATTGGGTCAATAAAACCATTGAGTTTGTAGAAAATTACAATAAAAATCATGTAAACAAATTGCCAACTGTTGAATTTTATGTAGAATTTAAGTTTGACGGTTTGACAGTAAATTTGACTTATGACGGTGGATATTTGGTAATGGCTACTACAAGAGGTAACGGCACTATCGGAGAAGTTATTACAAGTCAAGTGAGAACTATCAATTCAATTCCATTGAAAATAAAAGACACGCGATTGATGGAAATTCAAGGCGAAGGAGTAATGCCACTTTCATCATTAGAAAAATACAACCAAACTCATGAACCAAAACTAAAAAATGCAAGAAATGCTGCAGCGGGAGCCCTTAGAAACTTAGATCCAGCGGTAACAAGAGAAAGAAACTTGGATGCTTATTTCTACAATGTAAATTATTTGGAAGAAAACGGGCTTGAAACTCAAGAACAAATGATGAAGTTTTTGAGAAATAATTATTTCAAATTGTATCCATACGAAAAACACGCTACGTCATTCGAAGAAATTTCAGGATTTATTGATGAGATTTTTGAATTGAGAAATGAAATAGACGTTTTGACAGACGGTGTAGTAATTAAAGTAAATGATTTTAAAACTAGAGAAAAATTAGGCTACACCAATAAATTTCCAAGATGGGCAATAGCTTACAAATTTGAACCTGAAAGATTTACAACAATTGTCAAAGAAGTGGAATGGAATGTTGGAAGAACTGGAAAAGTAACTCCG
Source organism: Finegoldia dalianensis (assembly GCF_046255015.1). Taxonomy (NCBI): domain Bacteria; kingdom Bacillati; phylum Bacillota; class Tissierellia; order Tissierellales; family Peptoniphilaceae; genus Finegoldia; species Finegoldia dalianensis. The sequence goes on from NZ_JBDLBQ010000001.1 coordinate 16,906, forward strand.
ACGGCTTTGTTGGAACCTGTAGAAATTGGGAATGTAACTGTAAAGAGAGCTACACTTAATAATATTGACGATATTGAAAGAAAACAAGTCAGATTAAACTCAGAAGTTTTCATTAGAAGATCAAACGATGTAATTCCAGAAATAATGGGAGTCGTAAATCCTGAGCAAGAAGATACCAAAGAAATTGAAATCCCGCATTACTGTCCATATTGTCACAGTGAATTATTTAGAGATGGAGTTCATATTTTCTGTCCAAACTCAATGAGTTGTACTCCACAATTAGTTAAGAGAATGGTTCATTTTGCAAGTAGAAATGCAATGAATATCGACGGATTAAGCGAAAAAACTTTGGAAGTTTTGCTTGAAAAATTAAACATCACATCGATTGAAGAAATTTACGATGTAAAAAAAGAACAGTTGTTGCAATTAGAAGGATTTAAAGAAAAGAAGAGTCAAAATCTTATCAATGCAATTGAAAAAAGTAAAAATGTTGATTTGGCTAATTTCATCTTTGCATTGGGAATTCCTGAAATAGGTGAGAAGACGAGCTTTGAATTGGCACAAAAATATAAAAGCTTTGATAATTTGAGAGAAGCGAAGTTTGAAGAATTAATTCAAATCGAAGATATTGGAAATGTAATTGCCGAAGAAATCGTAGAATTTTTCCATGACGAAACTATTTCTCATTCTATTGATTCACTTCTATCAAAAGGAATTAAAATTAAAAACCCTGAAAATATTGAAAAGAAATTGGATAATTTAACTTTTGTGTTGACGGGAAGTTTGGTGAATTATTCTAGAAAAGAACTTACAGATAAGTTATCAAATTTGGGGGCAAAAGTTTCATCTTCTGTATCCAAAAACACTGATTATGTGGTGTATGGAGAAAAAGCTGGATCCAAACTTACAAAAGCGAAGGATTTGGGTGTAAAATTAATGACAGAAGATGAATTGAATTCATTCTTAGACAACTTATAAATTTAATTTATTTATGATAAAATTTAATCATGAATTAAAAAGGAGTTAGTATGATTAATCGAGATGAAGTAGTAAAAATCTATGATTTGGCTAACCTAGAGTTAACTGAAAACGTGGATGATTTATATGAAAAATATAATACTGTATTGGATTTTGCAAGTATGATTATGGAATGTGATACTGAAGGAGTGGAATATATGGAATTCTTGCCACAATATCACAGTATACTTAGAGAAGATACACCAAAAGAATCAATTCCAAGAGAAGTTGCGTTAAAAAATGCAAAATCTCGTGAGTATGGTTATTTTAAATTGAAGAAAGTGGTGGAATAATGATAGAAAATCTTAGAAATAAATTTGTAGAAAACCCTGAAAGTTTAAGGGACTACTACAATGATTTGGATAAATTAATAGAATCAAAAAAAGATTTGAATGTGTTTATAACTTACGACAAATCATTCATTGACCAACAAGTTGAAAAGCTAATTGAAAAATCAAAAAATAACGAAAAATTGGGAAAAATGTTCGGTATTGCAGTAAGCGTTAAGGACAATATCAATGTAAAAGATTTGAAGATGACTTGTGGATCAAAAATGTTAGAGGATTATGTTTCAATTTATGATGCCACTGTAATCAAAAAATTAAAAGAAGAAGACTGCGTTATAGTTGGAAAAGTTAATATGGATGAGTTTGCCATGGGATCTTCTTCTGAAACAAGTTATTTTGGCCCTACAAAAAATCCTGTAGACACAAAATTAATCCCAGGAGGTTCTTCATCAGGATCAGCTGCCAGTATCAAAGCTGAAATGGCTGTTGTAAGTTTGGGAACTGACACAGGTGGATCTAGCAGACAACCAGCATCTTGTTGTAATGTCGTTGGATTTATGCCAACTTATGGTTCTATTTCTAGATTTGGAGTTCAATCAATGGCAAATACTTTGGATGAAGTTGGTATATTATCAAATTCTGTTGAAGATATAATGGATACTTACAATGTAATTTCAGGTCACGATGACAATGATATGACTACAATTCAATCTGAAGTAAATGTTCAAAAGAAAGATTATGATTTTAAGGGTAAAAAAATTGCAGTTGTTGATTTAAAAAAATATAGCAAAGATGAAACAGTTATCAAAGAATACCAAGAAATATTGGAGATTCTAAAAAAATTAGGAGCCGATCTAGTAGAAATCGACTTTGAATATTTAAAATACGCAAATGCGTTATACAACGTAATAGTTACTAGTGAAGTGTCATCTAATATGTCAAGATTTGATGGAATTAGATATGGATATTTGACAGATGATTATGAAAATACGAGAGATTTATTCGTTAAGGTAAGAAGCGAAGGATTTGGCGAAGAAGTTAAGAGAAGAATTGCTATGGGAACTTTTTATCTAGCAAGTTCCAATGACCAAAAAGTTTACAAACAAGGTTTAAAAGTTAGAAATCTACTTTCACAAGAATTTAAAAATATTTTCAAGGATTTTGATTTCATTGCTACACCTACAATGACAAGCTTACCTTATGAATTAGACAGTAGAAAAGACGATCCATTGGCTGTATACGATTCAGGTATTTTCAATGTAATTGTAAACTTGAGTGGATTGTGTGCTATTTCAATTCCTTACAAATCAGGAATATCAACTAGTTTGCAACTAATTGCAAATAGTCACGACGAAGAAAATTTATTGAATGCAGCTTTAGCGTTTGAAAGGAGATAGCATGAACTTAAAAACACTTATAGGATTGGAAATTCACGTTGAATTATCAACTAAAACTAAAATGTTTTGTGGTTGTAAGAATGAATTCGGACAAGTTCCAAACACAAATGTATGTCCGATTTGTTTAGGTCATCCTGGAGCACTTCCTCACATGAACAAACAAGCTTTAAGATATGCTATCATGGCAGGACTAGCTTTTGATTGTGACATTGCTAATGAATTTAAGATGGACAGAAAAAAATACTTCTACCCTGATTTAGTTAAAGGATATCAAATCACGCAAGAGGACCAACCACTTTGCACAAATGGATATATTGAATTAAAATCATCTACTAAAGGTAAAAAAGTTAGAATTAGAAGAATTCACATAGAAGAAGATACAGGTAAATCAATCCACAACGAAAGTGGAAACACTTTAATGGATTATAACAGAGCGGGAGTTCCACTAATTGAAATAGTTAGTGAGCCAGATATGAGCACTCCTGATGAAGCCAGAGAATTTTTAGAAACTTTAAGAGAAAGAATTAAATATTTGAAAATATCAGATGTTAAGATGAGTGAAGGATCATTGAGATGCGATGTTAACATCAATGTTTACGATGAAGATTCTGATTTTAAAACTAAAATTTCTGAAATCAAAAACTTGAACTCATTCAAATCAGTATCAAAAGCTTTGGTTTATGAACAAGAAAGACACATCCAATTGGCAAAAGAAAATAAAATCGGCGAAAAAGAAACCAGAAGATGGGATGAGGACACTCAAACTACAATAGTTATGAGACACAAAGAAGAAGGAAATGATTACAGATTCTCAGTTGAAGGAGATATTCCTAAAACTTATGTGGAACAATCATATATCGAGGAAATCAAAAATAATTTGCCTGAACTTCCACAAATGCGTAAAGAAAGATTCATGAACGAATACAAGATTGATGAATATGACGCTGATATTCTTACAAGAAATGGATACTTGGCTGACTACTACGAAGAAGTTGTAAAAATTTCTAATGATCCTGTTCAATCTTCGAATTGGTTATTGGGAGATGTACTTCGTCAAGTAAATGAAAATGAAATTGAAGTAGAAGAAATGAATATGTCTGCTGAAAATTTGGCAAAATTGATTAAACTTTCTTCAGCTAAGAAAATAAATAATCAAACTGCAAAAAAAGTTTTGAGAGAAATGTTCAATGAAAACTTTGACCCAGAAGTTTATGTCAAAGAAAAAGGATTATTACAAGTTGATGACGATAATTTACTACAACAAATAGTGGATGAAGTGGTAGCAGAAAATCCAGAATCTATCGAAAGTATTAGAAATGGTAAAGATCGTGCTATAGGTTTCTTGGTTGGTCAATGTATGAAAAAATCAAAAGGTAAAGGAAATCCTCAAAAGTTCAATGAATTAATCAAAGAGAAAATCTAATGAATAAAATATATTTATCTACAGGAAATAAAGGAAAAGTTTCTGAAATAAAAGAAATACTTTCTGATTTAAAATATGATGTGTATTCCAAATCCGAATTGGGTATAAATGAAGATGCAGTAGAAGATGCAGAAACTTTGGAAGGCAATTCACTTATCAAAGCTAAATTTTTAAAAAAATACACAGATGATATTGTAATGAGTGATGACACTGGGCTTTTCGTAAATTCTTTGGATGGAAGACCTGGAGTATACTCTGCGAGATTTGCAGGCGATGAGTGCGACGATAGTAAAAATCGTCAAAAACTTTTATCTGAATTGAAAGACAAAGAAGATAGAAGTGCTTATTTTGAAACTGTAATTACAATCATAGATTCAAATAATGAAATTCATCAAGCAAAAGGCAGAGTAGATGGCAAGATTTTACTTGAAGAATGTGGAGAACATGGTTTCGGATATGATAGTATTTTCATGCCAGATGGCTACGATAAAAGTTTTGCACAAATGGAAGATTGTGAGAAAAACAAGATTAGTCACAGAAAAAGAGCTTTGGAAAACGCCAAAATCATCTTGAAAGGTTTAAATGAAAGTAGCAATAATTAGTGATACACATAACAAAATCGCAAAAGTTTATGACTATTTATTTGATAAAAAAATTGACATCATCGTTCACTTAGGAGATGTGTGCGATGATGCAATTTTACTTGAAGATTTTTTAAAAGTAGAAGTCATCTATGTAAAAGGAAATAACGATTTTTATGTTGCTGGTGGTGAATATGACAAGGTTATTAGAATTTCTGATAAAAATATTTTCATAACACATGGGCATAAGTACAATGTATCTTCAGGAGTGACAAGATTAGTCGAAAAGAGCAAATCTTTAAATTGCAAAATGTGTTTGTATGGACATACGCATAGGTATTTTAATGAAACAATTGATGGCGTTTGGGTTATCAATCCAGGATCTGTAACTTATCCAAGAGATGGTCAAGCTGGATTTTTAATATACGATACAAAAAAAGAACAAATAGAAAGGATACTTTTATGAACGTTTTAGACATTAAAGAACTTAGAGAAGATTTAGGTAAAAGAATTATCGATGGTGTAGAAAAATTAGGCAGAGAAGTTAATGTTGCAACTGTAAGAGTTGGTGAAAATGCAGGAGATATTTCTTACGAAAAAGCTGTAAAAAACAACTGTGCTAAGTTGAACATAACTTGTGATCAAATAGTTTTAGAAGAAGGAGAAAATGAAAAATTAATCCAAACTATCAAAGAACTAAATGAAACACACGATGGTATATTGATGTTCAGACCATTAAAAGATAAAAAATTGGAAAAAGAAATTCAATATATAATCGCTCCAGAAAAAGATATAGATGCGATGGGAATGGTTAACTTAGGAAAAGTTTTGGCAGCAGAAGAAGATGCATATTATCCAGCTACAGCTAGAGCTGTTGTTGAAATAGTTAAATACTACAACTTTGACGTTAAAAACGTAGTAATCGTAAACAGATCATTAGTTTTAGGTAAACCACTTTTCAATATGCTTATAAAAGAAAACAAGACTGTTACAATGTGTCATTCTAGAACAGAAGATATAAAATCATTTACTAAAAATGCTGATTTGGTTGTAACTGCAGTTGGAAAAGCTAAAATGTTTGATGATTCTTACTTTACTGAAGATTCTTATGTAGTAGATGTTGGAGTTAGCTTGGATGAAAACGGAAAATTATCAGGCGATGTTAATCCAGAAGTTAACGTAAAAGTATTGGCAAATAGTGTTGGAAAAATCACAACAAGAGTATTATTGTTGCAAATGGTTGAAGGCGCTTTGAATAGACAATAATTTTTATTCCAGAAACCTCTTTATCTTAATTGATGAAGAGGTTTTTTGATTGCAATAAACTAAAAGTGTATAATAGATTAGGTGATGATTTTGAAAATAGGTGCAGTAATAATGGCAAGTGGTTTGTCCAAGAGAATGAAATCTGACAAATTAATGCTGAAATATAATGATAAATTTATTTTTGAATATATTATTGATTTGGTAGCAAAATCAAACTTTTGTGATAGAGTTGTAATTACGAATAATTCTACGATAAGAAAATATTGCAAAAAAATCGGAATCAAAACTATTAATAATCCTAACAATGAAATTGGACAAAGCGAATCAATCAAATTAGGAGTCAAATATTTCAAAGAAATGGATGGTATTTGTTTTCTAGTTTCAGATCAGCCATTATTAACAGAAATTTCAATAGAAAAATTAATTAATTCATTTGAGAAAGACAAGATTTGTCAATTGAAATTCAAAGACAAAATAGGAAACCCTGTAATTTTCTCCAATAAATTTTTCAATCAATTATTGTCACTGAAAAACGATGAAAAAGGTTCAATAGTTAAAAACAAGAATTTGAATTATGTAAAATATGTAGATGTAAATTTTGAAAGAGAACTAATGGACATAGACACGAGTGAAGATTATGAAAGGATTTTAAATGCAGATAATTTGTTTAGTTAGAGGCGCAGGTGATATAGCCACAGGTACAATTCAAAAACTTGTTCGCGCTGGGTTCAAATGTGTTGTTACTGAAGTTTCAAATCCAAGTAGTATAAGAAGAAAAGTGTCACTTTCTGAGGCGGTTTACGAGAAAAAAACAGTTGTAGAAGATATAGAAGCTGTTTTGTGCGAAAATTTAGATGAAATTGGGCAATACTTAGAACTATACAATCCCGTGATAATAGTAGATCCAAAACTTACAATATTAAATAAGATGAAATTTGATGTAGTGGTGGATGCTATATTAGCGAAGAAAAACACTGGATTAAAAAAAGAAATGGCCGAGATTACGATAGGATTAGGCCCTGGTTTTGAAGCAGGTGTTGATTGCGATATTGTGATTGAAACTATGCGTGGTCATGATTTAGCAAAAATTATCGAACAAGGATTCGCAAAGAAAAACACAAGTATTCCAGGAATTATTGATGGATTTTCCAATGAAAGAGTTATATACTCTGATTTTGATGGTCAATTTACACATATTAAAAGTATTTCAGATATTGTTAATAAGGAAGAGATTATAGCAAAAGTCGGAGATAATTATATAAGAGCGACTTTAGATGGCGTTATACGCGGAATGATTAGAGATAATTTTGAGGTCAAAAAAGGACTTAAAATAATCGATATTGATCCAAGATATAAAGAAGTAGAAAATTGTTTTACAATTAGCGATAAAGCTAGAGCAATTGGTGGGGCAGTTTTGGAAGCTATTATGATGTTAGAAAACAGGAGAAAAAAGTATGCAAAATGATGTTTTGTTAGAAATGTATAAGTCTTTGGAAGATGGATATAAATGTATGATGGTAACATTGTTTAAAAATAGAGGATCAGTTCCTGGGAAACAAGGAAACATTATGGCTGTTCGTGAAGACGGAAAAACTTTTGGAACTGTAGGAGGTGGTGCTATCGAACACCAAGTAATCAATGATTCTATTGAAAACTTAAAAAAAGATAGTGACTTCGAATTTGATTATGTTCTTAATGAGGGAGAAAAAGTAAGTATGAGTTGTGGAGGTAGAGCTAGTGGATTTGGTAAAGTGTTTTTTCCTAAACCAACTTTGATTATTTTTGGAGCTGGTCACTGTTCTCAAAAATTAGCCAGAATTGCAACTTTAACAAATTTTGAAGTTATAGTTGTTGATGATAGGGACGATTTCATTTATAACGAAGATTTTTCTAATATTAAAAAATATATCAATAAAGAAATCGCAGATTCGATTGATGATTTGAGATTTACACCAGATACTTTTATTATATCTGCAACTAGAGACCATAAGCACGACGAAGAAGTTGCCTTTAATATTTTGAACAAACCTCATAAATACTTCGGAATGTTAGGCTCAAGGAAAAAAGCAGACACGTTAAAACGAAATTTGATAGAAAAAAATGTGGACAAGAGCTTAGTCGATAGTATTAATGTTCCAGTAGGACTTGATATTGATGATGGATCTGTAGAAGAAATAGCTATTTCGATAATGTCTCAAATTTTAAAAGTTAAAAACGGAAAATAAATTAAACAAAGCATGACTTACATCAAAGTCATGCTTTGTTTAAGTTATTTATTTTTATCTTGGCAATCCGGACAGACACCTCTAAATTCAAGAGTATGTGAGTCGATTTTGAAACCGGTTTTGTTTTCCAAATCCGTCTCTATTTTTTCGATAGGGCAATGATCGATAGGAATTATTTTGCCGCAAGACTCACAAATTATGCTGTGTTTATGTTTTTTACCTTTTAATCTGTAGTATGAAATACCATCAATTTCACATACAATTTCAACTATTCCTTTATTTTTTAATATTTTCAAATTTCTGTAAATTGTAGACAAATTGGATTCTTCCTTCTCCTTAAAAATCTCATACAAATCTTCTGCAGATATAGGTTGTTCTGTTTTGTCTAAAATCGATATCATAAGTTTCCTTGCTTTTGTGATTCTTAAACCATTGTTTAACAAGATTTCGTTTTTCATATTATCACCTATAAATATTATATCATTTTATTATGAAATGTTTATGAATATTTCAATTTTAAATTTGGAAGAATGCTACAATTTGTCAACTTTTTCGTTATTAATATCTAAAATTTCACAGATTAGTGGTATAATATATAGTTAGTGAAATAAGGAGAGTTGTTTATGAACATTTTATTTTCACCACCTGATATTTCTGATAAAGAAATTGAAGAAGTGGTAGACGCATTAAAATCCGGTTGGATTACAACTGGACCGAAAACCAAACAATTAGAAAAAAACTTACAAGAATATACACAATCAAAAAAGACTTGTTGCTTTAATTCAGCAACTGCTGCATTGGAATGTGCGCTTAGGATTTTGGGCGTAAATGGTAAGAAGGATGAATGTATTACTTCGGCTTACACTTATACTGCAAGCTGTTCAGTTATAGATCATTTGAATGCTACAATTAAATTAGTAGACGTTCAAAAAGATTCCTACTTTATGGATTATGATAAATTATATGATTCCATAAATGAAAATACTAAGGCTATTATTCCAGTTGATATCGCTGGAGTTCCTGTTGATTACGATAAAATTTACGAGATAATTGAAGCTAAGAAATCAATATTCAGACCTTCAAATGAGATACAAGAATCTTTGGGAAGAGTTGCTTTGATTTCTGATAGTGCACATGCTTTAGGTTCAACATATAAGGGTAAAAAAATTGGATCATTCCAAGATATTGCATCTTTTTCATTCCATGCTGTTAAAAACTTTACTACAGCTGAAGGTGGAATGCTTGCTATAAACATTGGTGATGTAGATAAGATTTACAATGATTTACAATTATATTCCTTACATGGACAAAACAAAGATGCATTAGCAAAAACAAAATTAGGTGCATGGGAATACGACATTAAAGGCCTTTATTACAAATACAATATGCCGGATATATTAGCAGCAATTGGGCTTGCTCAATTAGAAAGATACGACGATTTATTAGCTAGAAGAAAAGAAATAATCAAAATGTATAATGATGGTTTTGATAATACTTCAATAAGTTATTTAAATCATTTTGGAAAAGATTATACAAGTAACGGTCATTTGTATTTAACAAGAGTTGAGGGTATAGATGAACAAACTCGCAACGATATAATCGTCAAGATGGCAGAAAAAGGCATTGCTACTAATGTTCACTACAAACCAATTGCAATGATGACAGGATACAAAAATTTGGGATTTGATATAAAAGATTATCCTAATACTTTTGAACAATACAAAAATGAAATAACATTGCCACTTCACACATTATTATCAGATGATGAAGTAGCATATGTTATCGAAACTTACAAGGATATAGTTAGTGGTAAATAATATGGACAATCGAGTAGATGAAATCCTTAAAAATAGCAAATTTAATCTTTTCATCAAAAGATTATTTGATATTTTAGCATCTTTATTTGGAATTTTGGTTATGGCAATCCCAATGATTATAATTTCCATTGCTATAAAATTAGATTCAAAAGGTCCTGTGTTTTTCAAGCAAAAAAGAGTTAAGAAAAATAATAAGGACTTTACAATTTTGAAATTTAGGACAATGGTTGTGGATGCTCCAAAATTGGGAATGGCAATAACAGTTGGAGACGATCCTAGAATAACGAAAGTAGGAAAGTTTTTGAGAAAAACTAAATTAGATGAGTTTCCACAATTGTTCAATGTATTGGTCGGAGATATGAGTTTTGTTGGTCCGAGACCTGAAGTTAGAAAGTACGTCGATATGTATTCTGATTCAGACAAAGATATTTTGAAAATTAGACCAGGAATTACGGATTTGGCGAGTATAAAATACAGAGATGAATCAGAAATTTTGGATAAATCTGACAATCCTGAAAAGACATATGTTGAAGAAATTATGCCTAATAAAATCGAACTAAACAAACAATACATTGAAAATATTAATTTATTAAATGATATTAAAATAATTCTTCAAACATTGAAGATTTTATAACTAATTAGTTATTCATATAGATAAAGAGAAATTAAATGGGGGATTTTAATGAATATACCATTGTTGAATTTAAAAAGACAATATAAAAACATTGAAGAAGAAGTAAATGCAAGTGTATTAGAGTGTTTCAAAAATGCACAATATATAATGGGTGAAAATGTTAAACAATTTGAAAAAGAAATAGCTAATAAAATTGGCGTAAAACATGCGATTACAGTTGGAAATGGAACTGATGCACTGATTATAGCGTTGAAGTCTTTGGGAATCAAAGAAGGAGATGAAGTTATAACTACTGATTACACTTTCTTTGCAACAGCTGAAGCTATAAGATTTGTTGGAGCTACACCTGTATTTTGTGATGTTGAATTGGATACTTATAATATCGATCCTTCTCAAATAGAAGAAAAGATTACAGACAAAACAAAGGCAATTATTTGTGTTCATTTATTTGGAAATGCATGTAAAATGGATGAAATAAATGATATTGCAAAAAGACATAATTTGTATGTTGTTGAAGATGCAGCACAAGCAATTAATTCACAATATAATGGCAAAAATGTAGGTAATTTAGGAGATGTAGCTTGTTTCTCATTTTTCCCTACAAAAAACTTAGGATGCTTTGGTGATGGTGGGATGATCACAACTAATGATGATGATTTGGCAACTATTATAAGAGCTTTGAAGGTTCACGGTAGTGGCGAAAATGGAATGAAAGCTTATGCTATATTAAATGATGAAGAAGTTGAGGTTGTGGAACAAAATTCAGGAGACAACACTGTTTACAATCCATTGAAATACTACAACTATTTAATCGGTCACAATTCAAGATTAGACGAAATCCAGGCTGCTATTTTGAGAATTAAATTGAAACACTTAGATGAGTATACAGAAAACAGAAGAAGTATTTCACACAGATACATCGAAGCTTTGAAGGATACTTCATTGGTAATGCCAACTGAAACTGAGGACGGAAAGCACGTTTTCCACTTATTTATTTTACAATCTGAAAACAGAGAGGAAATAGAATCAAAATTAAAAGAAAAAGGCATTGCTACTGGAACTTATTACAAAGTCCCAATGCATTTACAAAAAGCTTTTAATGATTTAGGATATAAAAAGGGAGATTTTCCTAATGCGGAATATCTTTCAGAAAGGACTTTTGCAATTCCATTGTTCCCAGAAATGAACGATGAAGAAAGAGAATATATTATTAATTCTATAAAGGAGATAGTATAATGGACTTTTTTGCTCATGAGTCTTGCTATATAGATGAAGAGACAAAGATTGGTAAAGGTACTAAAATTTGGCATTTTAGTCATGTGATGTCAGGTAGCACTATTGGAGAAAATTGTAACATTGGTCAAAATGTCGTTATTTCTCCAGATGTTACGCTTGGTAATAATTGTAAAGTTCAAAATAATGTTAGTGTGTATACTGGTGTTGTTTGTGAAGATGGTGTGTTTCTAGGACCTTCTTGTGTGTTTACAAATGTTATTAATCCAAGGGCTTTTATTGAGAAAAAAGATGAATATCGAAAAACAACTATTAAAGAAGGCGCGTCTATTGGTGCCAATGCGACTATTGTTTGTGGAAACACAATTGGCAAATATGCTATAATTGGAGCAGGAGCAGTTGTTACAAAAGATGTCGGGGATTACGAAATTGTAGTAGGAAATCCAGCTAGACATCATGGATATGCATGTTCATGTGGAGAAAACCTAAAAAGAGTTTCCCTCACAGATTATATATGTGAAAATTGTGACAAGAAATATTTATTAAATGATTATAAATTGAGTGAGGTATCAAATGAATAATTTAAAAGAAGAATTATTGGGCAAAATCGAAGATAAATCTCTAGTAGTAGGGGTTGTGGGATTAGGTTATGTAGGATTGCCATTAGCAGTTGAAAAGGCAAAAGCCGGTTATACTGTTATTGGATTTGATGTACAACCTGAAAAAGTTCAAATGGTTAACGATGGAGTTAATTATATTGGTGATGTTGTTGATTCAGAATTAAAAGCTATTGTTGAATCTGGAAAATTAAGAGCTACAAGTGATTTTGAATCAGTTGCAAGTTGTGATTTCATAGCTATTGCTGTACCAACACCTTTGGATATTTACCAACAACCAGACATTTCTTACGTTGAAAAATCAACTACAGATGTTTCTAAGCATTTGAAAAAAGGATCTATAGTTGTCTTAGAATCCACTACTTATCCAGGAACTACTGAAGAATTAATGAGACCTATATTGGAAAAAGGTTCAGGCTTGAAATGTGAAGAAGATTTTTACTTAGCATTCTCTCCTGAAAGAGTAGATCCAGGCAACAAACAATACAAAACTAAGAATACTCCAAAAGTTGTTGGAGGAATTGGTTCAGAATCTACAGAAGTTGCAGCAGCATTGTACAGAAATGTACTTGAAGGAGAAGTTATGACTGTATCTTCACCAAGAGTTGCTGAAATGGAAAAAATTCTTGAAAACACATATAGAAATGTTAATATCGGATTGGTAAATGAATTTGCCAAATTAGCTAATAAAATGGATATCAATATGTGGGAAGTAGTCGACGCTGCTAAGACAAAACCTTATGGATATCAAGCATTTTATCCAGGTCCTGGTGTAGGTGGACACTGTATACCATTAGATCCATTCTATTTGACTTGGAAAGCTAGAGAATACGATGTACACATGCCAATCATAGAAGCAAGTGGTACTGTAAATGATAGTATGCCTGAATGGGTTGTAGATAGATCAATGAAGATTTTATCTAGAAAATTTAAAAAACCTTTAAATGGTTCAAAAGTTTTAATTCTAGGTATTGCTTACAAAAAAGACATCGACGATTTAAGAGATTCTCCAGCATTTGTTGTAATGGATAAATTCAGAGAAGAAGGAGCTATTATCGATTACTATGATGGATTCAATCCTTCATATTTCAATCCAGATGGATCTAAGACTTACTCATTAAAAGAAATTAATCCAGAAGTAGTTAAAGGTTATGATTTAGTTGTTATAACTGCAGATCACACAAATGTTGATTATCAAATGGTTGTAGACAATGCACCATTTGTATTTGATACAAAATACGCTACAAGAAACGTAGAAAACAATAAAGATAAAATAGAATTATTATAAGAGGTAATATGCAAAAAATTAAATGCGCAATCATTGGCTGTGGTAGAATTTCTTATAAACACGTAGAAGGAATTGCAAACAATGATTCAGAAATGGAATTAGTTGCAGTATGCGATATTATTGAAGAAAGAGCCATCGAAAAAAGAGATGAATATTTGGAAAGATTTTCTGACAGAGATGTAAAAGTATACACTGATTATAAAAAAATGTTAGAAGAAGTCGACATCGATATGTGCTCTATTTCAACAGAAAGTGGTTATCATGGTGAGATAGCTCTTTACTGTTTAGAACAATCAAAACACGTATTGATTGAAAAACCAATGGCTATGAGTTTGGAAGAAATAGATAAAATTAATAAGTTAGCTGATGAAAAAGGATTAAAAGTTGGAGTGTGTCACCAAAATAGATTTAATCCTCCAATTCAAAAATTGAAAAAGACAATTGACGCTAATAAATTTGGAAAGATGACAAACATCACAGCAAGGGTTTTATGGAACAGAAATCAAAACTACTATAACTTAGCTCCATGGAGAGGAACAAAAGCATTAGATGGTGGTACATTGATGAATCAATGTATACATGCACTAGACTTGTTGTTATGGATGATGGATGATGAATTAGTAAGCGTAAAAGCTGAAACTGAAACTTTCCTAAGAGACATAGAAATGGAAGATTACGGCGTAATTTTAATGAGATTTAAGAGCGGTAGAATTGGACTATTGGAAGGTAGTGCCGATGTTTATCCTAAAAATCTTGAAGAAACTATTTCTGTATTTGGCTCAACAGGAACTGCTGTTATCGGTGGGTTAGCTGTTAACGAAATAAAAACTTGGGTATTTGAAGATGAATCTGAAACCGGAGAATTGGAAAATGATAAATCTATCGATAATGTGTACGGAAACGGACATACTCCATTATATAAAGATTTTGTTCACGCAATAAATACAGATACTCAGCCGCTAATCAATGGTCACGAAGGAAGAAAGCCAGTTGAAGTATTAATGAAAGCTTACGGTTGGATTGACTAATATAATATTTTGAAAACAAACAAGCTCTTGATTTTTATCAAGAGCTTGTTTCAATTTAATTAGTATTTGTAGAATCCTTCTTTTGTTCCTATACCTAATTTGTTTTCATCTATATATTTCTTTAACATTTGTGCAATCTGATACGTTACAGATTTTTCATCATTTACATTTGGTTTATTTAAAGTGATATTATAAGCAGTTTTAAGACCGACTACATCTAGTATTTCGAAAGGTCCAAATGGAGAACCTGTTCCGTATCTCCAAGCGTTGTCGATATCTTCGATGTCAGCTATGTCTAAAGCCTTTAGAGTCATTGCTGCATCTAATAACGGAACTAATATTGAGTTTAGTAGATATCCAGGTTGTTCTTTCTTCAATTTTAATGGAATCATTCCTATTAAAAAATTTTACAAATCGTAATTGAACAAATTGTGTAATTTTTCGCGTTTTTTAATTTTTAAAATGTTTAGAAATTTATAAGAAGGGTATAATTAAATTAAGGCGCTAGAGGTTAAAACCATTTTTAAAACAATTAATAAAGAGTAAATTTTTATAATTTAACAAATTACTGTTTAGAATTTATTCAAAAGTGGTATATATATTAGGTAACAAATATATCAATAATTTACAAGGAGGTTTTATGAGTGGATTTAAAAAATTTGTTCATATATTGTTTTCAATATTACTAATTTTGTTTTCTTTAGTAATGTTTTTCACAGTATTCAATTTTGGACAAGTTAGTTATAATCTCAGAGAGCTCATGATGAATGAGGTATGCTTTTATATATTAGCAGTTATTGGAGCCTTAATTTTACTAGGGGCACTTATAATAATGTTTAAAGCAATACTCTCTGATAGTTTAAGTGATTTCTTGATCTCGAAAGACAAGGATGGAGAAGTTATGATATCTACAGATGCACTTGAAAATACTGTAAAAAGTACAGTAAATAGATTTAATGATGTCAGAACTTCTAATGTTAATGTAAGAGTCAACAATTCAAATGAACCATATATGAATTGTGATGTAGAGGTTGGAGTAAGGGATATGTCAAATGTAGGAGGTCTTGGTGAAAACATCAAAAATGATATCAAGACTAATTTGGAAACTTTAACTGGTTACAAAGTTAAAGATATTACTGTAAAATTCTTGGATTTGGCAAAATCTACAAATAAAAGGGTAGTATAGGGGGTAAGAATGAATAATAACAAAATGTTAGACAATTTTCAATCCCCAGATGAACAAAAGAAAATAATTTTTGTAAAAGAAGATTCAAAAGATAAATTTGACGAAAGGTTAATAAAAAATTTATCCGGGTTAAGGAAACCAACTAAGTATGGAATTTTAGGTGTAATAATTGCACTTTCATTTTTGAAGCTTGGTTTTTGGTCAACAATCTTAATACTATTGCTTTTTGGTATAGGTTATGGTTATGGATTGTATAAAGAAGGTAATCCTAAATTTATCAGATTTTTGATGAATTTATTTAGGAAATAATATAGTATAAAAGGAGATTAGAATGATGGAAGAAAAAAAATACAATGAAGTAAATAAGGTAAATGAAGAAAAAGCTGAAAAAGAAAAGGAACAAAAACACGAATCAAAATTAACTTTTGATAACTCTGTAGTTCAAAAAATCGCTGCAATAGCAGTTAGAGAAATTCCTGGTGTTTTAGATATGGAAGGTGGATTCTTCTCAGGAATTCAAGAAACTTTTGGTGGATATAATGCAACTAAAGGTATTGACGCTGAAGTTGGAGAAAAAGAAGCTGCAATTGATGTATCAGTAATATTAGAATATGGCGTATCAGCTGTAAAAGTATTCCAACAACTACAAGAAGTTGTAAAACAAAGTGTAAAGAAGATGACTGGATTAGATGTTGTAGAAGTTAACTGCAAAGTAGTTGATGTTATGACAAGAAAAGAATTCAACTTGAAAAACAAAAAAGAAGAAGAAAATAAAAGTGGATTAAAATAAACTAAATTAAAAAGGGAAGGCATCATGCCTTCCTTATTTTAATGTTACAACAGCTCCGTAGATATGGGGACCTGTATGTATAACAAAAAGACTAGAAATAGGTCTCTTATAAATTTTAACATTAGGATAATAATCTTGTATTACTTTTTCTAATTCATCTGCATTTTCTTGTAGGTTTGAATGCATTATATAGATATTGTCTATTTGATCGTTAGCTGCGAAGTCAATTATATAATTAAGGATTTGTTGGTTGACTTTTTTTCTGCCTCTTACTGCATCTATAACTTCCAAATTTCCAGTTTTTTTGATGCAAGTTATAATTGGTTTTATGTTTAATAGATTTCCTACGACTTTACTTGAGCGTTTAATACGACCACTTGTGTAAAGATAATCCAATTTGTCTACAGTAAAAAAGAAATCTTCTTTTGTTTTGAGTTTTTCTAAATCTTTTACTATTTCTTCGAAACTTGTGCCATTTTCCTTCATTTTTACAGCTTTTTCAATTAGAAAACCCATTCCCATTGAACATGATCTGCAGTCTATCAAATGATATGTAATTTTATCAGAGTATAAGTTTAATATTTGTTGAAATAGATTATAAGTCCCGCTAATTCCGCAGCTCATGCATGTAGCTATTATATGTGTGTATCCTTCTGATATGATGTATTCTATTTTGTCAATCAAATCACTTGTTAAGGGAAGCGAACTACTAATAGTGTTACTATTAATGTCGTTTATAACGTCGTCAATATTTTTTTCATATTTATCTTTATACGTAACTTCCGAATTGTAAATGATTTGAAGAGGGACTTCTACAATATTGTATTCTTTAATAATTGATGGATCTACATCAGATGTAGTATCAGTTAGAATAGCAATTTTTTGCATTTTTTATTCCTTTCTAAATCGTTTAATAATTTTGTATATACAAGTTAACATAACTATTATATCATTTTAACGAAAAAAATACGACAAGCAGTTGCCGTATTTAAATCGTTATCGTGATTTTTGTTCCAACATCTAATTTAGATTCAAGAGTAATAGATCCATTGTGAATATCAACTATGTGTTTGATGATTGATAATCCAAGCCCTGTAGATTCTTGTGAAGAACGTGATTTATCAACAACAAAGAATCTCTCAAACACTCTAGTTTGGTATTTTTCAGCTATACCAATTCCAGTATCCTCGCAAATTATTTTAGTTTTGTCATTTTCTTTGAATATTGAAATCTTAATTTTACCTGAAATCTTGTTGTATTTAATTGCATTTGTAACTAAGTTTTCAATCATTTCTTTAATTAAATTTTCGTTACCGTATATCAAGCAATTTTCCTGTAAATCCGTAACAAGTTCAATTTTTTTATTATCCAATTTGTTTTGGTTGGAAGTGACTATTTCATCGATTATTTTTTCAGGATTAAATAAACTTTTTTCAATATTATCCTCTGATTCATCTAACTTGGAAAGTTTAATAATATTATCGATTAATTCTAATAATCTCAATCCTTCTTGGTGTATTATTGTAGCAAACTTACCTACATTTTCTGGACTAACCATGTTGTTTTCTATCATTTCAGCATAACCATTAATTGAAGTAAGAGGAGATTTTAATTCATGACTAACATTCGCTGAAAATTCTCTTCTTCTTTTTTCGGCCTTAATCTTGTCACTCTCATCTACTAAGAACAATAAAACTCCATTTATAGTATCTTCATCTAATACAGGTGCAATATACATTGATAATAGAATTCCTTGCATTTCAATATTTATATGATGCGCTGTTTTAGTTGATATTACATTTTTTATTGCAGAATGGATTTTTAAATCTCTGTTTAATGAAATAAAGGGTCTTCCTTCATACTTTGAATCATTTGCTCCAAATAAAAACTCAGCAGACTTATTAACTGACAAAACATTCATATTCTTATCAAGTAGGATAAGACCTTCTCTCATATTGTCTGTAATAGTTTTAATTGTAGTTGACCTTTCTTCTAATTCATCTACATATTTTTTTATTGTATCATTTTTGCGTCTAATAATATTGATAAAAGGTATAAGCTCATCGTAAACTGGTTGTTCTAATAATTTTGATTCTTTGTCATTAACGATGTTATCATCTAATTCATTGGCAATAGTTTCTATAGGGTCTAAGATTTGTCTTATTTGTCTTCTATTAATATCGATTAATAATATTAATGATAATGCTAATATCAATAGGGTATAAGGCAATAAATCCAAAATAGTTTTCAAAAAACTAGAAGATTCGCAGCTAACTCTAAGAACATCAGAATTTTGTTGAAGTATAGCAACATAATACATACTTTTATCAAAACTATCAGACTTACGTGTTATTGAGCCGATTTTGGATTCTCTTGCATCTTGTATTTCTTCTCTGTTTGAGTGATTATCCAAAGAGTCTACATTTGTATCAGTATCATATACTACACTTCCATTTTCATCAATAATTGTAAATCGATTTGAAGGATTAATCCTTTTAAATTTTTTTATATTTGTAATAGTCTTATCACGACTATTATCGCTGATAGAATCCACGTATTGTATTTGACGTAGGAGAGAAGTTTCTTCTTTAGATTTGTTATAATTATAAAATATAAATGTTTGTAAGCCTAATCCAATTGCTAAAGCTATTATAATGACAAGAGAAATTCTAGTGTATATTTTTCTTTTCATCATTCACCAGCTTTGTATCCCAGATTTCTTATCGTTTTGATTATGCTGGAAGCGTTTTTAAGTTTTTGTCTTAAAGTGGCTATATGAACATCAACTGTACGTGATTCTCCTTCAAAATCGAATCCCCAAATTTTTGTCATGATATTTTCTCTAGTCAAAACTTTGCCGACATTTGATAGGAGATAGTACAGTAATTCAAATTCCTTGTAAGTTAATTCTACATTTTCTCCATCAACACTAACTGTTCTCTTATCATAATCTAATTCAATATTCTTATAGATAATTTTAGATTTTGTTTTACTTAGTGAGGATCTTCTTAGTAGCGCTCTGACTCTTGCTAGTAGTTCCATAATACTAAAAGGTTTGATCATATAATCATCAGCGCCACTATCAAGACCTACTATTTTATCGTATTCTGTAGTCTTGGCAGTAAGCATCATTACTGGGATGTTTTTTGTTTTTTCGTTATTTCTTATTTCTTTTAAAATTTCAAGCCCGCTTTTTCCCGGAAGCATAATATCTAGAATAATTAAATCAATGCTAGAAGAATACAATGTGGATTTGAATTCTCCATAGTCTCCAAATCCCATTGCATCGTAGCCTTCATTATTAAGTGCATAGATAATTAATTCTCTTATGCTTTTGTCATCTTCTACACAGCAAATCATTGTGCATTTTCCTCGTATCTTTCGCCAGTAACTGAGAATATTACCCAAGTTGCGATTCTTTCTGCATTATCGCCAATTCTTTCAATGTATTTTGCGACTTGAATTAAATCGATAATTTGTTCAGGATTTTCACAACCAGATTTAATCAATTCTATTGATTCTTCCATGAAGTGTGCAAAAAGCTCATCAACCTCATCGTCTTTTTTGATTACAGAATTTGCCAATTCGACATCATCATCAGTAAAAGCGTTGATACTTTCTACAAGCATTTTTTGTGCGCATTTACCCATGGATCTTATCATCGTCAAATCTTTTGGAAGTTGTGATTTACCAATCAACATAACAAGTTCTGAAATTTCTTGTGCATGGTTTCCGATTTTACTCATACAAGAAAGAATTCTAAGTGCTGATGAAATAAATCTCAAGTCTTTTGCGACAGGAGATTGTGTAGTAAGAAGTCTCAAACAAGTATCTTCTACTTCTTTTGACATTTCATAAATAGTTTCTTGAGAATCATAAACTTTTTGTGCTATTTCCAAGTCTTGAGTTTCCAATGCGTAAGTGCTTTGTTCAATTTGTCTTTCAACATTTGCTCCGAGAAAAATTAAATTATGTTTTAATTCTTCTAATTGATGTGTAAAATATTTTCTCATAATACCACCTCTTTTTAACCGAATCTACCAGTAATATAATCTTCTGTTCTTTTATCCTCAGGTTTTGAGAACAGTATATCAGTATTATTAAATTCTATAACTTCACCTGTCAAGAAAAATGCTGTCTTATCAGAAATACGAGCAGCTTGTTGCATATTGTGTGTTACCATTATAATAGTATATTTTGATTTCAAATCTTGACACAAATCTTCGATTTTATTAGTTGAGATAGGGTCAAGAGCTGATGTAGGTTCATCCATTAATAATACTTCAGGTTCAACAGCCAAGGCTCTTGCGATACAAATTCTTTGTTGTTGTCCACCTGAAATAGAAAGTGCGTTCTTTTTCAAGTTATCTTTTACTTCATCCCAAATAGCCGCACCTTTTAAAGATTTTTCAACAATTTCATCTAACTTAGCTTTATTTTTTTCTCCATGTAATCTTGGACCATAAGCTATATTATCGTAGATTGACATTGGAAATGGATTAGGTTTTTGAAAAACCATACCGACTCTTTTTCTCAACAAGTTTACATCGTAATTTTTATCGTATATGTCTTTGCCATCTAAAGTTATTAAGCCTTCGATTCGACAGCCATCAATAAGATCATTCATTCTATTTAGACACTTAAGCATTGTAGATTTACCACAGCCAGAAGGTCCAATAAAAGCGGTGATCTCATTAGATTTCATTTCCATATTGATTTTCTTTAGAGCTTGAAAATCATCATAATATAAATCAACATCTTTTATACTTATCTTAGACATTATTTACTTCCTTTCGTCAATTTTTTTCCTATTAAATTGGAAACTATATTTATTATTAAAACTAAAATTACTAATACAACGCCAGTTGCATAAGATTCTTCTACATGGAATCCTTCAGAAGATAATACATACATGTGTAATGCTAAACTTCTTCCAGATTGCATCAAACTTGATGGCACACGAGGGTCTGTTCCTAATGTAAACATCAATGCAGCTGTTTCTCCTACAACTCTTCCTATTGAAAGGATAATTCCAGCCATGATTCCAGGCATTGCGACAGGAAGTAGTACCTTTCTTATAGTATACAACTTTCCGGCTCCCAATGCATAACTTCCAGCTCTTAATTCGTCATCGATTGATAACAAGGCTTGTTCACTGGCTCTAATTATTAATGGTAGCACCATTATGAACATTGTAAGAACTCCAGATATTAAAGAATATCTAAACTTTAATCTCATTACGAATAACAACATACCAAATAAACCATAAACAATTGATGGAATACCAGATAATGTTTCTGTTGCAAGTCTGATAAGAGTAACTACTTTAGAATTCTTCTTAGAGTATTCAGACAAATAAATTGCTGTAAATATTCCGATAGGACTTGCAATTAATAATGTCAACAAAACTAACATAACAGTAGTTTTAATTGAAGGCATCATTGATACGTTCTTAGAAGTATAGTGGTTTGAGAACATACTAGGTTTCAAATGAGGAATACCATTAACTAACATGTAAATAATTAAATAAAACAATACAGCTAAAGTAATAAAAGCCATCAAATAAATAAAACCTTTAATGAGTCTACTTTTAGTTTTATTTTTTCTTAAATTTTTTAAACTATTTGTTGATACATCAATAGAATTATTTTCCATTATTTACACCTCTCTTAATCAAATTAAATATTAGATTTATTAAAAGTATAAATACGAATAATACCATCGCAGTTGCAATCAATGCATCTCTATGAGTACCAGATGCATAAGCCATGTCCAATACGATGTTAGTTGTCATAGTACGCGTTCCTGAAAAAATACTTTTTGCTATTATAGGTTGATTTCCGGCAACTAAGTATACTGCCATTGTTTCCCCGATAGCACGTCCAATTCCAAGTATGACTGACGATAATATACCGGACTTTGCAGCAGGAACTACAACCCCCATTACAGCTAATTCGTGACTAGCTCCAAGCGCAACACTTCCTTCATAATAAGAATCTACAACAGTATTTATTGCACTTTCAGATAATGTGATTATCGTTGGTAAAATCATAATTCCTAAAAGAATGGAAGCTGTGACTATGTTCATACCAGTTCCTCCAAAAGCTTTTCTAATCATTGGAACTATAACAACCAAAGCGAAGAAACCGTAAACTATGGATGGAATACCAGCCATTAAATCAATACAAGGTCTCAAAAAATTATATAATTTTTTGGGGCAGAACTTTGCAAGATAAATCGCTGTGAAAATTCCAATAGGAACTCCTATAATTATGGAGCCAATAGTTACATAAATACTACCGATAATCATTGGAAGTATACCAAATTGAGCAGGGACATCGACTGGAGCCCAATCCTTACCAAATATAAAATTAGTTAAGCCAACTTTTTTTATAAAAGGCATTGATTCACCAAAAATGAAAAAACATATTAAAACTATCGCAAAGATAGAAGTCAATGCTGATACTAAAAATACGTATTTCATTATTGATTCAGATAAATATTTCTTTTTCATATTAAATCCTTTCTTTATTTTTATCACCTTAATAATATCAAGGGCTTGTAAAATTAATGCGATAACAATGTTAATTAAATGTAAAGTTTTTTAAGCAATAAAGTAAAAATCTGTAGAAATAGGGGAGTATTACATTTTACAAATGTAAAATAAAATTTTTCAAAATAAAAAACAGACCTCATAAGAGATCTGCTTTTTGAGAGGAATTATTTAGAAATTTCAGACCAAGATTTAACTTTGCCTGTGAAGATATCTTTTACTTGTTCTAGAGTTAAATCTGTTGTGTTAGTATTTTCTTTGTTAACTATAACTGCTATACCATCAATAGCGATAGGTTGAGCTTTTAATTGTTCTTTTTCTTTGTCTTTTAATTCTCTTGAAGCCATTCCGATATCGCATACGCCTTCAATAGCTGAGTTCATACCGGCTGAAGATCCTGTTGATTGGATTTCGATTTCTACTTCTGGATACATTGCTTTGTAGCTTTCTGCTAATTTTTCCATTAACGGAGAAACTGAAGTTGAACCTGCAACTACGATTTTACCTTTTTGAGAATTTTTGTTGTAAGCTTTAGCTTCTTCAGGAAGTTGTTCATAACCTTCTTTTTTAACAATTTCTTGTCCTTCTTTTGAAAGAATATAATCTAAGAAATCTTTTGGAAGTGGTTTTAGTTCTCCTTTATAAGCAATATTAAAAGGTCTTGAGATTTTGTAATCACCTTTTTGAACATTTTCAGAAGTTGCTTCAACACCATTGATTTTTACTGCGTTAACTTTGTCATTTAAAGATCCTAATGAAATATATCCAATAGCGTCTTTGTCTTGACCTACAGTCATCATAACTGCGTTAGTACTGTTTTGTACAATTGCAGAAGAAACTGTTTTGTCTTGTTCTTTACCGTCAGCACCTTTTTCTAAGATTTTAGTGATTTCTGTAAAAGCTCCTCTAGTACCTGAACCATTTTCTCTTGATACTACGTGGATTTCTCCTCCAGCACTTTCATTTGATTTAGAATCTGTAGAAGTAGTTTCTGTTTTGTTTGAGTTGTCTGATGTTTTTCCATCATCTTGTTTTGCACATGCTACCATGAATACTCCAAATACAAGCATCATAGCAACTAACATAAATTTTTTGATTTTCAAATAAATCATCCTTTCATATTTAATTCACTAATAGAATACATGTAATGTTTAAAATTCATATAATATTATTGTAAATTGTATGTAAAGTTATTTGTTTACATTTTTTAAAAATAAAGTGTTATACTATTTCTAGGAGGATTGTATGAAAAAACTACTATTAATTACAACTGGAGGAACTATTGCTTCAGTTGCTACAGATAAAGGATTAGCGCCGGGTCTTCAAGCAAAAGATATATTAGAATATGTAAAATTTAGAAAATTTGATTTTGAATTAGATACTATCAGTTTATTCAGTATTGATTCAACAGACATAAGACCAGAGCATTGGCTACTTATCAAACAAACAATTAAAGAGAGTTATGATAAATACGATGGGTTTGTAATAACACATGGTACGGATACTTTGGCGTACACTGCATCTGCGTTGGGTTATTTAATTCAAAAAAGTCCGAAGCCAATCGTAATTACAGGTGCTCAAAAATCCATTTCAAATGATATTACAGATGCAAAGAATAATTTAATTGATGCATTGATATTTGCGAGTAAAGAAAAATCACACGGAGTTAATATAGTGTTCAATGGAAAAGTTATTTGCGGAAATAGAGCCAGAAAAGTTAGAACAAAAAGTTTTGATGCATTTGATTCAATTAATTATCCATTAATTGCTATAATTCACGATGGTAAAGTTTTAAGATATATTGATGATAAGTCAGAAAGTAATGTAGAATTTTACGATAAATTAGATGAAAGCGTGTATTTGTTGAAATTAATTCCATCAATGAGAGCAGATATTTTAGAAAATATTTTCGAAAAATACGACTGTATTATCGTGGAAAGTTATGGAGTGGGTGGAATGCCTGCAGGAATATCCGAAGAGTTTTTAAGATTAATGGAACAATACTCTACAAATAAAATAATAGTGATGACAACTCAAGTTCCACAAGAAGGTTCAGATATTGGAGTATATCAAGTAGGAATGAGAATCAGAGAAAATTTAGACGTATTGGAATCAAAAGATATGACATTAGAATCAGTAGTATGTAAAATGATGTATGTAATGGGAAAATACAACAGAGATATTCAAAAAATACAAGACGAATTTTACTCAATTATAAATCATGATATTTCAATAATAGAATAAGAATATTAGCGGTAAAATAATTTTAAAAAAATATTTTACCGTTTTTTATTTGCAAATTTTGAAAAGTATGAAATATGAATTATAATTTAGTTAGAGGAAAATTATGAAAAGAAATGTAGATTTTTATGTAAAAAAAAGAAATGAATTGATTGATTTGTTAGATGAGGAGAAAATAACAAAACAGGAATTTATTTCAAGAAACAACGTATTGATTAATAGTTTCAATCTAAGACCTTTCGCTGATATTAAAACAGTAAATGAGGGAGTTTTTAACTATCAATATTATAATTTAAAGGCTAAGGAATACAATACAATAGCTAACAGATACAAAAACAAAAAACCTAAGAAATATCTTGCATCTTTAAACAAATGCAGAAACTATTACCTAGAAAAAGATAATACAATTTTAAAGATTTTGGAATTAATAGAATACAAGAATGTTGAAGCATATTACATAGACATTTTGTCTTACAGAATGAGGGATAATCTTTTTGAAATTGTACTCAAAGATTATGAAAAGATGATTTTTCACACAATAAATGAAAATATCAAACAACATTTGATATCAAATAATGTTTTTGAACCAATAAAGAAAAAATCCCTTATCGATTCTTATGTCAATAAGGGATATTAATTATTTCTTTATTTGATTTACTATTTCTTCTGTAGTCATATTTTTATTTAATTTGTAATTGCCATCCTTAAAAGCAGTAACATTGTTTTGCTTTAAGTAATCTAAGAATTCTTGTTCATCGGTAATTATGTTTCCACTGATTAAAATCTTTGAAACATCCAAGTCTTTTGCCTCAGGTGGAATTGTGATTTCAATGTCTTTAACTTCTTCAGTAACTTGTTGGATTTTTAAATCCTTTGAGTAAGTTTGAGAACTTGTATAGTTTTTGGAAAACATTGAATTAATTGTTTTGTAAACATAAAATGTTGTAGCTACTAAAATGAGCAATAATAATAAAAGCTTTGCAAATTTATAAATAAAGTCTACTATTGTATCAATAAAATTTTTCATTTTTCACCTTCCTTATTAAATTATAATGATTTATTAACAATTTTTCAAATAGGAGCAATAATGAGACATATAAATATAGATAATTCAAATAGCAACCAAAGGGTAGATAGGTTTATTATGAAATTGATGCCAAAAATGAGCAAAAATCATATCCAAAAACTTATAAGAACTAAAAAAGTAAAAGTTAATAAAAAAAGGACAGAACCTGATTATAATCTGAAAATTGACGATGTGGTAAATATTTATTTGTACGATGAAGTTATTGAAAAATATCAAGATAATAAGGTATACTCCGCTGAGGATTTTAACTTGGATATAATCTATGAAGATGATGATTTAATATTGATTAATAAAAAAACAGGAGTATTATCACACGCAGCTAATTCTCGAGATTATGGGAAAAATATAGTGGATATGATGGTAAGCTATTTGATAAAAACAAATCAGTTTACTCCAACACAAAACTCTACATTTACACCAGCTTTAGTAAATAGATTGGATAGAAATACTTCTGGCATTGTTGTAGGTGCAAAAACTTATGATAGCTTGAAATATTTTAATGATTTATTCAAAAAACACGAAGTTACTAAGATTTACGAAACTATTGTTGTTGGTAATCTCAAAGACCAAACAATTGATTTGGCGCTAGAAAAAGATAACGATAAGAACAAATCTGTGGTCAATTCTAGTGGAAAGAAAAGCATGACAAAGGTATGGAATGTAAAAAATTTCGGGAAATATTCACTGGTCAATGTAGATTTATTGACTGGAAGAACACATCAAATCAGAGCTCATTTGTCACACATTAATCACCCGATAATTGGCGATATTAAATATGGAAACAGAGAAGTTAATAAATATTTCAAAAATAAGTACGATTTAAATTTTCAATTATTACATTCGTATAAGCTAATATTTCCAGAAAAAATGGAAAAATACCCAAAATATGAATCTATGGTTTTTGAAAGCAAAAGAGATGATTTATTTGAGAAAATATTGAACGATTTGGAGAGTAAATATGATTAAGATAATTAACAACAACAAAATATACGACTATGAAGATAAGACGATTTATGATTATGGCATTCAATGTGGTTTTGAAGATAGTATTGTTGCATTAAAGAACAATAAACTTGTCGATATTATGAGTAGTATAGATGATGGAGATACGATTGAGTTTGTAAATGAAAACAGCGTTTATTCACAAGACACATTGATGAAAACAGGAATTTTGCTGTTGCTATTGGCATTTAAAATAAAATTTCCCGAAGATCAATTGGTAGTTGAATATACAATTGGAAACTATATGTATCTTGAATTCGAAAATAACAACGAAATTCATTTTAGAGATTTGGAAGAAATTAGAGAATTGATGGATGATTTGATTAATCAAAATCTTAGAATTGAAAGAGTAAAAGTTTCCAGAAAAGAAGCTTTTGATATTTTTGAAGAGGAAGGATACATTCAAAAATCGAGACTACTAAAAAGTTTAGACAAGGATGAAGTGTATTTGTACAAATGTCACAATCATTACTTCGGTATAGAAGGATTTGTAGCTCCATTTACGAGATTTTTGAAACACTACAAACTTATCAACTATTTTCCAGGAGTAGCATTAAGTGTCAGTAGAACTGGTGAATTTACCGATTTTAAAGAACAAAAAGCTCTCTCAAAAATATTTTCCAAATCAAAAAAATGGACTGAAATGTTGGATATTGGTTATGTGGGAAGTTTGAATGAAAAAATTCAGGATGGAAATATGGATTTTTTGGTTAGCGTAAATGAAGCTTATTTTGAAAATCAAATTTCATACATTGCCGACAAGATTATCTATAACAATGCGAGATTAGTTCAAATATCTGGACCTTCTTCATCAGGGAAAACCACAATGGCTGAAAGGCTTTCTGTGCAATTAGCTGTAAGAGGCAAAAATCCTATTCCTATTTCGATGGATAATTATTTTGTAAATAGAGTCGACACTCCTTTGGATGAAGACGGCAACAGGGATTACGAATCGATTAATGCACTTGATTTAAAAACATTTAACAGAGATTTAATGAGATTATTGGAAGGCGATTATGTTAATTTGCCAATTTATAATTTTATCACTGGCGAAAGAGAATATGGCGATACTTACACCAAACTTGACAAAAATGGAATTATAATTGTGGAAGGAATTCACGGACTTAATCCAAAACTTACAAGTCTAGTTCCAGACAAGGACAAATACAAAATTTATGTATCAGCATTGACACAACTAAGTATTGATTGTCACAACAGGATTTCAACAACAGATATGAGACTTATGAGAAGAATGGTAAGAGATTTTGTTCAAAGAGATAAAAGCGTAGATGATACATTGTCTGAATGGCCAAGAGTTCACGCTGCTGAATATATTAATGTTTTTCCATATCAAAATGAAGCAGACAGTATAATAGACTCATCATTAATTTATGAAATTAATATTTTGAAAAAATACGTTTTGAAATTAGTGGAAAATTACGACAAAAACGGTCCAAACTTTACAGAGATTGAAAGGTTAAAATCCATTTTGAATTATTTTATAGAAATAAAAGACGATTCAATAGTCCCTAAAAACTCAATTTTACAAGAATTCATAGGAGATTACAATGAATAAGAGAATTGTGTACACTAATTCAAATTCTTCAAAGCTTTTTGATGAAAATATATCTTATTTAAAAAATCAAATTAGAAATGGCAACACTGATTTTATTTTAATTTTGCCAAATAGAAAGCTAATTAAAAATATTAGAAATAAGTTTTTAAAAGAACAATCGGTGCTATGCGACGTGAAGATTTGGACTATAGATGATCTAGTAAATGCTTCAGACATTTCAACATATCTGACAGATTTGATTTTGAGACTAGCAATTAAAGAGCTTATCAATGAAGGGGTGTTTGAGGATAATAAATTTTTCAATTCTAATGGAACGATAAATTCATCCAAAAGATTTATATCTACATGTAAGTATTCAAATAAAAAAATAGATGAACTTGAAGAAATCTCTAGTCACAATGTTAGTTTAAATATTTTAAGTAAAGTGTATGAAAAATATCAGAGCATTATGAAACAGTATAATTTTCTTGATAAATTTGATGCCTATGACACAAAAAATCTTAATCTTCAAAAAAACAAGGATATTTACATTCATGGATTTAGTGAGTTTCGACCAATTGAATTGGAAGTAATAAATCAGTTGAAAAATTATGATGTTAATGTCTATATTTACGTGGATTATTATAATGAATACAAAAGTGAATTAGTAAATCAATTGCGTGATATTGGATTTGATGTTATTCAAAAGGAAGATAAATCAAAACCAAATAAATTCATTGAAAAGAAGGTAGTTAAATTAACCAATGAAATTTTGGAAAAAGACAGGCTAATTAATGAAATATCAAAAGATTCATACACTTATGATTATAATAAAATGGCAATTCTTTTAGAAAAAGATTCCTCAAAAAGGGAAATATTGAATTCCTTGAAATTACATGATATTCCAGTTTTTGGAGATGATTATATTTCTTATCGTGACTACAAATTTTTCTTAGATATAATTAATCTACTTGATAATACGAAAACTTTAAAGCAATATATTTTTTCTACACTAGATAGTTGTTTTATAGAATTTGATTTGAAGGATAAAGTCACGTTCAGAAGTATATTGTCAGATTTTGAGTTTGATGATTGGGAAGATTTAGTTAAAATTTTGAAAGTAAATGTTAATTATGAAACTAATTTACAAATTTTAAAAGAGATTAAATCGTATTATTTATATTTTATAGAAACAAACATTAATGTTTTAGCTAATCTTATAGCAATAATTCAAAAAAAAGAAAGTTATGATAAAGGATTTAATTTATTTTCTGAAAAACTTTTGATAATACTTGAGGATTTGTATAAAAATCATGCTGAACTTGTTAAAAAATCGAAAAATATTAACTCTTATTTGATGGATTTGATAAAAAATTTGAAGGTTGATTCTACAGATTATTTAGTAGATGGAATTAGAATATATTCCCTTACGGATATTAGACTTTCAAACTACGATGTTTTATACGTAGTTAATATGAATGATGATGTGATTCCAGGAAAAATTAATTATGATTTCTTTAACAATGAAGATAATATAGAATTTCTACAAAAAAGAGGAATCGACATTTTGTCAGACGCAGAAAATAGAAAAAGAAATATTGATAGATTTATTGATTCTATAAATAGAGCGAATAAAAAAATTTATCTATCTTACAATACTGAGAGCAACATAAAATCAAGGCTGATTTTGGATAAGAACATAAAATCAAGTCAAAAAATAAAGAAAATTAACATGAAAAATATCAAAAAAATTGACACAAAAAAACTTCACAGCGTGTCAGCTTATGAAAAATATTCTTTGAAACAACATTTAAATAGAATAGAAAACAGAATATCCTCAAAGGATATTTCTGATTTTGAAGTGGATGACAAAACAACACAATATATATTGAAGAAAGAATTATCTTCAACTCAGCTTGAAACATATTTTGAATGCCCAATGAAGTTTTATTTTAGATATTATTTGAAGCTTAAACCGCAAATAAAGTCTAGACAATTGGATATTGGAACTATTTTGCACAACACATTGGAAGAATTTTACGGAATAAATATTTCGAAAATAAGAGATGCTATAGATGGCAAATGTGAGTTAGATGTTTCAAGTTTGGATGAATTGCTTAAAAATTCGTTTGAAAAGTTCGGATTAAACACTGATATTAAGGAAAATGAATTTGATTACGAAAAATATTTGAACAAACTCAAGGATTTTGTCATAGCTGACATTTACAATATGAAAAACGAAGCTGAAAAGTTTTACCCTTATAAATTAGAAGAAGATTTTATTGTTAGTTTAGATGAAAACACCAAATTTATTGGAAGAATTGACAGGGTTGATAGAACAGATTCGGGTAAAATTAGATTAATAGACTATAAATTATCGAAAAATAGTTTCAGGAAAGCAAAAGATTTGGACAAAAACAAAGGATTTCAATTTGCAATATATTCTTCGTACGGTGATGTTGTAAGTTGCAAATATAAAAGCATTAAAGATAATGAAGAATATGAATATCTTCAAAATATTTCAAAGGATCAGTTGGATGAAATTATGATTCAGAAAGTAAAAGAATTCAGAGAAAATATTAGGAATAAGAACTTATTCATAAAAGCAAATGATGACAATTCTTGTAAATATTGTGATTTTAATAAAATTTGCAAATTAAAAAACACGGAAGGGAAAGCTAGCAATGATTAAATTCAGCGACAATCAAAAATTAGCTTATTCAACGATAAATCAAAATGTTTGTGTAAATGCAGGTGCAGGAACTGGTAAAACAGAAGTAGTTTCTGAAAGATTTAGATATATGTACGAAAAAGGTATCGACATTAAAAGTATCGTGTGCATTACTTTTACGAACAAAGCTGCTGATGAAATGAAGGATAGAATTATTCAAAAGCTAAACAATCCCAGACTAATTGACGACATAAATGTATCCACCATTTCATCTTTTTGCAAAAAAATCGTGTCGGATAATTCGTACTATTTATCAATAGATCCTAGTTTTCAAATTATAGAAGATGATCAATCTAACAAAATGATTAATGAAATTTTTGATAAAATCTTAGAAGATAGGATTGATTTTATTAAAAAGCTTGGTAGTGAGTTAGACATTTCATATTCAGACACGCTTAAAATTATCAGAGATTCTTTCAATAAATTAAGGACGGATAACATAGAATTTGAAGTTATTAAAAGAGAAACAATTCTTCAATTAACTAATTTGAGAAATATTGATGATGAGGATATAATCGGAATCAAAAATTATCTATTCGATTTAAGAGAAGAATCAGATAGTATCAAAGGGTTGACGAAAAATAGTAGACTATATAAATTTTTGCATGATGATAATCAAAATTTAGAACTCCAAGAATTTACTAGATTTTTATTAAAAAGCTATGAAAATTTGGGAGAGAGCAAGAAAGAAAATGTTCAGGAAATAATTGATGAAGTTAATAAGAGAGTTGATGCGATACTTTCAAATAAAGAAAAAGATTATATAGGTTTGTATGAAGGTTTTTTCGATATTTTGATAGAAGTTAATAGAGAATATTCAATAAAAAAGAATGAAAAAAGTTTCTTAGATTTTAACGATATTGAAATAATGTGTAAAAAAGCTCTGGAAAATGGTGATATTCTAAAATCGTGTAAAGAAAAGTATAAATATTTTATGATAGATGAATATCAAGATACATCAAATCTACAAAGAGATATTTTTTATACACTGTGCAGCGACAATGAGGCTTTGGATAGAAATAATCTTTTCATAGTTGGTGATCCGAAACAAGCCATATATAGTTTTAGGGGAGCGAACATAAAAGTATTTGAAAAAACTAGAGAAGACATAAAAAAAAGTGGCGGAAAAGACATCACTTTTTATGAAAATCATAGAACTCATCCAAATATAATGGAGCCTATTAATTACATTTATTCCAATAAAATGAAGGATAGATACGATAGCTTAGTCGCAGTTAATGAAGTGGGCGAAGTAATCGGAAGAGATGAATTTAAACTCAACAATAAGGACGCAAAAACAAAAGATGATTCCGCAGATATCTTGGTTTCATACATCAATGAAGATAATTTTAAAGACACTGCTATTTTAGCTAGAACTAAGAATGACTTTTCGGAATACGAAAAAAGTTTAGCAAATAGAAATATTCCTTATTATATTTTTGACAAACAAGGACTTGAAGAATGCAGAGAAATATTAAATCTGATTCAGTTCATAAAATACGCACGATACGGTGATGACATAAGTAAAGTAGGAATACTATCTAATGTATATGATGTGGATTACAATGAAATATTGAAACAAGCAGATAACTATCAATCTACTATGAAAAAAATTGATGAACAAGTTGTAGATTTTACGGAAAATCTTACGAAATATACGATTTACGATTCAATGTCTAATTATATTGAACAGATTGACTACTTAGGATTATTTAATGATCTCCAAGCAAAGGCAAATATAATTAAATTTTTGGAAATTGCTAAGCAATTTGATGCCAACAACTATAGTATAGAAGATTTTGTAGATTATTTTGAAAATAATACTAACTTATATCAAATGTCTTTTGAAGATGAACACAGTGATTTGGTAAAACTTATGACTATTCACAAATCAAAGGGATTAGGTTTTAGTAAGGTCATAGTGGATAATTTGTCAAAGCCATCAATTAACAAAGATAAATTTCTATTATTTATAGACAACGAAAACATTCAGATGCAATTCGTACTAGATTTTCCTTTTTCAAAATTTAGAATGACAAAAGTTAAGAAATTAATAGAAGAAGAGGATGATTACGAAGTTGATAACGTGTACTATACGGCATTCACACGTGCAAAAAAAGAATTATCATTTTCGAATTCAAAAAAATCGGGACATTTCAAACAAATAAGTCCATATATTGAGGACTTGCAACAAAGAGGAAGTATAAGATTTTTAGAATTAAATGAGAAACCTTTTTTACTCGAAAAAATACAAACAAAATTCGATATACCAGAACCAAAGAAAGTAAAAGTCGAAAAACTTATTCCAATTGGTATTACGAGTATATTGAATTCCAATGAAGAAATTTTTGATAGTAATCTTCAAAAATCTTCAATAAATTATATATTACTTGGTAATTTGGTTCATATGTATGCGAAATTATCTGACGGAAGTAATTATCCATGTATAAAAGAAGTAGATTTCTTAAATAATGATGAGAAGGAAATTTTCAATGTCGCAACTAAAAACTTTAATCAATTGATAACAGATTTTTCAAATTATAAAAATGAAATGGATTTTAATTTATTGTACGAGAATCTAATGATATCTGGATTTATGGATAGAGTGGAATTTTGTGATGAAGAAATAAAAGTTTATGATTATAAAATTAGTTCACAATCACAAGAATACTTGTACAAAAAATACCACATGCAATTGAAGTTTTATTCTTATGTTTTGAACAAAAAATACAACAAAAATATTAAAATGATTCTTGTAAATTTAAGAAAAGGATACATTATTGAAAAAAATTACGACCAAAATTACGAACAAGAGGTTGAGGTTTTTCTTAACAATTATGTAAATCAATTGAATTAGCTAAATTATGAGTTATAATAATACATGAGGTGTGATATGAGTATTAAAGTTCTTTTAGTGGAAGATGAAGATAATATAAGACAATTTACAAAAATAAATTTAGCAAGAGAAGGATTTGAAATATTAGAAGCTGAGTCTGGAGAAAAAGGCGTAGAATTAGCAGAATTAAACAAGCCAGATGTAGCTGTTTTAGATATAATGCTTCCTGGGATTGACGGATTTGAAGTTTGTAAAATTTTAAGAAATAAATTTCCGGATATTGTTATTATAATGTTGACTGCAAAAACTCAAGATAACGATAAAATTGAAGGACTTGAAAGAGGAGCAGACGATTATTTGACAAAACCATTTAATCCGCGTGAATTGATACTTAGAATAAAATCTGTTTTGAGAAGAAGTCCGCAAAAACAAAACAATAGTCAAATTATTGAAGATGAAACATTCAAACTTGATATGTATTCAAGAACTTTTTATAAGAATGGAAAAGAAATTACATTGACGCCAACAGAACTTAACATAATAAAACTTTTGATGCAAAATCCTGGGAAAGCAATAACTAGAGATGAATTAATGGATAAAGCATGGGGTGAAGATTTCATAGGTGATGCTAAAATTGTTGATGTAAATATGAGAAGGTTGAGAAGTAAAATTGAAGAAGATTCAACTCATCCAAAATATATCGTAACAGTTTGGGGAGTTGGTTACAGATGGGAAAATAAAAAATAATGAGTATTAAAAACAAAATAATGTATTCCTTTGTATTTTTAACAAGTATTACCGCTATAATACTTGTTATATTTTCGATTTATGCTACTAAGTTTTATTATTATTCTACAATGGAAGGGGTTTTGAATAACGAAATAAGGTACTCTACTAATTTATATAGTTCTTATATGGCAGACTATGAATTAGATGAAGTAATTGCCGAAGACAAAAACCAATTTTACAGACAAACTGACTGCCAAGTGCAAATTTTGGATAATAATCAAGTTGTCGTGTTTGACTCAATAGCAAGCCCTAATTTGGGTGAAAAAATAGAAACATCTGATGTAGTTAGCGCGATAAATGGTCAAAGTGGAAGATACACTGGAAAAGTTAGTTATTCTGATTCAAATATTATTTCTGTTTCAGTGCCTATTGAATCCAGGGGAAAACAAGTCGGAGTTTTAAGATACATTTCAAGTTTAAAAGAAGTAGACAGGGCAATAAGAGTGAAGTCAGTATCGTTCGCTTTGTTCGGATTTTTGGTAATATTATTTAGTATTTTATTGAGTAAAATTTTAACTAAAAGCATTATCAAACCAATAAATAGTCTTGCAAAAACTGCCGAAAGAATGGCTAAAGGTAATATGGAAGTAAGAGCAAAAGAAAATGATACAGATGAAATCGGAAGACTTGGAATGACTTTGAATTTATTGACGGACAATATTAACAAGAAAGAACAATTGAAAAACGAATTTATTTCAAGTGTGTCACATGAATTGAGAACACCGTTAACTTCTATAAAAGGATGGGCACAAACATTAAAATATGATCCTTCAGATTTAGAAACAACAACTATGGGAATTGACATAATCGATAGCGAATGCGACAGACTTACAAATATGGTTGAAGAGTTACTTGATTTTTCAAGATTTACTTCCGGAAGAATTTCAATAGTGAAGAGAAAACAAAACTTAATTGAATTAGCAGAACATATCAAAAACCAATTGCTTCCTAAAGTTCGTTCAAAAGGAATTGATTTGATATTAAATTATGAAAGTCCAGAACTCATCGCTACATTTGATGAAGATAGAATTAAGCAAGTTTTCATTAATATTTTAGATAATGCTATAAAATTTACTCCAGAAAAAGGAACGATAATTATTAATATTGAAAAAACGGAAAAATTTGCAGAAGTATCTATAATAGATACAGGGATTGGAATTTCATTTGAAGAAATAGAACTTGTAACTGGAAAATTTTACAAAGGCTCTAATTCAAATTCACATGTAGGTTTGGGGCTTTCTATTTGTGAAGAAATAGTAAAACTTCACAAGGGAGAATTGATGATTAAATCTAAATTAGATGAAGGAACTACAGTTTCGTTTACATTGCCATTAGGAGATGATGAAAATGAAAAAGACAACTAGTATTTTGGTAGGTACGATAGTTTTAATTTTGTTGATTGTTTTCATAATGTTCAGAAATAAAGAACAATCTGCAGTTGAAAATATTAAAGTTCCAGAAAATAATTTATTGGTCGCAGCAGGTGTGTGGCAAATTGATAAGAAAGAAAGCTTTTCTGATTCTAAATCCAAAGTTTCAGATGAAATAGGTAAACTTTATGTTGATGAATCTATAGTTGTTTTTGGAAAAAGATTTACTATAAACCCTAAATTTTCGTCTAAATTTGTCAGTTTACAAAATTATCTAAGTAAAAAAACAAGCGATGAAAATATAAGTAAGAAATTTTCTAAAGATAAGAAAATGGTCATTACAATTTCTGATGGCAGCAAGTTTTATCAAGATGTTGTTGTAATGGATAAAAACAATATAATTTTACCATACAACGGAGTACTTTATTACATGAAAAAAACTGAAAATCAAGTCAGCAGAACTTTTATTGAGAATTATCAGTCAACCTATGAGAGTAAATATTATGAAAATAAAGGAAACAATTTAAAAGACAAAGAAAATATTGCTCTTTTAATAGGAATAAAAAATAAAGTTGTAAGAAATGAAAAAGCAGATATTTCTTATAGGACTATTTTATTGGATATCGACAAGAAAAATCGCGCACAGATTTATCAAACATCTTCATTGTTTTTCCCTAGAAAAAATGGGTTCTGGACTATGGAATATAAAAAGAATGAGTTTGATAATAACTATGTAGAGCAATTCTTAGCTAAGCCAGTTTATTCAGGAGATAATTCTAAAGAAAATAAAAAATTGGAATTTGACACATCTGCAGAAATAACATATCTAGGTCCAGAATACATTTCAATCATGAGAAATAAGAATCAATTTGAATATTATTCTATATATGATATCGATAAAATGAGCAATAATAATGAACTTAATATTGATCAAATCGGTGGTAAAGAGGCTGTAAATGTATTAAAGAATTCTATAGCAGAAGAATCAACAGATTCGAATTCCGAAATTTCTTTAAACGATAAAAATGAAGATTACAAAAATATTGGAATTGTAAGAAATTCTGGTAAATGGAATTATCAAACACAATATACATTCAAAGAAAATAATGAGATTGAGTTGAAAAATGTAATCCTTAACATCGTTTCACATTTGAATTTATCACCAGATGAATTATCTATGAATTGGCAATCTATAAAAAATTTAAAGAGCAGTGCGATAGATGCATATTCTTCTCCTGATAAAAGAATACTAATAGTTCAAACGACGGATGAAATATTAATTTATGATTATTCTAACGATAATAAATTAATAGGTAGTATACCAATTACGAAAGATGATTCTATTATAATGAGTGAATGGGCAATAGGAAATTATGCAGAAATGTGGAAAAAAGAATTTCAAAACAACGATAAAATTCCATCATCATTTATTACTAACCTAAGACAATAAAAATTAATAGAAAAAAAGAAGTAGATAATCTATATATTTATCTGC
The DNA here is from genome assembly GCF_046255015.1 of Finegoldia dalianensis. Lineage (NCBI taxonomy): Bacteria > Bacillati > Bacillota > Tissierellia > Tissierellales > Peptoniphilaceae > Finegoldia > Finegoldia dalianensis. Next base: position 55,354 of record NZ_JBDLBQ010000001.1, read on the forward strand.
TTCTTTTTACATTATTACAATAATTTGAATTTGAAAAATATTTAAAACTCTTTACAAATTCTTAAAATAGTGTATAATATTATTGTTGTGGTAAAGATATGCGCCTTTAGCTCAGTTGGTAGAGCAACTGACTCTTAATCAGTGGGCCCAGGGTTCGAGTCCCTGAAGGCGCACCACTTTTTTAAATTTAATATGCGCTTTTAGCTCAGTTGGTAGAGCAACTGACTCTTAATCAGTGGGCCCAGGGTTCGAGTCCCTGAAGGCGCACCATCTAATCCGGGATTGACTCGGATTTTTTATTTTAGAAAATTAAATTAACTTAAAAGTTCAATATATATGATATAATAAAAAAAGGAGGACGAACATGAAATCAATATTATCTGTAGTATGGAAGTACAAAGGTTTTACTTTTTTATTTTTCGTATTTGTAGCTTTATTAATGATTATAGTACATTTTCTACATAATAGATTACACAATAAACAAAAAAAATATATATTCACAACTGCTATTTTTATTTTATCAGCTATTCTTTTTGTAATGTCGATGTTGTCGATTTTAAGTAAGTTTGGACTCACTTTGTTAATGATGTTTACTTTTACATTTGCATCGGCTGTAGTTTGTTTAGCATATTCTTTGATTTTGGATATCATAAAACCTATACCTGAAAAGAAAAAAAGCTTAGAATTTCGTAATATAATCGAAAAATTTGACAGATTAGTTGAAGAATCTAGGAGTACAAAATAATGAAAATAGGCGCGTTTTTTGATATTGATGGAACAATAGCCAGAGATTCACTAATGATTGAACATTTCAAAAAATTGGTTAATTTTGAAATAATAGATCAAAAATTATACTACGAAAAAGTTTATCCAGCATACCAAAAATACGAAAAAAGAAAAATTGACTATGATGAGTATCTCAATCAATTAGTTGATGTCTATAAATATAAGCTCAAAGGATTTAGTAGTGAGTTCAATGAATATATATCCAATCAAGTAATCAGTCAAGTTAAAGAGAAAGTTTACAGATATACTCGTGAGATGATTAAATTTCACAAAGAAAATAATCATCTGATATTCTTTATTTCAGGAAGCCCGGACTTTTTAGTAAAAGAAATGGCTGAGAGCTATGGAGTAACTGAATACAGAGCATCCTTGTATTTGAAAAATTCAGGAATGTACACTGGAGAAGTGGTTCCAATGTGGGATAAAAATAGTAAAAAGACTGTGATCGATGAAATTGTTGAACGTTATGAAATTGATGTCGATAATTCATACTGTTACGGGGATACTTCGGGTGATTTTTCTATGATTAATATGATGGGAAAACCAACAGCGATTAATCCTACCAAAGAGTTATTTGAACTAATAAGAGCTAACGAAAAAATAAATGAAAAAACCAAAATAATCATTGAAAGAAAAGATGTAATATACGAATTTCCTAAAAATGGTAAAATTTTGGATATTTAAAAAGCATAACAGACTCTCTTTACAGTTGTGAGGAGAGTTTTTTATATGAAGAGACCACAGAAAATTTTGAATTTCATCTGTGGTCTAAATTTTTATTCTAATTTTGTTTGAAATAATTTTTGTCATATTTAAATGATCTAACAAGTTTTCCTATTTGGAATACTCTGTTATTAGGATCATTTGGCATATCACATGTCATCAAAGAAAGAATAGGTTTATTATCATATTTTTCAATTCTGTCGTCTTCTAACATATAAAATGCATATGAGTCAGTAACTTTTCTATCTACGATTTCATATTCGTAGATGTTCTTCTTATCGGTAATGTAAACTTTGGTACCTTTAGTTAAATCATACACTTTACTAAATAAAGAGCCATTTCTTTTCATGTAATGACCTGTTAGTGTGTAATTTTTTTCTCCCATTTTTTGGTTTTCTTTCATTGTAGCTGCACCACTTAATAAGTGTTCATCAGTTACTCCACGATGAATAGGTAAACTCAAATTATAATCAGGGATAATAATTTGTCCAATAACATTTTCTCCGCTTATAGCTGTAAAATTAAACAACGATGTAGTTGTGCTAATGGAGTTTACAGCGTCAAAGTCGTTTTTGAATTCCTTTTTGTTGTTTTGTTCCATTTCTGTGGATGATATATCTTTACTTATATCATTTTCACTATAATAGTTAGGTATTAATCTTGCTGCAAAATACAAAGCAAAAAGTAGAATACCTATCGTCATTAAAAAAATTCCAAATTTCTTTCTCATATTCATCCTCTTTAATTTTTATTACGTAGAGTATTTTAACATATATTTAAATTTAAGTAAATATCAATAAGAACGTATATTCAGAACGTATAAAAACATTGAAAGCATCATATATTAAAGATATTATTAATGTAGTGGAATGAAAGTGGAACAAAGTGGAGGGAAAAATGTTTATTAACGAATATTTTCATAATATTGACTCAAAAGGTCGCGTTATTATGCCCTCAAAGTTTAGGGATGAAATAGGAGAAGAATTCTACATTACAAAAGGTATGGATGAATGTCTTTTCGTATATCCTGTATCTGCTTTTATCCAAATGACCGAAAAGCTTAATAAATTGTCATTAACTAGAAGACAAGCAAGAGCGTTTTCAAGAGTGTTTTTTGCTGGTGCTAGTAATCAAGAAATTGATAAACAAGGAAGATTTTTGATTCCACAATCCTTGAGAAATTATGCAGATATCAAAAAAGAAGTTGCTATTATTGGAGTATCCAATCGTATTGAAATATGGGATAAAGAAAAATGGGAACAATATTCTAATGATTCTTCACTAAACTATGACGATTTAGCTGATGATTTAAATGATCTTGATTTGTAGGTGAATTATGGAATTCAAACATGTGCCAATTTTATTAAATGAATGCATCGAAAATTTGAATATTAGAGACGGAAAAGTTTATGTGGATTGCACTGTTGGAGGCGCGGGACATTCCAGAGAAATTGCAAAAAGAATTGGTAATGGTAAGCTAATTTGCTTTGATCAAGATGAAGACGCATTAACAGTAGCAAAAGAACGCTTAAAAGAATATGGAGATAAGGTTATCTTTATAAAGGATAATTTTAAAAATATTAAAAGCGATTTACAAAATATAGGGATTGAAAAAGTTGATGGAATTTTAATGGATATAGGTGTTAGCTCTTATCAAATCGATGAAGATAGTAGAGGTTTTTCTTATATGCATGATGCGATTTTGGATATGAGAATGGATCAAACTAATCCAATTAGCGCCAAGGATATCGTCAACACTTATTCACAAGAGGATTTGGAAAATATTATTTTCGAATATTCAGAAGAAAAATGGGCGAAAAGAATTACTCAGTTTATATGCAATGAAAGGGAAATCAAACCTATTAATACTACTTTCGAATTAGTAGAAGTCATCGAAAAAGCGATTCCTAAAAAAGTAAGAATGAATCAAAAAGGCCACAGTGCAAAGAAAACTTTTCAAGCAATTAGGATTGAAGTTAATAAAGAATTAGACGTTTTAGAACAAGCAGTTGGAGATTGCATAGATTTGCTCAATCCTGAAGGTAGAATTTGCATAATAACGTTTCATTCTTTGGAGGATAAAATTTGCAAAGATATTTTCAAACAAAGACAAAAAGGTTGTATTTGTCCTCCAGAAATTCCGGTATGTGTTTGTAATCATAAGCCTGAAATTAAGATTATTACTAGAAAACCGATAGAGCCTTCAACAGAAGAATTAAAACAAAATTCTAGGGCTAGAAGTGCAAAATTGAGAGTTGCTGAAAAGATTATTTGATAATTATATGATTTGATTAATAAATGGAGACAAAAATGGGTAATGCACAAAGAAAAATTGAAGTTTTTCCACAGTATGTAGAAAAAAAAGAATTTGAAGTCAAAAAAATTGAACAAACAAAAAAATTAAATAGACCTAGTAGAAGAACAAATCTCTTTTCTACTTTTAATAAAGTAATGATATGCGTAGTTATTTGTTTATCCATTTTGGTTATGAATCGTTATTCTAAAATTCAAAGCATGTCCAGTGAATTAAAAGAAGTAAAAAATCAAGTAATGCTTACAGAAGGCAACCGAGATGTGATAAAATCTCATATAGAAAGTAAATTAACTAGTAAAAATATTGAAGAAATAGCAAAAAATAATTTGGGTATGCAATTTCCTGAAAATGCTCAAATTATGTACCTAAAATTAGAGGAAAAATAATGAGAAGGCGCAATTTAAGCAAAGGAAAAATTAATAAAAATTTCAATAAAAACTACAATTCTCGTATTGTAGTTTTATTTTGTATACTGACAATTATTGTATTATTAATAGTTGGTAAACTGATTTATTTACAATTGACTCCTTCCGGAGATAAATACCGAAAACTATCGGCAAAACAAAGCACCAATACTATTAATATTGATGCTGAAAGAGGGAAAATATTAGATACTAATGGAGAGACATTGGCAGATAATGTGGTATCCAATAATTTGTATGTAAATGCTACTTATTTAAATGATCAATCGAAATCAAACTTAATTGATTCGTTAGGAAAAACTTTAAGTATTAAACCCGAAGAATTAAGAAAAGTTTTAGATAAAAAGAAAACAGTTCTAGTTAAACCTTCATTATCAAAAACAGAAATAGAAAACATAAAAAAACTACCTATTAGTAATCAGAAATTTATTAGCATCGTTTCTGAGAAAAAGAGGTATTATCCAAACAAGGAAATGTTAGCTCAAGTTTTAGGATTTACAAATGTAAATAATGATGGCGTTGTTGGGTTGGAGAGCTTTTATAATGCTAAATTAAAAGGGAAACCCGGAAAAAGAATTCTGAACAGTTCAGTTAATAGATCGATCGATTTATCTGATGATAGTTCTGTGATAATAAATCCAGAAAATGGATATGATTTAAAAACAACTATAGATAGTACTATCCAGGGTTTTGTAGAAGATAGTTTAAAAGACATAGAGAATAATTTTAAGCCAAAATCTGCGACGATAATTGTTATGAATCCAAATAATGGGGATGTATTGGGTATGGGATCTTATCCGAATTTTAACCCCAATGATCCTAAAACTCCGCTTTTAAGAGATCAAATAAATGAATTAAATGATTTGAAAAAAGAAAATGATGATGATAAAATGAGTGAATTTTATTTTAATATGTGGGAAAATAAAGCAACTTCATGGACTTATGAGCCGGGAAGTGTATTTAAAACTATAACTAGTGCAGCTGCTACTGAAGAGCATACAGCAACACAAGAATCACATTATTTTTGCAATGGATTTATCAGGGATATTCCAGGCGTTGTCATAAGATGCGAAAGATATTGGAATCCTCATGGTGACGAAACTTTCCAAGAAGCTTTTAACAATTCTTGCAACATTGCATATGTAAATATTGGTAGAGATTTGGGAAAAGCAAATGTTCAAAAATACGTAAATGGATTTGGATTTAATCAAAAAACAGATATTGATTTACCGGCTGAAGAATTGGGAATAGCTCCGAAAAGCGTGAAAGATATAGATGCAGCAAGACTTGCTACACTTTCTTATGGTCACGGTATTTCGGCAACGCCGATTCAAATGATAACTGCTTTAAACTCAATAGTAAACGGTGGAATGTTGATAGAACCACATGTTGCAAAGGAATTTATTTCAAAGGATACAAAAAAGGTAGAAAAAGTTCAGCCAAAAGTAAAAAGACAAATAATTTCTGCACAATCCTCAAAGCAAATTAATAAAATGTTGCAGGGAGTTGTAGATGATGGAAGTGGTAAAAAAGCTGCAATTCAAGGATTTGGAATCGGTGGTAAAACAGGAACAAGTATAAAAATCGAAGACGGCAAATACACTGACAGTAAAACAACTGCATCATTTTTTGGATCTTTTCCAACAGATCACCCAGAATACACTGTTTTAATCGTTGTAGATGAGCCTCAAAGAAAAAACGGCGGAAGTGCTGTATGCGCACCTTCTGCAGGTAAGATTTTCTCTAGAATTATAGAATATAAGAGAATAAATAAAACCAGACTGGATGCTGACGATTCATATAAGGTTACTGTTCCAGAATTAGAAGGGCTTACATTGAAGTTAGCAGTTGATAAATTAAATTCGTTGGGATTAAAGTCTAAGGTTACAAATTCAAATTCGAATTTGAATTCAATTGTAAATTCTCAAGAAACAGCTGCATATTCTAAAGTGAATAAGGGAGATATAATTGAACTTACGACGGGAAGTGTAGAGGACTCAATGATTAGAATTCCTGAAATAGTAGGATTCACAGTTGAAGATGCTGTAGATACTTTAGAGAAATACGGTATTAAAAATATCGAAATCAAAAATGGTAAAAAAGGTAAAGTAGTAAAAACTGATCCTGAAGAAAACAAATTGATGGATCCAAAATCTTACATTAAAATTTATACTGAACAAGAGAAAAATACTGAAGAATAATTTTTTCGTGTGGTATAATAAATACTTATGAGGTATAAAATTGGACATAATTTTGTTCATAATTTAAGGAGATAAATATGAATTTTAAAAGTGAAATTTTAATGTCGATGTTATTATCTATCGTAATTTCGTTGATATTAGGAAAGTTTATAATCAGGATTTTAAGACAAAAACATATTGGTCAAGAAATCAGAGATGACGGCCCCAAATCACACTATTCAAAAGCTGGAACACCAACTATGGGAGGTATTATATTTATAATATCTACATTGATTACTGTGATTGTATTCAGATTATTTAATAGTGAAGTTTTGTTGGCGATTTATGGAATGCTTGCATTTGGAGCGATAGGTTTTATAGATGACTTCATGAAATTAGTAATGAAACGTTCATTGGGATTAAACGAAAAACAAAAACTTGTGTTACAACTTTTGTTTTCCATCATAGCTTGTTTTTTGATTAAACAAGTAAATCCAAATTTTACAAAACAAGTTATTCCTTTCTTCCATAAAACAGTAGATTTTGGAATAATAACTTATCCATTTTTGATTTTCGTAATGATGGGAACATCTAATGCTACTAATCTTACTGATGGATTAGACGGACTTGCAACTTCTGTATCAATTCCTGTGTTCATTGCTACAAGTATTATTTTGTATAACTTAAATTCAACAGCTAGTATATTCAGTATTATATTTGCAGGTAGCCTTTTGGGATTTTTGGTGTACAATTCAAATCCAGCTAAAGTTTTTATGGGGGATACAGGTTCGATGGCTATAGGTGGCGCTTTGGTAATGATTATGGCTATGTACGGATTGAGTTTTTACTTAATTATTTTAGGATTTGTGTACATGATTGAAGTGTTATCCGTAATAATTCAAATGACTAGCTACAAATTGAGAAATAAAAAAAGAGTATTTTTGATGAGTCCAATTCATCATCATTATGAATTAAAAGGCTACAAAGAACAAAAAATAGTATCAACTTTTATGGTTGTATCAGTAATTACAAGTTTAATTACATTAATAGATATATTATAGGTGAATTATGGAAAAAATATTAGTATTTGGATTAGCTAGAACAGGAATATCAGCTCTAAAAACATTAAAATTAAAAGGATATGATTTGGGAGCTATTGATGATAATATTGACGAAGAGAAAACAAAAATATTAAATGAATTAGACGTTCAAATAGAGACTATAGATACTATTGATAAATACGATATTATTTTAAAAAGTCCTGGAATTAGAATGGATAATCCAGTGATATTAAAGGCGAATGAATTAAATATCGAAGTTGTTAGTGATTTGGAATTGGCACAAAGAATTTTTGAAGATATTAAAATTGTAGCAATTACTGGCACGAATGGGAAAACAACTACAACTTCTTTGATGACTAAAATGTTGAATGATTCAGGAAGAAAAGCTATTTCAATAGGAAATATTGGTGTTGGAATGTTATGGGAAATTTATAACAGCGACAAAGACACATATTTTGTTATTGAATGTTCAAGCTTCCAACTAGAAAGTACGAAAAACTTTAAACCACAATATTCTTGCATAATCAATATTACTCCAGATCATATTGATTGGCACGGAAGTATGCAAAATTATGTAAACGCAAAAAGGAATGTATTAAAGTATCAAGACCATAAATGTTACACGGTACTTAATGTTGATGATGAATACTACGAAGAATGCAAAAATTTTACAAAATCAAATGTATATGATGTGTCTACTTCAAACGATGTGAAAAAAGGTTCATTCATCAAAGACGATTCAATATATTTTTCTGATTCAGATTGCAACAAAATAATTGACTTAAAAGATGTTAAATTAATAGGCTATCATAATTATCAAAATGTTCTATTCTGTGTTACTTTAGCAAAGCTGATAGGTATTAATAATGATAGTATCAGACAAACTTTAATGAGTTTTTCTGGTGTAGAACATAGGCTAGAATTAGTAAGAGAATTATCGGGAGTAAAATACTACAACGATTCTAAGGGAACCAATGTTGATGCAAGTGTTAAAGCAATAGAATCTTTTGATAAGAATGTTATTATATTAGCTGGTGGATACGACAAAAAAGTAAGCTTGGATAATTTTTTCATAGCTGGTAAGAACAAGTTTAAAGCATTGATTTTAATGGGGCAAACTAGAGAGTTGTTCGAAAAAAAAGCAAAAGAATATGGATTTGAAAATATATTTTTAGTAGATGATATGAAACAAGCGGTTATTCAAGCTAATAAAATAGCTGAAAGTGGAGATGTGGTGCTACTTTCTCCAGCTAGTGCAAGTTGGGGAATGTACAATAACTATGAAGAAAGAGGAAATGAATTTAAAGAATTAGTAAAAAATTTGCGAGGATAGAAGCATGAAACTTTCAAAAGATGGGAAAGGTATCTTGTATATAACAATTTTCCTGACAATTTTTGGAATAATTATGGTACTAAGTTCAAGTTGGCCAACGGCAGTTAATGAACATAGAGCTTGGTATTATTATGGACTAAGACAAGGAATTTTTGCATTGCTTGGTTTTATTTTCATGAAATTTACCAGTGTATTTAATAATGAGAATTACAAAAAAAATGCATTATGGATATTTGCTTTTGCAATTTTATTGTGTATGCTTGTCTTTACACCGTTGGGAAAAGAAATAAATTACGCAAAACGTTGGATCAAGATTAAATCATTTAGCTTTATGCCATCGGATATTCTTAAATTTGCATCGATTAACTTAGCAGCAGCTATTGTATCGCAAAATATCAATAAAATTAAAACCTTCAAAGAAGGGTTTTTGAGAATGATTATATTAGTTGCGATATCAGGAGGTGTTGTATTTATCCAGCCCGATTTATCAACAGCAATAGTAATCATAGGAAGTGTTTTTTGCGTATTTATGGTAAGTGGTTTAAATATTAGATACATTATATCTACATTTATAACTGCACTTGTATTTGGATACATATCTATATTTAAAGTAAAAATAGGTTACAGTAGAATTGACAGGATTATAGCTTTTATTGATCCACTGGGGAATTTAGAAGATGAGGGATGGCAATTATCCCAATCGTTGGCAGCAGTGTCTAACGGTAGTTTTCTGGGTAGTGGATTAGGTATGAGTAAACAGAAATTTTTGTATTTATCGCAAGCTCATAACGATTTTATCTTTGCGATTATTTGTGAAGAATTTGGTTTTTTAGGAGCTTTGATTTTAATTGTTGCTTATTTTGCCTTCTTAGTTTTTGGAATCAGAATTGCGATGAAAACAAAATATACTTATTCAAGATTATTGGTATCTGGAATACTTTTCGTAATCGGGATACAAGCGTATGTTAATATGACGGTGGTTACGGGATTAATTCCTCCAACAGGATTGACATTACCATTTATATCGTATGGTGGAACGTCTTTGATGATTATGTTGGCATTAGTAGGGATAATTTTAAATGTAGACAGAAACAATGAAGAGGAGAGACAATGAATATAATAGTATCTGGCGGCGGAACAGGTGGACATATATATCCAGCCATTTCATTAATTGAAGAATTAAAAAAAAGAGATAAAAATAATAAAATACTTTATGTAGGAACTGAAAAAGGATTGGAAAGTAGTATTGTTCCAAAATTGGGAATAGATTTTAAAACTATACATGTTAGAGGAATCCCTAGAAAAATAAATGCGAATTCTTTTAAAGCTTTGAAAGAATTATTCAAAGGATTAAAAGAAGCAAACAAAATTCTTAAAGATTTTAAACCAGATCTTGTTATTGGAACTGGTGGATATGTGAGTGGACCTATATTATACAAAGCCACAAAAACTAAAGCGAAAGTAGCTTTTCACGAACAAAATAGTTTTCCGGGAGTTACTAATAGGATATTATCAAGATATGTTGATAGATATTTTGTCACATTTGAAGAATCTATTAAATACTTCAAAAATCAAGAAAAAGCGGTTGTAACTGGTAATCCAATTAGGAACAGATTTACTGATATTGGAAAAAACAAAGATGCAGCAATTGAACAATACAAAATATCAGAAAACAAAAAAGTTGTATTCATATTTGGCGGATCAAATGGTTCTGAAATATTAAACAAAGCAACACTTGATATGGTTGATAAAATATCTAATCAAGATGTATTTGAGGTAATTTTAGCTACAGGCAAATTAAATTATGATGAGTTTATACAAAAATCAGGAAATGACATTAGAAATTTACACATCTATCCATATATAGATGACATAGATAAAGCTTATTCTGTGTCTGATTTGATCGTTACAAGTAGTGGGGCTATAACACTAGCTGAACTATCCTTCTTGGGTAAAGCGTCAATACTTGTTCCAAAAGCATATACAACAGAAAATCATCAAGAACACAACGCAAGAGCATTTGAAAAAATAGGAGCAAGTAAGGTTATATTGGAAAAAGACGTGAATGCTAATACCCTATTTGACCAAATTAATGAAATATTAAGTGACGATAAATTATTACAAGAACTTTCAGAAAACTCGAAGAAAATGTCTTATCCAACTGCTTGTAAAGATATTGTAGACGAACTTTACAGATTGGTAGAACAAGATGAGAAAGCATAGAGTAGTAATTATTGTAGCAATATCGCTATTGATTGGATTCATAGCGTATTTATGTGCTACACTTGACTATTTTTCAATAAAAAAAATCACAGTTAAAAACAATAAAATAATAAAAATATCTGAAATAAAAGATTATGCTAATTACTCATTAGGCGAAAATATTTTTAGATTTAATAAGAAAAAATTACAGGAAAAAATTAATAAAGATATTTATATTAGAAATGCAAATATCAAGAAGATTTATCCAAATACTATTGAAATAACAGTCGAAGAGGCAAATGATATTTGTTATTTTGAAGTTGGAAAAGATAAAATTTTCGTAGATTCAGATTTTAAAATTGCAAAGAACAAGGATAGAATAGACTATTCAAAAATTGTTAAAATTGTTGGAGCAAATGAAAATTTGTTAAAAATTAGTAATTTAAAATCAGACGAAAAATTTTATGAGTTTTTGTATAATCTTTATTCACACAAAATTTTAGGACAATTAACTGAAATTAACGTCGTAAATTCAAACGATGTAACTATGGTTACAAAAAACGAAATAAAAGTGTTTTTTGGAGATTTAAATGACTCAGAGAAGAAATCAAATAATATTTCGAAGATTTTAAAAGAAATTAGTACTAAAAGTATAAACACAAAAATGCTAGATACTAAAGATCCTCAAAAACCATTTTTGATAAAAGAAAATCTAGAACAAACTGAGTAATTACAGTTTTGGAGTTTGCCTTCTAAAAAAGATTTTATAAGATGCATAAAAAATATGGTGTATTTATAATACATTGGTATATTATTAGTTTTATGATTTAAAAATTACATCAAACTCAAAGAAAAAGCAATAAACTTCAAAAACGTTAGAGATACAAAACAAAATAGCTAAATGTAGCTGAAAATAATTAAATATAATAAAGATTATACTACAAGTACAAAACAAATGAGAAGTGGAAAAACGCTAAATGTCATTAAAAATATTGTTGAACTTGTAGTATAATTAAGTTAAAGAGATTAAAAGGAATTTTAATTACAAATTAGGAGGATGTTATGACTTTTGATATGGAACTAGAAGATAATGATTTAGCCAAAATAAAAGTAATTGGTGTTGGTGGCGGCGGAAATAACGCCGTAAAGAGAATGAAAGAAGAAGGTTTGCAAGGTGTAGAATTTGTTGCAGTTAATACTGACAAACAAATTTTAAATAATTTAGATATTAATACTAAATTGCAAATTGGAAGCAAGATTACAAAGGGTTTGGGAGCCGGAGCTAATCCTGCAGTTGGTATGAAAGCTGCTGAAGAAAGTAGAAACGAAATCGAAGAAGCACTTGACAAAACAGACATGGTATTTGTAACTGCTGGTATGGGTGGTGGAACTGGTACTGGTGCTGCACCAATAGTTGCACAAATCGCAAAAGAAAAAGGAATACTTACAGTTGGTGTTGTAACAAAACCATTTACATTCGAAGGAAGAAAAAGACAAATGCAAGCTGAACAAGGTATCGAAGCTTTGAAGGGAAAAGTTGATACTTTGGTAATTATTCCTAACGATAAATTGTTACAAATTTCAGACAAGAGAACTACAATGTCTGAAGCTTTCATGATGGCTGACGAAGTTCTAATGGATGGTATTCAAGGTATCTCTGATTTAATCGCTGTACCTAACTTAATCAACTTAGACTTTGCAGATGTTAGATCAATTATGTTAAACCAAGGTATTGCTCATATGGGTATTGGTAAAGCAAACGGAGATAATAGAGCAATGGAAGCTGCTAAACTTGCAGTTAAATCTCCTTTATTAGAAACATCAATTGGTGGAGCAAAAGCTGTGTTAATTAACGTTACTGGAAAAGAATTAGGATTATTCGAAGTTAATGAAGCTGCAGAATTAATTAGAGAAGAAGTAGATCCAGATGCTAATATTATATTTGGTGCTGGTATCGATGATTCACTAGGAGATGACATCAAGATTACTGTTATTGCAACAGGATTTGATTCTGACAATCCAATGGCTAACAAATTAAAATCAAACAAAAAAACTGATTCAGTTTCTCAAAAATCAGAAGAAACTTCTGAAAAAGATCACGACGATATAGAAATACCTTCATTCTTGAAGAGAAGAGGATTCTAATGAAATGTCCGTTCTGTAATGCATCTGATACAAAAGTTGTAGATACTAGAGCATCGGAAGATGATAAGATAGTTAGACGAAGGAGAGAATGTATTTCTTGTCACAAAAGATTTACCACTTATGAAAGATATGATTTTAATAACCTTACAGTGGTAAAAAAAGATAAAAACAGAGAAGCTTTTGATAGGGATAAAGTGTATCGTGGAATGAAAAAGTCTTGTGAAAAAAGACCCGTTCCAGATTCAGTGTTGCTTGAGGCTACTAAAGAGATAGAAGTTGAATTAACACATAGCAATAAAAGGGAGGTAGATTCATCTGAAATAGGTGAATTAATAATGAAAAAGCTTAAGAAGATTGACAAGGTGGCATATATTCGTTTTGCTTCTGTGTATAGAGAATTTACAGATGTTAAATCTTTTAACGAGGAAATATCAAAATTAGATAATGAATAAGGTCGGGTAATTATCCGACCTTTAATTTTTATTTAACGATATTTAGTTTTTGTGGTAAGATATAAATAAAATAAATGTTAAAGGGGAAATATTTTGGATTTATTTGAATATAATTTACAATTACAAAAAGAAAATAGTTCGCCGTTAGCAAATAGACTCAGACCTAAAAGTTTGGATAAATATTTTGGACAATCCCATGTGGTTGGAGAAGGAAAGCTTTTGAATAGGTTGATAAAGGCTGATAAAATTCCTTCTATGATTTTTTATGGGCCTCCCGGAACTGGAAAAACAACCTTGGCAGAAATAATTTCGAACCAAACTAATTCGTTGTTCGAAAGATTATCTGCTATTTCTAGTGGAGTTAAAGATATTAGAGAAGTCATTTCAACAGCCAAAAATAATTTGAGTATGTATAATAAAAAGACTGTTTTGTTTATAGACGAAATTCACAGATTTAATAAATCGCAACAAGATGCTTTGCTTGGATATGTTGAAGACGGTACAATTACACTGATAGGTGCTACTACAGAAAATCCATTCTTTGAAGTTAACAAGGCTCTTTTATCTAGATGTCAAATTATCGAGTTGAAACCGTTGACTGATACAGATATTAGAAATATCATAGAAAATGCGCTTACAGAAGATAAAAAGCTTAGAGAAATGAACATTCAAATTGATGAAAAAGCTATTGATGTTCTTGTCAATTCTGCAAATGGAGATGCAAGAAGTGCATTGAATGCTTTGGAAATTGCAGTCGAAAGCTCAGATTTAGTAAATGGATGTTTAATTATAGATGAAGATGCGATAAAAAATTCTGTATTTAAACCTGTGTTGAAATATGACAAAGAAGAAGATCACTATAATGTTATATCGGCATTCATTAAATCTATGAGAGGTTCTGATATTGACGCAGCTTTGTATTATTTAGCAAGAATGATTGAAAGTGGAGAAGATCCTAAATTTATTGCTAGAAGAATGGTGATTTTTGCATCAGAAGATATTGGACTAGCAAATCCAGAAGCTTTGACTGTAGCTATCAATGTGTTCAACGCAGTAAATTTAATAGGGTTACCAGAATGTAGGATAAATTTATCGAATGGTGTAATTTATCTTACATCTAGCGAGAAATCTAATACGTCTTATGTCGCGATTGACAAGGCTTTGGAAGATATTCGACAAAATAAGATTTACGATGTTCCTAGTCATTTAAAAGATGCGCACTATAGTGGGGCAAAATCATTGGATAGGGGAGTTGGATACAAGTATCCGCACAATGACGACTCCTATCAACAATATTTACCAGACGAATTGAAAAATCAAAAATATTACGATCCAAAAGATATTGGATATGAAAGCAAAATATATAAAAAAACGAGGAGTAAAGAATGATATTAATTAGAGATTTAATTAAAGATTACGAAAAATATTCTGACAAAGAAGTTGAAGTTGGAGGTTGGATTAAAAACTCAAGATTCAGTAAGAATGTTGGATTTATTGAACTAAACGATGGAACTTTCTTCAACCCAGTTCAAATAGTAGTAGGAAAAGATAATGAAGATTTTGAAAAGTGTGAAAAGTTAAAATTAAGCTCAGCAATTATTGTTATTGGTAAATTAGTTTTGACTCCAAATTCTAAACAACCTTTTGAAATTCAAGCAGAAAAAATTATAGTTGAAGGAGAATCTACAGATGATTATCCACTTCAAAAGAAGAGACATACTTTTGAATTTTTGAGAACAATATTACATTTAAGACCAAGAACAAATACATTTAATGCTGTATTTAGAGTTAGAAGTAGATTGGCATTTGCTATTCATAAATTCTTTAATGAAAGAGGATTCGTATATGTTCATACGCCAATAATAACAGGTAGTGATGCTGAAGGCGCTGGAGAAATGTTCAGAGTTACAACATTAGATTTAGATAATATTCCAAAAGATGACGATGGAAATGTTGATTTTTCACAAGATTTCTTCTCAAAATCTACTAACTTAACTGTAAGCGGTCAATTACAAGCAGAAGCTTACGCATTAGCATTTAGAAATGTGTATACATTTGGACCAACTTTCAGAAGTGAACACTCTAATACTCCTAGACATGCTGCAGAATTCTGGATGATGGAACCTGAAATATGTTTTGCTGATTTGGATGATGTATGCAATTTGGCTGAAGATATGGTTAGATATATCATAAAAGATGTTATGGAAAATTGTGAAGAAGAAATTAAATTCTTCAACAGTTTTGTAGACAAGAACTTAATTGAAAGATTAACAAAAGTTGCCAATAAATCATTCAAAAAATTAACTTATACTAAAGCTGTTGAAATTTTACAAAAATCAGGAGAAAAATTTGAATATCCTGTTGAATGGGGAATGGATTTACAAACAGAACACGAAAAATATTTGAGTGAAAAAGTTGTTGACGGGCCGGTATTTGTTACTGATTATCCAAAAGAAATCAAGGCGTTCTACATGAGACTTAACGACGACAACAAAACAGTTGCGGCAACAGATCTTTTAGTCCCAGGAATTGGTGAATTAATTGGAGGAAGTCAAAGGGAAGAAAGATACGAATTGTTGGATAAGAAAATGAATGAATTAGGATTCAATAAAGAAGAATACAAATGGTATCTTGATTTAAGAAAATACGGTGGAGTTAAACACGGTGGATTTGGTTTAGGTTTTGAAAGAATGGTTATGTATATGACAGGAATGTCAAACATAAGAGATGTCATTCCATTCCCTAGAACTGTTGGACATTGTGAATACTAATATTGAATTTAATTCTGTTATGTGATATCATAATAGTAAGTTTTTATAATAATATTTGAATAAAAGTAGTAAATAATTAAAAATTTTCAGAGAATTGGTGGTTGGTGCGAATCAATATTTGAGATTATTGAACTTGTTTATTAATAGAATATTCGTATATCTGCGTTAAAGATTTGAGTGGGATTAACCAATAAGAGTGGTACCGCGGAATTTTATTTCGTCTCTTCTTTGTAAGAGGCGAATTTTTTATTATTTGGAGGTAAAAATGGATAGATATAATCCGAATTCAATTGAGAAAAAGTGGCAAAAATATTGGGAAGAAAACAAAACTTTTAAGACTTCTGATGATAAGTCAAAAGAAAAATTCTATGCATTAGTAGAGTTTCCTTATCCTTCTGGACAAGGACTACACGTAGGCCATCCAAGACCATACACTGCATTGGATATCGTTTCAAGAAAAAGAAGAATGCAAGGATATAATGTTTTGTATCCAATGGGTTGGGATGCATTTGGACTTCCTACAGAAAATTTTGCTATTAAAAATAAAATAAGACCTGAAATTGTTACAGAAAATAACATCAAAAACTTCAAAAGACAGATGCAATCAATCGGTTTTTCTTTTGATTGGGACAGAGAAATAAACACAACAGACCCAGATTACTATAAATGGACTCAATGGATTTTCATTCAAATGTTTAAAAAAGGACTTGCATATAAAAAAGAAATGCCTATTAACTGGTGTCCTTCATGTAAAATAGGACTTGCAAATGAAGAAGTAATAAACGGTCATTGCGAAAGATGTGGTGGAGAAGTAATCAGAAAAGTTAAGAATCAATGGATGCTTAAAATAACTGAATACGCTGATAGACTTATAGATGATTTAAAAGATGTTGATTATTTGGATAGAATAAAATCTCAACAAATAAACTGGATTGGAAGATCATACGGTGCAGAAATTAAATTCCCATTAAAAGAAGTTGACGAAAAAATTACTGTTTTTACAACAAGAGCAGATACTATATTTGGTGCAACTTACATGGTTATTTCTGTTGATCATCCTTTGATTGAAAAATATAGTGATCAAATTAAAAATATCGAAGAAATTAGAAGCTACAGACAAGAAGTAGCTAAGAAATCGGAATTAGAAAGAACAGATTTATCTAAAGAAAAGACAGGATACAAAATTGATGGCTTAACAGCAATCAATCCATTGACTAACAAAGAAATTCCTGTTTATGTATCAGATTATGTATTGATGACTTATGGAACAGGTGCTATTATGGCAGTTCCTGCACACGATGACAGAGACTATGAATTTGCTAAAAAATTTAACATTGAAATGATTCCTGTAATTGAAGGATCTGACATAGAAAATTCTGCATTCACTGAAACAAACGAAGGAAATCTTATTAATTCTGAATTTTTGAATGGCTTGAGTGTAAACGAAGCAAAACAAAAAATGTATGAATACATTGAAGAAAAAGAAATAGGTCACAAGAAGACAAACTACAAATTAAGAGATTGGGTATTTTCTAGACAAAGATATTGGGGAGAACCAATTCCATTGGTTTATTGTGAACATTGTGGATGGGTTCCTTTGGAAGAAAAAGATTTACCATTAGTATTGCCTAAGGTCGATAATTATGAACCAACAGATAATGGAGAATCACCACTATCAAATATAGATGAATTTGTTCACACAAAATGTCCAAAATGCGGTAGAGATGCTGTAAGAGAAACTGATACTATGCCACAATGGGCAGGATCTTCTTGGTATTATTTGAGATATACTGATCCACACAATGATGAAGCGATAGCAAGTAAAGAAAATTTAGACTATTATGTTCCAGTTGACTGGTATAACGGTGGAATGGAACACACTACACTTCACTTATTGTATTCAAGATTTTGGCACAAGTTCTTGTATGATATTGGAGTAGTTCCTACAAAAGAACCATATATGAAGAGGACTAGTCATGGAATGATTTTAGGTGACAACAACGAAAAAATGAGTAAGTCTCGTGGTAATGTTGTAAACCCAGATGATATCGTCAGAGATTTTGGTGCAGATACTTTGAGATGTTATGAAATGTTCATTGGAGATTTTGAAAAATCAGCTCCTTGGTCTGAAAATGGAGTTAAAGGTTGTAGAAAATTCTTAGATAAAGTATGGAGAACACAAGAATTAGTGGATGAAGATTCTAATTTTGAAAAAATGGAAACTTTGATTCATCAAACTATTAAAAAAGTTTCAGAAGATTATGAAAACTTAAAATTTAATACAGCAATCGCTCAACTTATGACATTATTGAATGAATTCAACAACTTAGATAAAATTTCTAAAGAACAATATAAGATATTCTTGATATTATTAAATCCTGTTTGCCCTCATATAACAGAAGAAATTTGGCAAAGAATGGGATATGAAGGATATGTTCACGAAGCAAGTTGGCCAGAATATGATGAATCGAAAACTATTTTGGATGTAATAGAACTTCCTATACAAGTAAATGGTAAGTTAAGAACTACTGTAGAGATAGGTAGAGATGCTTCTGAAGATGAAGTTTTTGAAAAAGCTATCAAGGATGATGTTGTAGCAAAATATCTTGAAAACAAAAATGTTGTTAAGAAAATTTATGTAAAAGGTAGAATTTTTAATATAATTGTCAAATAATTTTGGTAATAGTAGATTGAGTTTTCTTAATCTACTATTATTATTGCAATAGGATATTTACACAACTATTTTACTATGATAAAATTTATCATAAATAGGAGGGCTTATGAGATTATCTACGAGAGGAAGATACGGGCTTGCGGCTATGATATATTTAGGCAAAAAATATGGAGATAATCCTGTTAGTTTAAATGAAATATCTAAAGCCACAGGACTTAGTAATAATTATTTAGAACAACTTATACGAGAATTGAAAAAACAAGATTTGGTGATTTCAGTTAGAGGTGTGCAAGGTGGTTATTTATTGAAAAAATCTCCAAAAGAAATTTCAGTAGCTGAAATTTTGGAATGTTTAGAAGAGTTTTTTGGAGTGACAGAATGCTCTGTAGTTCCAGGACTTTGTTCAAGAGAAGACACTTGTCCATCTAGGCTTATTTGGACTCAAATGCACGATGATATGATTAACAGTATAAAAAACGTGAGTTTGCAAGATTTAATTAGCAAAGAGAAATAGATATGCTTATTAATTCTGAATTTTTGCGAAATGCATTAATATTTATAACTATTATTTTCATGGTTTTTGGAACTTATTTTCTGATTACTGTGGGAAATAGTAAAGTAGACGAAAAATACAAAATTGTATTTAATTTTCATAAAATAAAAAAGACTACAATACTAATACTTATATTGCTGGGAATTGCAGCTTTATTTTCAAAATATCCAATCATATATCATACAATTAATACTTTATTGATAGGAATAGTGCTTTCATATATTATAAATCCTTTGGTAAAATATATTGAAAATAAGGGAGTTAAAAGGTCAATAGCTATTTTAATCATTTACGTTATAGTAATCCTCTTGATTATTTTATTGGGGATGATTGTCGTTCCACAAACTATACAACAAATTAAAAAAATGATAATAAGCTTACCTGGCTTTATGTCGGATATTTCTGTGAAACTAAATGCTATCAACAATAAAATATTTAAAGAATATCCTAACGTTAGTAAAATCATGTCTAATGCGATGCAAACAATTAACCAAAAGCTTGGAACAATCCAAACTTCAATCCTGGATAAGCTTTCTCAAACTGGAGATATCACTGGAAATATATTTAGTAATTTACTTAGAATTATTTTAGTCCCAGTAGTAAGTTTTTATATGTTATTAGATAAAGAAAAGTGCATTGATTTTATTATGGGATTTATACCGAGTGAAAATAAAGATAAATTCTTGAGAATTTGCTCTGATATGGATAAAGCTTACAGTGAATTCATTCGTGGAAGATTGATTATGGCAATTTTCGTTGGAGTATTGACTGCTATTGCATTAATCATTATGAAAGTCGATTTTGCAATTATAATTGGAATACTTACTATGGTAGGAGATATTATTCCGTATATTGGTCCTTTTATAGCGGTTACTCCCGCCTTTATCTTGGCTTTTTTGGACAGCCCTTTAAAAGCGGTGGTTGTAGTAATTGTATTTGTTTCTATTCAATGGGTTGAAAATAATATTCTTGCTCCCAAATTATTAGGTTCGAAAATTGGCATTAATCCATTGTTAGTAATTGTTAGTTTGATTATAGGTGGAGGAATGTTTGGAGTTGTAGGTATGATTCTTTCAGTTCCATTCGTTGCTACAGTTAAAATATTATATTTACATTTTAAGGATAAAATTAAAATGTTTTTTAAAAATTAGTGAGGTTATAATGAAAGATTATGGTTTAAATGAAATTAGAAAAAAATTCTTAGATTATTTTGGGGAAAGGGGACATCTTGTGATCAAATCATTTCCTCTTATACCACAAGATGATAAAAGTCTTCTACTTATAAATGCTGGTATGGCTCCTTTGAAGAAGTATTTTACAGGTGAGAAAAAACTAAAAAAAGACAGAGCAACATCTTCACAAAGATGTATCAGAACAGCTGATATTGACGAAGTAGGGAAGACTCAAAGACATGGTACTTTCTTTGAAATGCTTGGTAATTTTTCTTTTGGAGATTATTTCAAAAAAGAAGCTATTACATGGGCTTGGGACTTCTTGACAAATGAATTAGAAGTACCAAAAGATATATTGTGGATAACTGTATATGAAGAAGACGAAGAAGCTTACAATATTTGGGTAAATGATGTAGGAGTTAGTCCAGAAAGAGTTGTTAAATTAGGAAAAGCTGACAACTTCTGGGAACTAGATCAAGGACCTTGTGGACCATGTTCTGAAATTCACGTAGATAGAGGATTTGAATTTGATCCAAGAGAAGATGCAAAACCAGGTGATGAGGGCGAAAGATTCTTGGAAGTATGGAATTTGGTATTCACACAATTCAACAAAACCGCTGACGGAAAATACGAAAGAATTGCTCATCCAAACATAGATACTGGTATGGGTCTTGAAAGAATTACAATGGTTTTGGAAAATGCTGATAATATTTTTGAAATTGGACTTGTAAAAGATATAATCAAAACTATTGAAGAAATTTCAGGCGTAAAATACAAGGAAAATCATCAAAATGATGTATCAATCAGAATTATTGCTGACCACGTACGTGCTATGACATTTTTGATTTATGATGGTGTAATTCCAAGTAATGAGCAAAGAGGATACGTACTAAGAAGACTTATAAGAAGAGCTTGTAGACACGGAAAATTATTGGGAATAAACGACAGTTTTATAGAAAAAGTTATAGATTCTTGCATAAAAGTTTATGAATCTGGATATCCTGAATTAAAAGAAGAAAGAGATAGAATTGTAAAAATAGCTAATGCTGAAGAAAAGAAATTCCAAGAAACTTTGGATTTAGGTTTGAGTATTTTGGATTCTATGCTAAAAGAAACTGAATCAGATGTGTTTAGTGGAGAAAATGCATTTAAATTATATGACACTTATGGATTCCCAATAGATTTAACTAAGGAATTGGTTGGTGAAGTCAACAAAACTGTAGATGAAGATGAATTCAAAAAATTAATGGAAGAACAAAAACAAAGAGCTAGAGGATCAAGAAATGAATCTAACATGGGTTGGTCTTCTGACAAAAAATATGGCGAAGGACTTCCTGAAACAAAATTTGATGGATATGATTCCTTAAAAGATGAAAGTGAAGTTATCGAAATCTACGGTGAAAATGATAATAATTTAAATGCTGAAGATATGGGTATAATAGTATTAGACCGTACAACTTTCTATGGAGAAGGTGGAGGTCAAGTAGGTGATAAGGGAATTATCTATAATGATAATTTCAAAGCTGAAGTTTACGACACGAAAAAAACTGGAAAGAAAGTATTCTTGCATTACGTAAAAGTTATGGAAGGAAGCTTAAATGTAGGCGATAAAGTTACAATCGAAGTAGATGAACTTAATAGAAGAGATATTATGAAAAATCACTCCGCTACACACTTATTGCATCAAGCATTAAAGGATGTTGTAGGAGATCACGTTAATCAAGCTGGTTCTTATGTTGATGGAGAAAGATTAAGATTTGATATTACACATTTTGAAGCAGTTACTAAAGAACAATTAGAAAAAGTTGAACAAATTGTCAATGAAAAAATAGCTTTAGGTATTCCTGTAAAAATTGATGAAATGTCATTAGAACAATCTCAATCAATTGGAGCTAGAGGTCTTTTCGAAGATAAGTATCAAGATGTTGTAAGGGTTGTTCAAATGGGAGATTATTCTAAAGAATTATGTGGAGGAACTCACGTTAAGACAACAAGTGACATTCAAATGTTGAAAATTCTTTCTGAATCAAGTGTAGCTGCAGGTGTCAGAAGAATTGAAGCAATTACTGGTCGCGCAGTATACAAATATTTAAAAGATAGAGATAGTTTGATTGATATTGTTAAGCATTCGTTAAAGGCATCTAATGAAGATGAAATCACAAGAAGAATTGAAATGAACACTGAAGAAATTAAAGAATTGAAGAAAAAACTTAAAGATATAACAAATAAGGATTTATCTTCAAATATTGATTCAGTTATTAATGATGCTGTAGAGGTTAATGGTACAAAAGTTTGCACATTTGAATTAAGTGGTTTGGACAATAATTCATTTAGGGATTTTGGAGAAAATATTAAATCAAAATTAGAAGATGGAGTTGTAATACTAGCTAATTCAGATGATTTAAAAGTATCATTTATAGCTTTAGTTACGGATTCTGCAGTTAAAAAAGGTGTATTTGCAGGAGATATTGTAAGAGAAGTTGCCAAAATATGCGGTGGAAATGGCGGCGGACGTAAAGATTTTGCACAAGCTGGTGCAAAAGATAACTCTAAAGTTAATGAAGCACTACAAAAGGGAATTGAAACAGTAAGATCAAAAATTAATGCTTAAAGGAGGCAAAAAAATGGAAGGTAAGGATTTAAACCATACGGTTAGATTTGAAGCATCAAAACTTGAACAGAAATCAATAAAGGAAACTTTGAAGAAAGTTTACCAAGCTTTAGAGGAAAAAGGATATGATCCTAAAAATCAAATTATTGGATATATATTATCAGGTGATCCTACTTACATTACAAGCTTTAATAATGCGAGAAATTTGATTAGACAAATAGATCGAGATGATTTATTGGGAGAAATGCTAGAAGTTTATTTGAACGAAATAGATAAATAAAGGATAATGTAGAGCTGTTACTTGTAACAGCTCTCAAAATATGTAAATAATTATGGAAAGATATATTGGACTTGATGTGGGAGATAGAACTATTGGTATCGCTATAAGTGATCCATTCTTATTGACTGCCCAATCTTTGATGACTATTAAGAGAAAAAGCAAGATTGAAGACATAGAAATCATAAATGATATAATTAAAGAAAAGGAAGTCAGTAAAATTATAGTAGGTCTACCTAAAAATATGAATAATACTATTGGCCCTCAAGCTAAAAAAGTTAAAACATTTGTAAAAGAACTAAGAAAACACACTGATCTAGATATTGAATATGTTGACGAGAGACTTACAACAATCAGTGCTACAAGAGTATTGATTGAACAAAATGTCTCAAGAAAAAAAAGGAAAGATGTAATTGATAGTGTTGCAGCTACTTATATTCTGCAAACTTATTTGGATATGGGAAAATAATTATGGAAACTATAAAATTATACGATGAAAATAACAATGAAAAAGAATTTAAAATAATAAATACATTTGGTATGGACGATGATAATTATTGCGTATTAGAAGATGTATTAAATGGAGAAAATGTTATTTTGAAATATATAGAAAATGAGGAACAAGTTGAATTTATTGGATTAGAAAATGAGCAAGAATTAAACGATGCTATTGAAGCATACGAAGATCTAATGAATTCACAAAAGGAGCAATAATGAACATAGAAACATTGAAAACTAAGCTAATCAATGCGGGATATAAAGTTACTAAGCAAAGAGAAGTAATTTTTGAAGCGTTGTTAGAAAATATGGATTCACACCTATCTCCGGAAGAATTGAACGAAATAGTAAGCAAAAAAGATCCGGAGATTGGAATAGCTACGGTTTATAGAACTTTATTAATTTTTGAAGAACTTAACTTGGTTTACAAGTTAGATTTTGATGATAAAAGATACAGATATGAATTGGTAGATGAGGATGAAGACCATCATCATCACCATATAATATGCACGAATTGTGGTAAAGTTGACGAAGTGAAATACGATTTATTAGAAGATATCGAAAAGCAAATAAGCAAGGATTACAACTTCGATATCCAAAATCACGATTTAAAGTTTTATGGAATATGTTCTGATTGCCAAGAAAAAATTAAAAATGAGGAGAAATAAATGGCAAAAAAGAATATTGATAAATTAAAAGTTATTCCACTAGGAGGACTTAACGAAATAGGAAAGAACATGACAGTAATTGAATACAAAGATGATATTATTGTTGTGGATTGTGGAATGACATTTCCAGATGAAGAAATGTTGGGAGTTGATATAGTAATCCCAGATATTTCTTATCTAGAAAAAAACAAGGAAAAAATCAGAGGCATTGTAATTACTCACGGTCACGAAGATCATATCGGGGCAATTCCTTATGTATTAAAAAAATTAGACGTTCCTGTTTATGGTACAAAACTTACAATGGGACTTTTAGAAAACAAAATATTGGAGCACAAGTTAAGCTTGAAGTCACTTCACACAGTTGATTATAAGAAATCAATAAAACTTGGAGCATTTAGCGTAGAATTTGTAAAAGTATGTCACTCAATTCCTGATGCTGCAAGTTTATCTATAACAACTCCTGTGGGAGTTTTGTTCTTTACTGGTGATTTTAAAATTGACTACACTCCAATTGATAACAATAGAATGGATTTTGGTAGAATTGCTGCCATTGGAAACAAGGGTGTCCTTGCACTTTTTGCTGATAGTACAAATGTTGAAAGACAAGGCTATACTTTAAGCGAAAAAAGCGTGGGAAAAACATTTATAAATTTATTTGATGATGCACCTGCTAGAATAATTGTAGCTACTTTTGCGTCTAATGTTCACAGAATTCAACAAGTTATTTCAGCAGCTGAACATTTCAATAAGAGAGTGGCGCTTTCGGGCAGATCAATGATCAACACTGTTAATGTAGCTCGTGAGTTGGGATACATTAAAGTTAATGAAAAAACTATTATTGATATAAATGATATCAATAGATACCGTCCAAACGAAATAGTTCTTCTAACAACTGGTTCTCAAGGGGAGCCTATGAGTGCAATGACAAGAATGGCCAATGGAACTCATAGAAAAGTTCATTTGGATCCAACAGATACAGTTATTTTATCTGCAACACCAATTCCAGGAAATGATAATCAAGTTAGCTCAGTTATCAATAAATTAATGGAAATGGGAGTAAAAGTTATTTATTCTTCCTTGGCTGACGTGCATGTTAGTGGACACGCTTGTCAGGAAGAATTAAAGTTGATGCATTCATTAGTCAGACCTAAATTTTTTGTTCCACTTCATGGTGAAATGAGACATTTGAAATGTCATGCGAATTTAGCACTTGATCTTGGAATGAAAGAAAAAGATATAGTTATCGCTGATAATGGTAATACTATAGAATTTACAAGAAAAAGTATTAACCTTGTTGACACTAAATTTGCAAGTAATATTTTAGTAGATGGACTTGGAGTAGGAGATGTGGGAAATGTTGTATTACGAGATAGAAGACATTTATCAGAAGATGGACTAATAGTTGTAGTAATTACTTTAGATGCTAGAAATAAAGAAGTTATAGCTGGTCCTGACATCATTTCAAGAGGATTTGTATATGTTAAAGAAAATAATGATTTAATGGAAGATTGCAAATCTGTTGTCCAAAAAGTCCTAGATGAATGTTATACAAAAAATATATATGACTGGTCTACTCTTAAACACAATATAAGAGAAACACTAAAGAAATTCTTGTATCAAGAAATTAAGAGAAATCCGATGATATTGCCAGTAATAATGGAGGTATAATATGGAATATAAGAAAAAAGCTGAAGAATTAGCACAAATGTTGAACAATTCTCAGGAGTTTCAAGAGCTCAAAAAACTTCATAAAGAAGTTTATAAGAAGAATGAAACTAACAAAAATATGATAGATGATTTTAAAAAGCATCTTTTTGAGTATCAATTAAAAATTCAACAAACAGGAAAAGAAGATCCTGAAGATGTACAAAAACTTCAAAACTTACAAAATATTATCATGACAAATCACGATATAGCAGCTTATTTACAAGCAGATGCAAGATTTTCTATGATTTTGAAAGATGTCTACGATGCATTAGAAGGTGGCATAAAATTAGAAGATGAATAGTATTGTAAATGAACAACTACAAGATTATTTAAGACAATTATCAAAAAGTAACGATGAAACTATTTTAGAACTAGAAGAATTTGCTAAGAATAATCATATACCGATAGTTGAACCAGAAGTTAGACAGCTATTAAAGATGATTTTACTGACAGAACAGCCAAAATCTATTTTAGAAATAGGCACAGCTATTGGATATAGTTCAATTGTCATGAAAAAAACATGTCCTGATGCAAAGATTACTACTGTTGAAAATTACGAAAAGAACGCAAATTTTGCCAGAGAAAACTTTGAAAAGTATGGCTATGACGATATCGAATTAATATTTGGAGACGGATACGAAGTAATGAAAAATATGGATACAAAATTTGATTTGATATTTATCGATGCTGCTAAAGGACAATATATAAAATATTTTGAAGAAGCTGTACGATTATCTAACAAAAATTCAGTTATTGTATGTGACAATGTTTTGTTTAGAGGAATGGTATGCGAAAAAGAATTCTATGAACATAGACACAGAAAGATAACAATTGTTAAGAGATTAAGAGAATTTTTAGAAATTATTTCTGATAGTTCAAAATACGATACAACTATAATTCCAATAGATGATGGAATGAGCATAACTAAATTAAAATAGCGATAGTCGGAAGTCTATGATTTCCGACTATTTTTGAGGAGATTAAATGAAAAAAGTTGAATTATTAGCACCGGCAGGTGATTTAGATAAATTAAAAACAGCCATAGATTATGGCGCAGATGCAGTGTATATGGCAGGTCCTGACTATGGTTTGAGAACTGCATCTAAAAATTTCACATTAGATGATATGAAAGAAGCAGTAGAATACGCTCATAGTCGAGACAAGAAAATATATATAACTATGAATATATTAGCCCACAATGACGATTTGAAAGGGATTGAAGACTACATTCAAAGCTTAATCGATATTAATGTAGATGCTCTTATTGTTTCTGATCCAGGAATTTATTCTATTATTAGAAGTATTAATCAAGATATTGAAGTTCACATGTCAACACAAGCATCTGTGACAAATTTTAGAACAGTAAAATATTGGATGGATCAAGGAATCAAACGAATTGTTTTGGCTCGCGAATTATCTTTGAAAGAAATTCAAGACATCAAGAAAAATATTCCTGATTCTGAATTAGAATGTTTTGTACACGGAGCGATGTGTATGTCTTATTCGGGAAGATGTTTATTGAGTAACTACATGACAGGAAGAGATGCAAACAGAGGAGACTGCGCACAAGCATGTAGATGGAAGTACAGACTTGTTGAAGAAAAAAGACCTGGAGAATATTTTCCGATTGAAGAAGATGAGAAAGGAACTTTTATTTTCAATTCAAAAGATTTGTGTATGATTGAGCATTTAGATAAATTAATCGAGGCAGGAATTGATAGTTTGAAAATAGAAGGTAGAGTAAAGAGTCAATACTATGTAGCTACGGTAGTTAGAAGCTATAGAATTGCTATTGACAAATATTACAATAATGAATTTGACGGACAAACAGCGAAGAGACTTTTAGAAGAGATTAAAAAAGTTTCTTATAGAGATTTTACTACAGGATTTTTTGAAAAAAAACCTGATGAAAATGACCAATTGTACGAATCATCCTCTTACATTAGAAAATATGATTTTGTCGGATTATTATTGGATTATGATGAAGAAAATAATATTGCGACTTTTGAACAAAGAAATAGAATTTTCAAAGGAGACGAAGTAGAAATTTTTGGACCAGAAGATGGATTTATTACCACGAAGATCGAAAAAATGTATGATGAAAAAATGAATGAAATTGAAGTGGCAAATAAGGCTCAACAAATTTTTAAAATAAAGATTGATCAAAAACTTCAACCGAATTCTATGATGAGAAAAAAGAGTGATAATTAATTTTGGAATGTAATTTATACTATGATATAATCAGATTATGAAAACGAAAAAACTTAACAAAAAAGAATTTTTTATAATAATTATTTCTTTTTTACTATTAGTATTTATTGTTCACAATTTATTAGGTTTTTTATTCAAAAGAAACTTATATCTTGTGAACGATATTTCCAAAATAAAAAACGAAATAAATGTAAATGCTCTTGTTCTAAAAGATGAGTACATTTATTTAAATGATGTGGGTACGAAAGCGGCTGAAAATGTCAAATATCCTGTGGGATCTAATGTAATAAACGTACCGAAAGATATTAACCTACAAATGAGTACAAAATATATAGATGACAAATTGAACGATTTGGAAATAAATCACGCAGATAAGACTACAAGTAAATTTGAGATTAAAGATACAGATATTAAAACACTATCAAATTCTATAAGAAATAGAAACTTTGATGATAAGTTTCTGTCTGAATATGATAAGAAAAAGAATATAACAGAAGAAGAGTATTTTCATTCTAAAAAAGAATTGGAAATATTGAAACAAGTTTTAAATTCAAAATCATCTACTGTAAAGACAACAGTTAGTGGAGTGTTAAAAAACAATATTGATAATTATGAAAACTTTGTAGGATATAATTCTTCAAGTATTATGGGTAGTGATTTTTATCTAAGAGATATAGATGAAAGTTATACTTCTAAAGGCTTATCAGTAGTTGATAGTATGAATTTGTCTTTGGCCTTTGATGTGGAAAGTTCTAAGTTAAATAGAAATTTAAAAAATAACGACGAAATAGAAATCCATGTTGATAAAAACGAATATTCAGCGCATATAAAAGACATAAAAGTAAATGGAGATATCATAACTATTGTATGCGATATGAATGATGGTATTAATTATTTAATGAATAAAAGATTTGTGCCTATAACTATGATTGATAAAAAAACAAAAGTATTCAAAATACCTAACAAGTCAATTATTACAAAAGATTCTACACAAGGCGTTTACATCAAAAAAGAGACAGGAATTATAAAATTTGTAGCTGTAAAAGTTTTAAAAACTGATGATAAATTTGCTTATGTTTCAACGGGTATTGATGGACAGATTGATGTTAATAACAGAAAAGTAAACACTTTGGAGTTATACGATTATATTGTAAAAAATCCAAGGTTTGTCAAAGAGGGGGAACTTTTAAAATAATGAGTATTAAAGACAATCTAAATGAAGTTAATGAAAATTTGAAAAAATTTGCATCTCATGGAGAAACACCACAACTTATTGCGGTTACAAAAACTGTGGACATCGACAGGATTAAGGAAGCTATTGATTGTGGAGTAACTGATATTGGTGAAAACAAGCCCCAAGAAATGAGCTGGAAATATGATGAATTAAAAGATTGTGTTAATTATCATATGATTGGTCATTTGCAATCTAATAAAGTTAAAGATGTTGTAGGAAAAGCTTGTTTGATTCATTCATTAGATAGAATGAGTGTTTTAAAAGAAATAGAAAAAAGAGCTCGTGCAATTAATAAACCGCAAGATTGCTTGATTCAATTAAACGTTGCAGAAGAAGAGCAAAAATCTGGTTTATATCTTGATGATTTGGATTCTTTTATTGAAGAAATAGAAAGAAGAGAGTTCGTCAAAGTAAAAGGATTGATGAGCATTGCTCCATTTGCAGAAGATCCTGAAGAAATTAGATGGGTTTTCAAGAAAATGAGAGAAATTTATGATAAAATAAAAAATACAGAATACAAAAATATAGAAATGAAATACTTATCAATGGGAATGAGCCACGACTACAAAGTAGCGCTTGAAGAAGGATCCAATATGGTAAGAGTTGGAAGCTTTATTTTTGGCAAAAGAAATTACAATTAGGAGGACGTTATGTCATTTATGAATTCATTTAAAAAATTAGTAGGGGTAGAAGACGATTACGACGAATATTACGATGATGAATACTACTATGATGACTCAGATCATGTTGAAGCTGAATCAAATGATTATGAACCAAAACAAAATTACGAAACAAAAAACAATATAGTAAGCATGAATAATTCTACAACTAAACCTGTGGAATCAAAACCTTTAAACAGAGTTAAGATTAATATTCACGAACCAATTAGTTTTGATGATGCACCAAAGGTTATTGATGTTATATTAAAAAACGAAGTTGCTGTATTAAATATTGAAATGCTTGAAAAGGATGTAAAGCAAAGAATATTTGACTTTGTTAGTGGAGCTATTTATTCACTTGATGGTAAAATGCAAAAAGTAACTAAAGATATTTTTGTTTTAGTTCCAAAAGGGGTAGAAATAGACGGCAAGATTAAGGATCAAATTACAAAAAATAATGGATTTTTCCAATTATGATAAATGGATTTAGTATCGTTAATTTTTTCTTAACCATTTTAAAGCTAATAGAATGGTCGATATTTATTAGAGTTATATTGTCATTTGTTCACTTATCAAGAGACAATGCCTTAGTTGATTCTATTTATTTGATTACTGATTATATAATGTATCCTGCAAAAAAACTTTTAAATATGTTTGGACTTGATAGAGGCATTATAGATTGGTCACCATTAATAACATTGATATTTCTTCAAATTATTGGATCGGTTATAATAGGATTGGTTTAAAATGAGTTATGAATTAAATTACATTCAAGATATAGAAATTAAGAAGACTATCGATAGATTTATTGATAGTCTTATTTCAGTTAAAAGGACAAAAACTATTTATGCAACTGATTTTATGAATCCAAAAGAAATAGAGTATGCTACTTCAATTTTGAATACAGAGACCGATGTAGGGTATATGGTTACAAATTGTCCAATAAACTGTGAAAACAGCATTATTATAATGTGGGATAGGTATTGCTACGCAGAAGAATACATTAATATGTTCGATTATATTGGTCTTTTAGAAATACAAACGGATCAGGAAATTACTCACAGAGATATTTTAGGAGCTGTATTGAATTTAGGAATTAATCGTGAAAAAATCGGAGATATTTTTACTCATGATGAAAGATTTTATCTGTGTGCTACAAATACGATGATTAATTTTTTGAATTTGAATTTGGCCAAGATAAAAAAGTTTAATATTTCGACATCGATTATTGAAGAAAATATAAAAAAAGATGAAGAAAAGGTTAAATCTTTTACTGGAATTATTAACTCAGAGAGATTGGATTGTTTGGTTTCTGAGATGGCAAATATTTCTAGGAAAGATGCTCAGATTATGATAAAAAACAAGAAAATCAAGCTTAATTATGAAGTAATATCCAATACAAGCAAATCAGTTGAAGAAAACTCTCTTGTATCAATAAGAGGATATGGTAGATACAGGCTTATAGAATATTTGGGAAGCACAAAAAAAGACAAATTGAGAATAAAATATATTAAATACATTTAGGAGTAAAAATGGTTACTATTTTAATGATGATTTTGGTAATTGGCTTGGATCATTTAACAAAATATATGGCAATTTCTCTAAAAGAAGGAGATGTTATCATTTTTGATAAATTTTTGAAGCTTACTTACCTTGAAAATAGAGGAGCGGCTTTTGGAATTCTTGAAAATAAGAAAATTATTTTAATGATAATTACATTACTAATAATTGGATTTGTAATCGTGTATATTTTTAAGAATTACAAAAGCTTGGTTAGTTTTGAAAAAGTAATATACGGGCTATTACTTGGAGGTGCATTGGGAAATCTTATCGACAGAATTTTCAGAGGTTATGTCATCGATTTTATTTCTGTAAGATTACCTTTTAATTACGATTTTCCAGTATTCAATGTTGCAGATATAGCTGTTGTAGTATCTTGTATTTTACTTGTGATATTTAGTTTAAAAGGACAGAAATAATGAGTGTTAGTATAGGAAATAGTTGGGATGATTTATTAAAAGATGAATGGAACAAGGATTATTATAAAAAAATAAGAGAAGTTTTGATACACGATTATCAAAATTACAGGGTATATCCTGATATGAATTATATTTTTGAAGCGTTGAAATTAGTTCCATTTGAAGATTGTAAGGTTGTGATTTTAGGTCAAGATCCATATCACAATCCTAATCAAGCTCATGGACTTAGTTTTTCTGTTAAACCAAATGTTAAAACACCTCCTTCATTGATCAATATTTACAAGGAATTGCAAAATGAATTTGGTTATCCGATTCCTAATAATGGATATCTGATGAAATGGGCAAAACAAGGAGTTTTGTTATTAAATACTTCACTTACAGTAATCGAAAACAAACCAAATTCTCATTCTAAAATTGGTTGGCAAATTTTAACGGATAAAATTATAGAATTATTAGGAAATTCTAATAGACCTATAGTTTTCATATTGTGGGGAAACAACGCTAGAATGAAAAAAGATTTAATTAGAAGCAAGAATGCTCTTATATTAGAATCACCACATCCTTCTCCTTTTTCTGCAAATAGGGGATTTTTCGGTTGCAATCATTTTATAAAAACTAACGATTATTTGAAGGATAACGGGCTTGAACCTATTGATTGGAAGATAGAAAATATATGATGTACGAATTTTTAATAGGCGATTCTAATCAAAACTCAAGATTGGATGTTTTTTTGGCTAATGAAGTTGAATTATCAAGAAGTGAAATTCAAAAACTTATCGAAGACAAAAAAGTACTGGTAAATGAAAAAATCCAGAAAAAAAACTATAAGTTAAATCTGAACGATAAGATTAAATTGGAGTATGAAAAACCTGATAAAACTATAAAACCTCAAAAATACAATTTGGATGTCGTATATCAAGACGATTATCTTGCGATTATAAATAAAGACAAAAATGTAATAGTTCACCCAACAGAGACTATATATTCTGATACATTGGTGAATTATTTGATGTATAATTTTGAAAATTTGAGTGATGTTGACGGAGATTATAGAAGGGGAATAGTTCACAGATTAGACAAAGATACTACAGGACTAATAATAATTGCAAAGGACAACGATACACATTCAAAATTAAAAGAGATTATCAAAAATCACGAAATTACAAAAACTTATTTGTGTATTATTCATGGAAAAATCGATGAATGTGGAATAATTGAAGAATATATGACTAGAAATCCTAAAGATAGAAAGAAGATGATGGTTTCTGACGAAGGGAAATTGTCTGTTTCTCATTATCAAAGACTTGATTATAATGACGATTATTCTCTTGTAAAAGTCCAAATCAAAACGGGTAGAACTCATCAAATTCGAGTTCACATGAATTATATTCATCATCCGATTTTAGGAGACAAATTATATGGATTGAAAAAAGAAAAAATACTTTTCGACAGTCAAGTTCTACACGCATACAACCTTCAATTTGTTCATCCTCAAACTCACGAAAATATCAATGTAATTGGAAATTTGAAACAGGACTTTATCACAGCTATAAAAAAAACAAAACTAGATTACACAAAAATACCTTCTAAGTTATAACTTAGAAGGTTTATTTTTATACTTCAGATAGATCTTCTCCCAAATCTTTGTTACTGAAATATATACTTAACATATTTGGTCCAGTGTGAGCGCCTATTACACAGCCTAAAGGACATTTAACAATTTTCTTGAAATCGAAATCTTCTTTAATTTTTTCAATAAGAAGATCTGCTTCATCTTCATCTTCTCCATAGCAAACATAAAGTGTTTGATTTAAATTCACATTGTTGTTACATTTTTCAATCATTAAATTCTTCATTTTAATAAAAGTTTGCTTTTCGCCACGCGCTTTTTCTACAACATATAAGCTACCGTCATTTTTATCTACGCTCATTACAGGTCTTATGTTCAATAATGATCCCATTACCTTTTGAGTCTTAGATAATCTTCCACCCCTGTACAAATACTCTAAGTTAATAACAGTAAAAATATGCTCTTGTGCGGAGATAATTTCATCCAATTTTTCGTTTAATTCTTCGAACGAATAATTTAATTCTACAAGTTTGAGTGCTTTGTTAATGACTGAAGTTTCTCCGGAGCAGGCACAAAGAGAATCCTTAACTATTATTTTATAATCTTTGTTTTCTTCTAATAATGCATTCATTGCCATTGTAGCAGTTTGGAAGGTGCTAGTTAATCCACTTGATAGTGTAATGCATATAACATCATTTCCACTTTCTAATTCATTTTTAAATGATTCATAGTAGGTTTTATATGGAACTTGACTAGTTTTGAAAACTTCTCCATTTTTCATTCTAGAAAACATATCTGAAGAATTAATTGTTTGACCTTCTATGTATTCTTTATCAGAACTAATAACTGGCATATTCAGTATTATTAAATTTTCATTTTTATTAGAATCTGTTATTTGACAAGCAGAATCTGTGATTATTTTTATAGACATTTTTACCTCCAGATAAGTATTGTTTTTTATTGGTGCTGTTGAGAGGGATCGAACCTCCGACCTATTGATTACGAATCAATTGCTCTACCAACTGAGCCACAACAGCATATACATTTATTATAAGCTTTAGAGTGCAATAATTCAAGATTATTATAATAATGAAAATCAATAGGAAATTAGCAAAAATTATGATAAAATACTAGTCATATTCTAGGAGGCAGAATGAAAAACAAGAAACTAATAAAAAAAAGAGTTGGGATATTCTTGCTTATGTTAGTATTTTGTGCCTGTTTAATAATTAATTATTCTGAAAATTATTTTTCTTTTTCTAACAAAATCACTTATCAAAGAAGTGAATTGGAAGATAGTGAGTTGAAAACACTAAATAAATTAGAAAAGGATTTGGATGAATTTAAAAGAGTAGGCGCTTTAAAAATTACAGAAGATAATATGTTTTATCCAACTCACAAATCTCAAATATCTGAACGAATGTTAGAGGTTGCATTAGAAGGCACTGATTTAAATGGCAATGCGCATTCATTTATTAAAGTAGAAAAGAAATACGGTGTGAACGTCTTGTATTTATTAGCTATAGCAAATCATGAATCTGATTTTGGACAAAGCAGAATAGCAAAAGACAAGAATAATTTGTTTGGATTCAATGCTGTTGACTCTGATCCTTACAACGGAGCAAGTCAATATGATTCACTTGATGAAGGAATTCAAGATATAGGCAAAAAAATCAAAATATTGTATCTTAGCGACAATGGGAAGTATTTTAAAGGGTACAATTCTTACGCTATGAACAAAAATTATGCTAGTGATAAGAATTGGGGAGAAAAAGTCAATAATCATATGATACTAATAGCTGAAAAGATTTTATCAAGCTATAAATAATAAAAAGTGAGAGGAAAACATGAAGAAATTTTTCGTAGGATTATTAATACTAATATCCTTAACAAGCTGTAACACAATTATTCAAACAGAAAATCAAAATAATTTATACGAAGTAGTCAGAGTTGTTGATGGAGACACTGTTATATTAAATATAGACGGACAGAGGACAAGAGTAAGGCTTATAGGAATTGATACACCAGAAAGTGTAGCGGAAGATAAAAGTCGAAATGTCAAAGAAGGTAAAATTGCAAGTGAATATACAAAAAACTTGCTTGAAAACAAAAAAGTCAGAGTAGAATTCGACGAAGAAAAACAGGATGTCTATGAAAGAAAACTTGGCTATTTGTTCTTAAATGATGAATTTATTAATGAAAAATTACTAAAAGAAGGAATGGCCAAATTATACACTAAGACAACCAATCAAAAATACTCTGAACGATTAAAAAAAGCCGAACAATATGCAAGGGAGAATAAAAAAGGCTTCTGGAAAGATTTTTATGTAAACAATCCAAATTTATATTTAAAATACACCGATTCTAAAGGTAGGGGAATGATAAAAGGAAATATCAACAATAAAGGATTGAAAATATATCACATGCCTAATCAGAAGAGTTACAAAGATGTCAAAATCAATTTCAAAAAAGGTGAGAAATATTTCGTAACAGAAAAAGAAGCGCAAGACGAAAGTTTTTCAAAATCTTCAAAATAATACTTGCAAAATTAAAAACACGATGCTATAATAATAAAGTCAAGTTCACTTGAAATAAATTTTACAAATGCTTGACAATCATACCTTATTATGGTACACTTATAAAGTAGTCAATTGAGGCTATGGTGGATGTAGCCTAGTTGGTTAGGGCGTCAGTTTGTGGCACTGAAGATCGAGAGTTCGAATCTCTTCATCCACCCCATAAGCAGGAATGGCGGAATTGGCAGACGCGCTAGACTTAGGATCTAGTGTCTTTGACGTGGGGGTTCAAGTCCTCTTTCCTGCACCAAATTATATCGACTCAATTCAAATGATTAAATCATTTGAATTGAGTCTTTTTTGTTTGTGTATTTAATTTAATTGATTTCACATTTAATGATAAAACGTAACAAGAAACGTAACAATTTTTATTGGTATGATTTTAGTTTTTGTGTTTTGATTTCTCTAAGAAATTTTAGCTATTATTTAATAACAAAACGAAAATAAGCCAGGTAAAAATTTTTACCTGGGTTTTAAAATTTACAAAAAAAAGATAGCTTTAAAAGCTATCTTGTATATGGTGCCGGAGGCGGGACTTGAACCCGCACGGTGTTGCCACCGCTGGATTTTGAGTCCAGTACGTCTGCCAATTCCATCACTCCGGCTGACTTTATAAGTATAGCATAAAGTAAAAACAATGTAAAGGAATTTTTGTAAAAATTTGAAATTAATTTATTAGTCTTTGAGATTTAGATTATTTTGTTTAGTTTTTCTTAATAATTTTGTAGACTTTGAACGCTTGATTTTGTGCTATAATCAATGTGAACGGAGGATAACAATCTATGAAAAAAATTACAGTTTTTTTATTAGCTATTTTGATTTCATTATCATCAACTATAAGTTTTGCCGGAGAGATAGACACGAAGGTTGTTGATGAGAGATGGGGAAAGCCAACTTTTGTGTATGGTGAAAGCTTAGATAAATCTCAAATCAGAAAAACAAAAGGACTTTTAAATATTGAAAATGATGACAATATAAAGTCTGTTATGGTTACTTATAATGATTTATTGAAATACATCGGAGGGGACGATTCAAATCCTGGTAGTATGATTTCAAGCGTTTTGGTCAAAAAAGAAAACAAAAACAAAGGTATAAAAGTAAATATTACAACGCCAAAAAACATTACATTAATTACTGAAAAACAATATGAAAATGCTGCAATTACAGCAGGTGTAAAAGACTGTACAATAATGGTGGCTGCAGTGAGACCAGTAACGGGAGAATCAGCACTCACTGGTGTATTCAAAGCTTTTGAGTCAAATGGTGAAAAGCTTGACAGTGACAGAATAAAAGTTGCCCAAGAAGAACTAGAAGTTGTTAGTGATATTAATAAAGAAAACAAAGATAAAAGTGACTTTAATAGAGACAAATTAAATGATGTTATTGTTGTAATAAAAGATAATATTGCGAATATAAATATCAACAATAATGGTCAAGCTCCAACTCTTGAAGAAATTAAAAAGATTGTCAACGACGCAATCAAAGAGAATAATCTTGAAAATGTAATCACAGAAGATCAAAAACAAGAATTGGTTAATTTTTTCGAAAAATATTCTAGTGTGAAATCTATTGATTCAAAAGATATTAAGGATGAATTGTCTAATATTTCTGATAAAGTAATAGAAGGAGCTAAGGATATTTATAAAAAGGCAGAGGATGCAGGTATTATTGACAAAATAATCAACTTTTTCTCTTCAATCATAAAATCCATCGCAGATTCTTTTGATTCAAATAAATAACAAAATTAGAGGCTTTTGAGCCTCTTTTTTTAATATAGTGAAATATATGAAATAATATCAATGCAACTTGTAATCATTACAAAATATGGTATAATTAAATTGTAAATTAAATAGGAAAGGATGATTATTTATGTCATTAATTAAAAAACACGTTGAAGAATTTAAAGTTCCTGCATATCACAATGAAGAACTTACAGAAGTTTCTAGTGAAGATTTAAAAGGTCACTGGTCATTATTGTTCTTCTATCCAGGAGATTTTACTTTTGTATGTCCTACTGAATTAGAAGACTTACAAAACCTATACTCAGAATTTAAAGAATTAAACTGTGAAATATATTCTATCTCTACAGATTCAGAATTTGTTCACAAAGCATGGCATGATAAATCTGAAAAGATTAAAAAAATCGAATATCCAATGTTATCAGATAGAGCATTTGTTTTATCAAAACAATTTGGAGTTTTAAAAGAAGCTGACGGTCAAAGTCAAAGAGGAGCTTTCTTGATCAATCCTGATTTAGACGTTGTATTATACGAAGTATCTGCTGATGGAATTGGTAGAAACGCACACGAATTATTAAGAAAATTACAAGCTGCACAATATGTAGACAAATACGGTGATCAAGTTTGTCCAGCAAACTGGGCACCTGGCCAAGACACTTTAAAACCAGGAATTGACCTAGTAGGTAACTTATAAATAGCAAAACTAGCTGTAAAATTACAGCTAGTTTTTTAAATTATTTTCAATTTCTATGATATCTTTTAAAAATTGTGATGTATCAACTTCAATGGAATTTCTAGTTTTTGGAGATAACAGGGTTAATTTATCTTTAGCTCTAGTCATTGCTACATAAAACATTCGTCTTTCTTCTTCAAATATATTTTCGTAATTCTTGTTGTTGGAGTCGATATTTGTAGGAAACTCGCCATCTATCAAATCTATAATGAATACTTCATCAAATTCCAAACCTTTTGCAGAGTGGACAGTTAATAAATTAAGATTACTAGTATGTTTTATCGAATCTTTTTGTATTGTTTTCAAATTTTCAATTTCATTAATAAAATCTTCGTAGCACTCACAATCTTTAAACAAATATTTGTAGATTTCTATCAAAAGATCTAATGATATTTTTTGGTTTTGTAGTAGAACACTGTCTTCAATATATGTTTTGTAATCAATATCATTCATAATTATATCAATTTTTTTGGAACCTTTTGCTCTTTTTATTCCTGAAAAAAATGATTTTAAGTCCATAAATCTGTCTACATAATATCTACTTAGAGTTGAATCATCCAAAAGACGATCTAAAATAGGCATTGATTCATCATAAGTTTCCAGTTGATTTATGGAAGTTTTTTTGATATAGCTGTTTAATTTGTAATAAATATCCCTAAAAAGTCCGACAGACGTTTTGTTTTCAGAAAATGCAATCATTTTTAAAATATCATTGAGCACAAAATGATTGTAAAAATCATCTTTTTGATATCTAGAGTGGAAATCAATATCTTGATCGTGTAAATACTTACTCAAGGCAATAGAGGAAATATTTTTTCTGTATAAAATTGCAGTCTTTTTTTCAGGATTTATATTGTTTTTTAGATAAGAAAACATCGACAAAAAGTTTTGAGGAAATTTGATAATTATTTTCCTGTCTGATGATTTTGTGGAAGTAACATCCTTATTGTATCGATTTTTATTTTGTTTAATAAACAAGTTACTAGCATTAACTATTTTGTCGCTGCATCTAAAATTTTGGTCAATATAATAAATACTAGCATCTGGGAAAATCTTATTAAAATTTAGCAAATAACTAGGATCTGCGCCTCTAAAAGAATAAATTGACTGGTCGTCATCTGCTACAATAAACAAATTATTTTCAGGGTAGGCGATTTTTTTGATTAATTCAAATTGGATTTTGGAAGTATCTTGTCCTTCATCTACTTGAAAAAATTTGTACTTACGTTTAATTCTTTTTAATATATAATCATCTTCGTTGAGGATTTCAAATGATTTAGTAAGCATATCATCAAAATCAATATAAAAATTCTTTTTCTTGAAGTTTTCATATTCAAGGTATATTTGTTCAAAATTTTGAATATCGAATTTTGGAAAATCCTTGAATATCATCATATTTTTACAGTATCCATAATATTGCAAAAATTTTTCAACGTCTTCATCTTTAGAGTTTGTTTTATTGACTTTTCTAATTATATTTCTAATAACAAGATATTTATTGATATCATTATTAGATTCAAGAATTTTAAATATTCTATTATTCATTTTATAATGTAGTTTTATAATATAATAGCAAAAAGAATGAATCGTTGAAAAATACGCGGAATCTGTTTCTGGAAATTTTTCGGAAAATCTTTCTTTCATATCTACTGCTTGAGATTTGCTAAATGTTATGGATAAAATACTTTTTGGATCAATATTGTGAACTTTTTCCAAGTATTTAATTCTATTAAGAAGTACGGTGGTTTTACCGGCTCCAGGAACTGCTAATACTAATGCAGGAGATTTAAAATGAGATATTGCTTTTTGCTGATTTTCAGTAAATTTCATATTATCACCATTAATTATTATATCAAAATGTTTGTGATTATTCGCAATTTGTAGTATTATTTAATTATAAGATTTATTATAAGGGGTAATTAAAATGTCAATGAATGAATTTTTAGAAAATAGAAAATCAGTAAGAGATTTTAAATCAAAAAATCTTAGCGATTCAGATTTAAAAAAAGTTGAATCTATTATTTTTGATATAAATAATTTAGCAAAGAAATACGAAGTTAATTTTAAATTATACAAAGATGGTTCTGTGGTTTACAGTGCTCTTGATGGAGAAGGTGGATACGATGGAACTATGATAAAAGCTAACCATTATATTGCCATGGAAGCTGACAAGAATAATGAATTATCAATGATATTTGGTGCATTTTATTTTGAAAATTTAATCACTAAATTAGATGCACTAAATGTAGGAAGTTGCTGGGTGACTATATCCAATGCTTCAGAAGAATCCAAAAAATCAGCTTTTGGAGATAATTCTAACGTAGATTTCTTACTTGCTATGGGATATGCTCCAAACGAATTTGGATTTGGTAAGAAGAAATTTAGCTCAAGAATTGGTGTTGAAGAATTTGTTTGCGACAAATCATTGTCTACTCCAATCGATATAGATAAATTACAAAATTATGGCTTGGATGAGTTATTTAGTTATTTGAGATTTGCTCCTTCAACTAAAAACGAACAACCATGGAGATTTGTATTAAATGATGACGATTTTGATCTGTATATTAAAGATTACAAAGGAATAGAAAATTTAATAGATGCAGGAATTGTAATGTACTATTATACAGAATTAGCTAATTATAATAATATAGATGCAAATTGGATTGTAAAAGAAGAATTAAATGATAAAGACAATTGCAAATATATCGCATCAGTTAATTTTTAATCAAGAAAAAAAGCCTTTTAAAGGGCTTTTTTAATACATAGCGTTATATGCTAAGGAGAATAATGGAATGAAGAAAAAGTACTTATTATTAATGATAGTAGGGTGTTTAATTTTGGCTAGTTGTGCAAAAAATGAAAAACAAAATACTGAACAAAAAGCAGAAAAGAAAACAGAAGAAAAGACAAATAATGAAAACATAAGCTTATTTGCAGCGGCTTCATTAGAAGAATCATTAGCGAAAATTATTCCTGAATTTGAAAAAGAAAATAATGTTAAAGTAGATGTTAACTTAGCAAGTTCAGGAAAATTACAAAAACAGATTGAACAAAAAGCTCCCTGTGATGTATTTGTTTCAGCAGGACAAAAACAAGTAAAAGCTCTTGAAAAAGAAAAACTTGTAAAAGAATCAAGAAGTTTATTAAAAAACAAGTTAGTTATTGTTAAACACAAAGAAACAGATGTTAAAATTTCTAAAATTGAAGATTTAGAAAATATTAAAGGTAAGATAGCTGTTGCTGAATTAGAAACAGTTCCAGTTGGACAATATACAAAACAAAGTTTAACTCATTATAATTTATTAGATAAACTTCAAGAAAAATTTGTATATGGTAAAAATGTAAAAGATACTTTGAGATTTGTTGACAGTAAAGAAGTTGAAGTAGGATTTGTTTATTCTTCTGATGCGGTAACTGATGATATGGTTGAAGTAGCTTTTAATGTTGATGAAAGCTCTCACAAGCCTATTGTTTATCCAATAACTAAGACAACTTATTCTAAGAACACTGAGATGCAAAATAAATTATACGAATTTTTGCAAAATGAATTATCAACAAAATATTTCAAGGAAGCAGGTTTTGAATCTAGCGATGAATAATGATATTATGATGCCTATTATAATTTCATTGAAGGTATCCATAATCTCAACCATTATAACTTCTATTTTATCTATATTTATTGCATGGATGATGGTAAAATTTAACAAGAAAAACGGTAGTGTTTTGGAGGCAATTATCACATTGCCTCTAGTTTTACCACCATCAATTTTGGGATACATACTTTTAATTGTAATAGGAAATAACGGATTAATTGGTAAAATTTTTTACGATAATTTTGGATGGAGCGTTATTTTTACATGGAAGGCATGTGTCATAGCATCTGTAATAGTTTCGTTTCCACTCATGTATCAAAACTGCAAAGCTTCATTTCAAAGTATTGATAAGAAAATTTTGAATGCAGCAAGAACAATGGGTGCTAGTGAATGGAAAATATTTTTCAGAATAGCAATTCCGTTAGCTTATACAGGGATAATCAGTGGGTTGGTACTTGCTTTTGCTAGAAGTTTAGGAGAATTTGGAGCAACTATGATGGTTGCTGGAAATATTCCAAATAAAACTCAAACAATTCCGTTAGCTATGTACTATGCGGTCGAACGTGGCGATAAAACAATGGCTAATACTCTAATGATTGTTGTTGTGATATTTTCATTTTCATTGATATATTTCTTGAATAGATGGTTAGAAAAGAGAAGGAATAGAAATGCTGAAGTGTAATATCGAAAAGAAATTAAATCATTTTGTTCTTAATGCTGAATTTATCGTGGAGAATCAAATTTTGTGCATTATGGGTGAGTCTGGAAGCGGAAAAACATCTATTTTAAACTCGATAGCAGGTTTATTAACTCCAGATAAAGGAGAGATTATTCTTGATGATAATATTTTGTTTTCAGATAAAATAAATTTGAAACCACAGGAAAGAAATATAGGATATGTTTTTCAAGATTACGCATTATTTCCAAATATGAGTGTTAAAGACAATATTTTCTTTATGAATCCTGATAAAAATTACACAAATTCACTTATAGAAAAACTAGGGATTGAATATCTTTTGGGAAATTTTCCAAATACTTTATCAGGCGGAGAAAAACAAAAAGTTTCAATAGTAAGAGCGTTAGCAAATAAGCCGCGTTTGCTATTAATGGATGAACCTTTCAGTTCAATTGATGAAAAATTTAAGAATAAGTTTTATGAAGAATTGATCGAAATCAAAAAATCATTGGATATTCCAATTATCATGGTTACCCATAATAGACACGAAGCAGAAATTTTATCTGATAGATTAATTTTTATTGATAAGGGAAGAATTGTAAAATAAACGTTAAATACATCAATTAGGTAGTTTCTTACAATTTAGGGTATAATATAGATAGGAAACAACTAGGAGGTATTTAATGAAAATAAAGCAAAAGGTACTTAATATCGTAAATTCTAATGATTATATTCCTTTAACTTTTGATGAATTATCTTCAAGATTAAATATTAAAAAAAAAGATAAGAAAATTTTTCATAAGATTATTAATGAACTACAAAAAGATAAGAAAATTTTACTTGATAAAAATTCTAATATAATTCCAATTACAGAGCAAAAAGCATATCCAGGTACAATTCAAGGATCTGGAAGTGATTTTTGCTATTTTATTCCCGATGATGAAAACATTGATGATATATTTATAGCCAAAAAAGATTTAAATGGTGCAATCCATAAAGATAAAGTTTTAGTTACGATAACAGTAGAAAAAAAACCAAACAGAAGTCCTGAAGGGAAAGTTTTACAAATTCTATCCAGAGAAACAAAAAAACTTGTGGGGACTTTTGATGAAGCAAAGGGTTATGGATTTGTAATATTAGATGATAAAAAATACGGATTCGACGTTTTTGTCCAATCTGGTAATAAGAATGGGGCGAAAAACAACGATAAAGTCGTAGTTAAATTAATCAAAACTC
Source organism: Finegoldia dalianensis (assembly GCF_046255015.1). NCBI lineage: Bacteria > Bacillati > Bacillota > Tissierellia > Tissierellales > Peptoniphilaceae > Finegoldia > Finegoldia dalianensis. The sequence continues at coordinate 100,109 of NZ_JBDLBQ010000001.1, forward strand.
CATCTAAAAAACACAAAAATCCAGAAGGTGTTATAGTTGAAGTCTTAGGAGGCAAGGACGATCCTGGAATTGATATTTATTCTATAGCAAAGACTTTTAAATTACCATATGAATTTCCAAAGAAAGTTAAAGAACAAGCTAGGGAAATAGAGCAGCAGGTTGATGAATCAGAAAAGAAATCTAGAATGGATTTTAGAGATTTATTTACAGTTACAATTGACGGGTCTGATGCAAAAGATTTTGATGATGCCATTAGTATTTCAAAAAAAGGTGACAACTTCATACTATATGTTCACATTGCTGATGTCAGCCACTATGTTAGAAAGAATACTGCACTTGATAAGGAAGCTTTTAGAAGAGGAACAAGTGTGTATATGTTGGATAGAGTAATTCCTATGTTACCTATAGAATTATCTAATGGAATTTGCTCACTAAACCCTAATGAAGACAGGCTTTGTTTAACGGTTAAAATGGAAATTTCGCCAACGGGTAAAACTCTTGACTACAAATTCTATGAGTCTGTTATAAACTCTGATTATAGATTAGTCTACAAAAATGTGTCAGACTTTTTGGAAGACATAGAAAATCCTTATGATGATGAAAAACTCACGGATAATTTATTACTAATGAAAGAATTGTATGAAATTCTAAGTGTTAGAAGAAAAAACAGAGGAAGCATTGACTTTGATTTTCCAGAAACTAAAATTATTTTAGATGAAAATTCTAAAGTAGTTGATGTCACAAAAGATGAGAGAAGAATTGGAAATAAATTGATTGAAGAGTTCATGCTGATTACAAACGAAACAGTGGCAAGTCATTTTGGATATTTGGATAGACCATTTTTATACAGAGTTCATGAAGAACCTGACGAAGAAAAGGTGAATACTTTTAAAAGAATTTTGTCTAATTTTGGATACCATTTGAAAGGTAAGAATTTGTATTCAAAGGATTACCAAAGAATTTTAAATGAACTAGATGGCAAGCCTGAAAAACCTCTATTATCTTCGCTTTTATTAAGATCTATGCAAAAAGCTGAGTACAGCCAAAATCCTAGCATTCATTTTGGACTTGCATCGATGTTCTATACGCACTTCACTTCTCCAATCAGAAGATATCCGGATTTATTTATACACAGAATTGTGAAGAATTTTATAAATCATAAGCCAGATACTAATAACGAAAAAGAATTCATGAAATATATCAAAGACATTGCAAAACAATGCTCAGCAACTGAGAGAAGAGCTGAGGAAGCTGAGAGAGAAGCTATTGATATGAAATCTGCAGAATATATGCAACAACACATAGATGAAGAATTTGAGGGAATTATTAGTTCGCTAACAAAATTTGGAATTTTTGTACAACTTGACAACACGATTGAAGGTTTAGTACAATTTCAATCTATGATAGATGATTATTACGTATTTGACGATAAAAACTACACAGTTTATGGAGAAAGAACTAAAAAATCATACCATATTGGGCAAAAAGTTAGAGTTAAAGTTATAAATAGTGACAAAGATAAACGTCAAATAGATTTTGAATTTGTAAATTAGAAAAGGAAAATAATGAGTGATATAAAATTATTAGCAAACAATAAGAAAGCACGTCACGAATATTTTATCGAAGATGTGTACGAATGTGGAATTGAACTAAAAGGAACTGAAGTAAAGTCTATCAAAAAAGGAAAAGTTTCCATTAAGGAAAGTTATTGCATGATAGAAAATTCAGAAGTTTTTGTTTATTCGATGAATGTAAGTCCGTATACTCAAGGAAATATTTTTAACGTGGATAGTTTAAGAAAAAGAAAACTTTTAATGCATAAATCTGAAATCAGAAAATTAATAGGAAAAACAAAAGAACAAGGTTATACTTTGATACCTTTAAGAGTTTATGAAAAAAATGGACTTGTAAAAGTAGAGATAGCTCTTGCAAAGGGTAAGAATCTGTATGATAAGAGAGAAACTCTGAAAAAACGTGATGATTTGAGAAATATGCAAAGAGCAATGAGAAGATAAGGAGTAATAATGAGCTTTGACGGAATTGTAACAAAAGCGATAGTAGATGATATAAAAGAAAAATTAACGAACGGTAAAATCAGTAAGGTTAATCAACCGGATAAAAACGAATTGGATTTAATTATCTATAATAACAAACAAAATTATAAACTTCTTATTTCTGCATCCTCATCCTTACCGAGGATGCATTTTACAAATGAAAATAAGAAAAATCCAATTGAGGCGTATAATTTCTGTATGCTGATGCGAAAATACTTACAAGGAGCAGTTATAACTGATATTTATCAAGAATCGATGGACAGAGTTGTTAATATTGACATCAATAGCAGAGATGAGATGGGTTATGACATGAACTACACATTAGTTGTAGAACTTATGGGCAAGCATTCTAATATAATTTTAATTGAAAAAGAAAGTAAGATGATTGTAGATGCAATCAAAAGAATTAGCTTCGACACTAAAAGCATCAGACAAATACTTCCAAAAACCAAGTATTCGTGCTTGGAAGATGACAAGAGAAACATTCTGCAATCAGATGATCTTCCAACAGAAATAGCTGAGCGGACTACTAAACTACAAAAAGTTTTTTATATGAATTATACTGGATTTTCTCCCACTATTTCTAGAGAAATATGCCTGAGAGCAGATTTGGATTTTAATATAAGGCTCGAAGATTTGACCGAAGATGAAAAATCTCGATTTAATCAAGCATTTATTGACGTTAGAGAAGCTATCAAAAATTGTGATTATGATTATTCTATAGTCATTGATGAAGATGAAAAATTAAAGGATTTTCATGTAATTAAATTAGAAAAATACGGATATCAAAAGAAAAACTTTGATGATATTCACGAAATGTTGGATTATTATTATAAAAAACACAGTTCGAATGATTCAATTACACAAAAATCTTCGCACTTGAAGAAAATAGTTTCAAATAAAATTCAAAGAAATTCAAATAAATTGAGCAATTTAACTGTAGATTTGCAAGAAGCTAAGAAAAGAGATATTTACAAAGTTTATGCTGATTTGATAAGTTCAAATATGCATTTGATCCATAAAGGCGTGGATAAAATAAATGTACAGAATTTCTATGATGATATGAACCCAATTGAAATTCCATTGAATCCAATAAAATCTGGAAATGAAAATGCACAAAATTATTACAAAAAATTTAGCAAATTAAAAACTAGAGAAAAAATGATTACACAAGAGCTTCCTCTTATAAAACAAGAAAACGAATATTTGCTACAACTTCTAGAAACGCTGGAGAGAGTGACAGAATATCAGGAACTATCAGAGATTAAGGATGAGATGGTAAAAATAGGTTTGATAAAAAAATCTAAGAAAAAAACTGCAAAAGTAAAACCATCAAAGCCAAGACATTTTGTAACAGAAAATAACGTTGATATTTTTGTAGGTAAAAATAATTACCAAAATGATAATCTTACTTTGAAACAAGCTAACAAAGAAGATATTTTTGCTCACGTAAAAGATATGCCAGGTTCACACGTCATAATGAGAAACGAAAACTTGACTGAAGAAGACTACGGCATTGCTTGTTTTTTAGCGGCGTATTTTTCATCAATGGGTAAAGAAAAATACGTTGAAGTTGATTATACTGAAAAGAAAAATGTTAAAAAAGCTAAGGGAGCAAAACCAGGAATGGTTTTTTACAATAATTTCAACACTGTTAATGTCGACATGAGTTCTTACGATATTGATAAAATCAAAGAAATTGTTTAAAAATTGTAATAAATTATTGTAAATTCTTAAAGATTAATATACACTAACAATATCAAGGGAGGCGATAGAAATGAAGTCTATGACAGGATTTGGATCTTCAAGTTTGGAATTAGAAGATTGCAGCATAGATATTGAAATCAAATCTGTTAATAATAGGTATTTGGATTTCAATTTTTCAATGCCCAGTTATTTGAATTTTATGTTGGAAGATATGAAATCATTAATCAAAAATAAGTTAAAACGTGGTAGAGTCGAAGTTTATATCAAAATCAAAAAATATCAACTATCAGTTGACAGTGTGGATATTAACTATGAATTAGCTCAAAAAATCAAGGAAAAACTAGATTCATTAAATCAAAAGTTAGATATGAGATCGGATATTAGTGTCAGAGATTTAGTAAAATATGATGATGTAATGACATTTACTTACAAAGATTTGGACAATGAATTTTTGCACGATAATATTCTAAAAGTTTTAGATGAAGCTGTGAATAAAATTTATTCAATGAGATCTATTGAAGGCGATAATTTGAAAGAAGATTTATCGACTAATTTATCAAAAATAGAAGATCAAATATCTAAGATATCAAGTTTAACTGAAAATAGTGTAAAAGAATACAGAGAAAATTTGTTTAATAAAATATCTGAATTGTTAGATGAAGAAAAAATTGATAAGGATAGAATGTACTTGGAAGTTGCTTTAATGGCTGATAAAGCTGACATTAACGAAGAATTAAAGAGATTTGATTCACATATAGTTCAATTTAAATCGACAATGGATATTAAAGATTGCATTGGTCGTAAATTGGATTTTATAATTCAAGAAATGAATCGCGAAATTAATACAATTTCTTCAAAATCGAATGATGAATCTATTTCAGTTTGTGTTATTGAAGTTAAAAGTTTGATTGAAAAATTAAGAGAACAAGTACAAAATATTGAATAGAGGGAAAATGGAAAGTTTAGGTATAGGTTTTTCAAATTTAGTTAATAGCAACAGGATTATTGCAATTGTTAGTCCTGAAACAAATCCAATTAAAAGAATTGTTCAAAAAGCAAAAGAAGATAATAATCTCATAGACGTTACTTTTGGAAGAAAAACCAGAAGTGTAATAATTATGGATTCAAGTCATGTTGTGTTGAGTTGTCTTCAACCAGAGACTTTACAAATGAGATTAGATAAATCAAATAATAAGGAAGATTAATATGAGAGACGGATTTTTATTAGTTGTTTCTGGCCCATCGGGAGTTGGTAAAGGAACTGTTTGTGAAAAATTAATATCACAAAAAAATGATATTGTATATTCTGTATCCGCTACAACAAGGAAGAAGAGACCCTATGAAATAGACGGAGAAAATTATTATTTCATGAGCTTGGATGAGTTTAAGAAGAAAATCGAACAGGGAGATTTCATCGAATATGCCAATGTGCACAATAATTATTATGGGACTCCAAAATCATTTGTTTTTGATCAAATAAATAAAGGAGAGATAGTCATTCTAGAGATTGATGTTCAAGGAGCATTAAAAGTAAAAGAAAACTATCCAGAAGCTGTTTTTGTTTTCATTCTTCCGCCGGATTTAATTGAACTTAGGAGAAGAATTGAAGGCAGAAATACAGAAGATGAAGAAACAATTAATATTAGAATGCAAAACGCCAAGAAAGAATTGAGTTTTATTGATGAATATGATTATGCAGTTATCAATGAAGATGTAGATGAAACTGTAAAAAATATTGAAACTATAATTGATGCAGAAAAATTTAGAGTTGTAAAAGGAGAAAAATATGATTAATCCATCATTTAAAAAATTATCAGAAATAAACAATAGTAGGTATGCACTTTGTGTAATGGTAAGCAAAAGAGCAAGAATGTTAATAGATGGCAAAGACACAAAACTAAAGAAAGCAAAAGCTCAACCAGTTACTACAGCTTTAGAAGAAGTTATGGAAAAAAAGGTTTGGGAAAACAAATCAAATGAGTAAAAATATTCTTTTAGGTGTTACTGGAGGAATTGCTATTTACAAGGTTGTAGATGTTGTAAGTAGACTAAAAAAACTTGACTATAATATCAAAATAATTATGACTGATTCAGCTTGTGAATTTGTAAGTCCAATGACTTTTGAAACAATTGGCAAATGCGACGTTAAAAACAAAATGTTTCATAATAATTCACACAAGGTTGTTGAACATATAGAGCTTGCAAAATGGGCAGATTTATTTTTGATTGCACCTGCTAGTGCAAATACTATGGCTAAAATAAATTATGGTATCGCAGACGATTTGTTATCATCTACTGCGCTAGCATATACCAAGCCAATAATGTTTTGTGTAAGTATGAATACCAATATGTTGAATAATCCTGCGACACAAAAAAATATCCAAGATTTGAAACAAAAACAACACTTAATTGTAGATTCAAATAGTGGAATGCTTGCTTGTAATACAAAAGGAAACGGAAGATTAAAAGAACCTTGGGAAATTGTTGAAGAAGTTGAAAAATACTTTTGCGAAAAAGATTTACAAGGTAAGAAAATTTTGATTACTGCAGGAGCAACAGTAGAAAGAATTGATCCTGTACGATATATAACGAATGATTCCAGTGGGAAAATGGGATATTCGATTGCTAAGAAAGCTTTTATGAGAGGAGCCGATGTAACAATTATTTCTGGAAAAACAACAGCAGAAAATCCATATGGTATTGAAAACATAAAAGTGGAGTCTGCAATTGAAATGAAAGAAAAAATAGAAAGTTATATTGGAGACTTTGACTGTTTAATTATGGCGGCAGCTGTAAGTGATTTTAAAGTAAAGAACAGAAAAGATTTAAAAATAAAAAAACAAGATGGCATTAATTCTTTAGAATTAGAAGAAAACCCAGATATTTTAAAATCATTAAATAAAAAAGATAATCAAATCTTTATTGGATTTGCCGCAGAAACAAATAATTTATTAGAAAATGCTAAGAAAAAGTTAGATAAAAAAAATCTAGATTTTATAGTATTAAACGATGTATCAAAAAAAGACATTGGATTTAATTCAGAATATAATAAGGTAACTGTAATCAGTAAAGATAATATATTAGAAATTGATAAGGACACAAAGTTAAATATCGCAGATAAGATATTGGATTTGATAAAGTAGGTAAACATGTATATTGATGTTATTTTTAGAAACAAATCAAAGATGACTAACAGGCTATACTCATATTATTCAAGTGAAGATGTCGAAATTGGAATGAGAGTTATAGTCCCTTTTGGCAAATCAAATATTAACAAATTAGCGTTAGTGGTTAGAATTAATGATAACCCTAAACGAGATATTGATTACAAAGAAATAATATCAGTAGTAGACTTGAATCCTATTGTAACACAAGAATCAATCGATATGGCTTTTTTCATGGTAGATAAATATTTAAGCGATTATAGCTCTGCTTTTCAAACTATTTTGCCACCTGGAAACTTTGAAGAATTAAAAGAATATTTCACTGCAAATGATAAACTAGAAAATGTGGATGAAGATTTGTACAATATTCTTAAAACCAAGAAAGAATATTCAGAAATTAAAGAAATTTCAGATATTAGCCATAAAAAGCTAATGGAATATGTAAAATCTGATTTTTTGAAAATGGATTTAGTATATGATCAAAAAATTACTCCAAAATTATTAAAATACGTGAAACTTATAGAAGATAATCCAGTTATTTCAAAGAGAGCAAATGCTCAACAAAAAATAGTTGATATGCTAAAAACTACTAATAACATACTTTATAGTAAGCTTTTAGCGAAAACCAATACGACTTCAAGCGTAGTAAAAGCACTTGAAGAAAAGAAAATTGTTGAAATTTATTTTAAAGAAGTTGACAGAGTTGTCGTGGACGATACTAGAACTTATCAAAAAATAAAACTAAATTCACAGCAAGAAAAAGCCTATAATTCGATTTTAGAAAATCAATTTAATTTGTTACATGGTGTAACGGGTAGTGGTAAAACTGAAGTGTATTTGCATTTGGTTGAAAAAATGTTAAATGAAGGTAAAGATAGTATAGTTCTGGTTCCAGAAATATCATTGACTCCGCAGACTATTGAAAGGTTTGAGGGTAGGTTTCCAGGGAAAGTTGCGATAATTCACTCTAAGCTAAATGTTAACGAAAAATTTGAACAATTTCGAAAAATGTATAATGGAGAATATAAAATAGTAGTTGGAGCTAGAAGTGCAGTATTTTCTCCGTTTAAAAATTTAGGATTGATAATAATAGATGAAGAGCATGAAACAAGTTATGTAAGTGAAAAAAATCCTAAATACAACGCTATTGATATTTCCGGATTTAGAGCAGAATATAATAACGCAAAGCTTTTATTGGGTTCAGCAACTCCTGGAGTTGAAGAATACAGCAAAGCTTTAAAAGGTGAGTACAATCTTATTGAAATGAATAAAAGAGCTAATGATACAAACCCTGTTGAATGCACGATTGTAGATATGAGAAAAGAACTTGAAACTGGAAACATAAGAATGTTCAGTAAAGTTCTACTCAATAAAATTCAAGAAAATTTAAACAACAAAAAACAAACTATTTTGTTTTTAAACAAGAGAGGTCACACTTCTTTTATTTCATGCAGAAGATGTGGATTTGTGCTAAAATGTGATAGCTGTGATGTTTCCATGACATATCATAAAACAAAAAATAGATTGATTTGTCACATGTGTGGAAGAACAGCTCTAAAGCCGAAAGTATGCCCAAACTGTGGCTCGAAATTTATAAAAGAGTTTGGAGCAGGTACTCAAAAATTAGAAGAAGAAACTAGAGAGCTTTTTCCAAATGCACGAATTGCACGAATGGATAGAGACACTACAAACACAAAAAAAGATTACAAAAAAATCTATGATATGATGAATAATCAAGAAATAGATATATTAATCGGAACGCAAATGTTGTCGAAAGGATTTGATTTTCCAAATGTTACATTAGTCGGAGTAATGGCTGCAGATATTAGTTTGAACTTAGGAGATTACAAATCTAATGAAAAAACTTTTCAATTGATAACTCAAGTAGCTGGAAGAGCAGGAAGAGCAGAATATGAAGGAGATGTGATTATTCAAACATATAAGCCTGATAATTTTGCTATAACATCGGCGGCACTTCATGATTATAAGATGTTTTATGAAAAGGAGATAAAGCTAAGAAAATCATTTAATTATCCTCCTTTTTTCAGAATATTAAATATCAATATTTCCAGTAAAAATAGAAATGTTGCTATGAAAAAAATCAATGAAGTTTCAAATTACGTTGCTGCCCTTATCAGAAGATACAAACTATCTACAACATTAATAAATGGGCCTCATCCTTCTCCAATAGAGAGAATTAATAATATGTACAGGTTTGATTTGTACTATAAATTTCCAAATGGAGAAGATAAAATAATAGAAATAATAAAAAAAGTTTTGATAAATAATGAATACAATATTAACTTAGAGGGAATAACACTTAAAATAACGTTAGATCCTCAAAGTTATTTTTAGGAGATAAAATGGCATTAAGACAAATAAGATTAGAAAATGATCCAATCTTGAGAAAAAAATCAAGAGAGGTTGAAAAAATAGATGATAGAATCAAACAAATAGTAGATGATATGTTTGAAACAATGTATGAAAATAAAGGAATAGGATTGGCTTGTGTTCAAGTAGGAATGCTTAAGAGGATAGTAGTAATAGACATGCAAGATGAAGATGGCAAAATGGTTTTGATAAATCCTAAAATCATAGAAAGATCAGATGAAAAGCAAATTAATGTTGAAGGTTGTCTGTCAGTTCCTGGTAAAAATGGATATGTTGAAAGACCTAAGACTGTTACTGTAGAATACACAGACTTGGACGGAAACATTCAAAGGAAAACAGGCACTGATTACAAAGCACATTGTTTTTGTCATGAATTAGATCATTTGGATGGCGTATTGTACACTGATAAAGTATTGGATCTTTCTGATGAAGAGATTGAGAGATTAAATAATGAAAAATAAAATTGTATTTGCGGGATCTCCAGATTTTGCAGTTGAGAGTTTGCAAAGATTATATGGCAACCCAAATAACGAAATTCAATTAGTGATATCACAACAAGATAAAAAAAGAAATAGAAATAAGTTTTCACCTACGGCAGTTAAAAAAAGAGCTATGGATTTAGGAATAGATGTTATTACTCCACAAAATATAAATGACGATGAAGTTTTTAATCTATTAGATAGACTTAATCCTGATTTTATTGTGGTGGTAGCTTATGGTCAATTAATCAAAAAAAGAATACTGGATAGGTTTAAAAACAAGATTTTAAATGTTCACGCATCAATTTTGCCCAAATACAGAGGAGCTTCTCCGATAAATTACTCTCTAATAAATGGCGATAAAGAATCCGGTGTAAGTATAATGTTAGTTGAACAAGGACTTGATACTGGGGATGTTTTAGCTGTAGATAAAATTAAGCTTAACAAAGAAATTATGCTTGAAGAATTGCACGATAAATTAATGATAATGGGTGCTGATTTAATTAATAAAGTAATTAATGATTACCAAAAATATTTCGATTCAAGAGAAAAACAAAATGAAGATGAAGCCTCTACTGTAGGTAAAATTCAGAAATCTATGGGTGAAATTAATTTTAATGAAAAAGCAGATGTAATTTACAATAAATTTAGAGGATTGACTCCTTGGCCAGGTTTGTTTTTTAAATTAAACGATAAAACTGTAAAAGTTCACAATATCAACATAATAGAACAATATAATGATAATAAGAATGGGGAAGTTGTAAAAGTAGACAAAAATGGAATTAAGGTTGCTTGTGAAGATGGATTTATAATTATCACAAGATTACAACTTCCAAATAAAAAACCTCTTAATGTTAGCGAATATTTGAATGGAAATTCATTTGAAGAGGGAATAATTTTGTAGGAGGAATCATTGTTTAATTTTTATTATGATAGAACTATGCTGCTGTTAATTCCAGCTTTGATATTGGCGTTTTATTCACAAATCAAAGTTACTCATACTTTTGATAAGTATAAGAAAACAACTAATTCAAAAGGATTGACTGGAAAAGAAATGGCAAGAGTTCTGCTTGATTACGAAGGTTTGTCAGATATAGAAATAGTAAATGTTCAAGGAAGCTTGACTGATTACTATGATTCATCAAAAAAAGTTTTGGCTTTATCAGATGCAGTGTATAATAGTCAGTCGATTTCTGCAGTTTCTGTGGCAAGTCACGAAGTAGGTCATGCGATTCAAGACAAGGAAAATTATGGTTTCTTGAGATTTAGAGAATCTTTGTTTCCTGTTGTGAATTTCGCATCGAAATCAGTGTGGATTTTAATTTTACTTGGATTTATGTTTAGCATGAGACCATTAGTAGAATTTGGAATTATTTTATTTTCAGCGACCGTTTTATTCCAACTAATTACATTGCCAGTTGAGTTTGATGCTAGTAGTAGAGCTATACGAGCTTTATCAAATGGACTATTGGCTGATGATGAAATAGAACCTGCGAAACAAGTTTTAAAAGCAGCTGCATTAACTTATATTGCAAGTGCTTTGGTTTCACTGTTACAATTGGTAAGATTAATACTGATATCAAGAGATAGAGATTAAAAATTAATGTAGATTGAACCTAAGGTTAATCCTTTTAGGTTCAATTTTTTTATTTTTGCTGTTTTAGTGTAAAATATATTATGTAATTAAAATAATTAAAAGAAATGAGAGATTATGAATATTAGAAACGAAATAATTAATATTACCAACTCAATTAATAATAAATCAGGATACTCTTCTGAATTATTAAAGACTTATGATTATGGTGATTTGGACAAGAGAGATATCGCGTACATTAAAAGGTGTGTATTTACAGAAATAGAAAATAGATTTTTTATAGATTATGTAATATCTAAGTGCAGCGATTTGGAACTAAATAAGCTTGATAAAATTGTTCTTGAAATCCTGCGAATGGCCACTACGGAAATACTATTTATGAAAACAGCTGATTATGCTGTAGTTGACGAAGCAGTAGAATTGGCTAACAACTTAACACATTATAAAGATTATGTTAATGCTGTTCTAAGGGAGGTTTGCAGGATTAATTTGGATGAGGAAGATTTAGGAGATGAAATTAAATTCTCCATAAACAAAGAATTACTTAAGATGTTGAACAAATCTTATTCTAAAAAAACTGTAAAAAAACTTCTCAAATCTTTCTTTTACAAATCTGATTTTGTAATTAAACAAAATAAATTGAAGGAAAATAATTTAAAAACAAATTTAGAAAATCAAGGATTCGTATTAGAACAACATCCTTTTTTAAAAGATAGTTTTATCGTAAAAAATCCTGAATCGACAATAGATACGAACGAATTTAAAGAAGGTAAATTTATTATCCAAGATGGTTCTTGTAGTTTGTGCGCAGAGGTTTTAGAGCCAGTGGAGAACTCCATAGTTCTTGATATTTGTGCAGCTCCTGGGTCAAAATCATGCAACATTCAAGAGATAACAAATAATCAATCGATTATTTACTGTAATGATATTAACGAGAATAAAATATATAGAATAAAAGAGAATGTGAATAAATGTGGAGTTGAAAATGTTCAATATATGAATTTTGATGCAACTATTTTACAAGAAGATTTGATAAATAAATTTGATAGAATTCTTGTGGATGCACCGTGCTCTGCAACAGGTGTTATCAATAAAAATCCAGAGATAAAGTTATTCAGAACGAAAAAAGATGTAGAAGATTTGGTTTTAATACAAAGAAAAATTCTTGAAAATTGTGAAAAATATTTAAAAAAAGGCGGCATATTAGTATATTCTACATGCTCTCTTTTAAAAGAAGAGAACGAAGAAAATGTGGATTATATTGAAAACAAATTAAACTTAAAAAGAGAAGATATTGATTTTTATGGAGATAAAAATGAATTTATAAAACTTATGCCATTCCAAAAAGGAACGCAGGGCTTTTTCATTTCAAAGTTTGTAAAAGACTAATAGATTACAAAACTTGAGATTTTTGATATAATTTAGATTGGTGAATAATATGCAAAATAAAATTGTCTTGGAAAATATGACTGTCGATGAACTGAAAGAATTTTTTGTGAATAATGGAGAAAAATCTTTCAGAGCATTGCAGTATTTTCAAGCTATTCATAAAAATAGAATATTCAATCCTGATAAAATGACTAATTTTTCAAATGATTTAAGAGAAAAACTAGACAACTACAATGATATCAAAAATTGTTCTATTATCAAAAGGATTGATTCAAAATTAGACAACACGAAAAAATATCTTATAGAGTTGAGTGATGGTAATATCGTAGAAACGGTGTTTATGGAATATAAAACTCACACTTCAATCTGCTTATCAACACAAATTGGTTGTAAAATGGGATGCAAATTTTGTGCATCGACAAAGAAAAGTTTCGTAAGAAATTTACAACCTTATGAGATGTGTGCTCAGATATATTTGGTAGAAAATGATTTGGGTATACGAATCAATAATATGGTTTTAATGGGCATAGGGGAACCATTAGATAATTACGATAATGTTATAAGGTTTATTGATTTGATTACAGACAAAGAAGGACAAGATATGTCTATTCGAAATATAACATTATCTACATGTGGATTAGTAGATAAAATAATTAAACTTGCAGATGAAAATATAGGTATAAACATAACTATTTCACTTCATAATCCATTTGATAATGAGAGAAATCAGCTAATGCCTATTGGAAACAAATACTCAATTGAAGAAATTCTAGATGCTTGCGACTATTATTTTGATAAAACCAAAAGGCGAATTGGATTTGAATATACTGTAATTGAAAGTGTAAATGATTCAAAAAAATATATGGACAAGCTAGTCGATTTATTAAAAAATAGAAATTGTCTTTTGAACTTAATAACATTAAATCCTATTGAAGAATTTAATCAAAAATCTCCAGATAGAAACAAGATGATGGAATTTATGAATTACATGAATAAAAACAATGTTAATACTACAATAAGAAGAAAGCAAGGCATTGATATTGAAGGAGCCTGTGGGCAATTAAGAATTAACAATATGACTAAAAGAGGTGTGGAATGAAATATGCTTCAAGCACAGATATCGGATTGGTAAGAAAGCTTAATGAAGATTATCATATGAATTATATTACAGATGATTTTAGCTTACTTGTTGTGTGCGACGGAATGGGTGGACATAAAGCTGGTGAAGTTGCAAGCAAAAAAGCTGTCGAAACTGTTATAAACTACGTAAAAGAAAATGAAAATGAAAAAGATTACGAGAATACACTGATAAAAGCGATAACTTTAGCAAATGAGGAAGTTTACAAAGATAGTGAAAATAATTCTGAACATAGAAATATGGGCACAACGATAGTTGCTTGTTTAGTTTATGATGATAATGCTATTGTCGCAAATGTTGGAGACAGTAGATTGTACTTATACAGGGATGGAGAATTAAAGCAAATTACCGTAGATCATTCTCTTGTGAATGATTTATTATCATCTGGAACTATAACTGAAGAAGAGGCCTTAGATTTTGCACAAAAAAATGTTATTACAAGATCTTTAGGAATTCAAGATACTGTAGATATAGACATTTTTAATATTAAACTTATTCAAGATGATTTGATATTAATGTGCACAGATGGTTTGACTTCACAATTAGAAAATGAGGATATTGTTGATATTATTAAAAAAGAAACAGATTTGGATAAAATAACTCAAAATCTGATTGATGAAGCAAATGATATCGAAGGTATTGATAATATAACTATTACGCTTTATTTATATGAAGGGGAAAATTATGATAGGTAAAGTTTTAGGCGATAGATACGAGATAATAGAAGAAGTAGGCGTTGGTGGTATGGCTAAAGTGTACAAAGCTTTGGACACTGTTTTAAACCGATATGTCGCTGTGAAAGTATTAAAAAATGAATATATGGAAGACCAAGATTTTCTGAGAAAATTTGCAATGGAAGCACAATCTGCTGCATCTTTGACGCACGCTAATATAGTAAGTGTGTTCGATGTTGGAAGTTCATATGTTGATGGTCGTAAATATAATTACATTGTAATGGAATATGTAGATGGTAAGACTTTAAAAGATATAATAGATGAAAAACAAATTCTGCCGATCGAAGATATTGTGAATTATGGTGTTCAAATAGCAAGTGCTTTAGAATGTGCTCATAAAAATGGAATTATTCACAGAGACATTAAACCACATAATATGTTAATTGATAAGTCTAACAATTTAAAAGCGACAGATTTTGGCATTGCAAGAATTTCTTCGTCTGCAACATTGACATATACTTCAACTGTATTGGGAACTGTTCACTATATTTCACCAGAACAAGCAAAGGGTAAATTTATCGATGAGAAAAGTGATATATATTCATTAGGTGTTGTATTGTATCAAATGGCTACAGGAGAAGTACCGTTTGATGCACCAAATGCTGTTGGAATTGCATTGAAACATATTCAAGATCCATTGGTGCCGCCTATAAATCTTCGTCATGATTTACCACAAGGTCTTAATGATATAATAGTTAAAGCGATGGCAAAAGATCCCAATGATAGATTTAAATCAGCTACAGAATTGAAAGAAATGTTGAGAAATTATCAAAACTATTCTTCTGATTTATATCAAAAAACTACTAAAAATCCAATAATTAAGGAAAATGATGAACAACCTGAAATAAAAGAAGCAGTTTATAAAACGCCTAAACAATCTTCTACAAAAGATAATAAAAATAAATCTAAAAAATTTATGTGGATTCTATTGCCTATAGTTTTAGCAGCTTTGGTATTTGTTGCAATTATATTTGGCAAGAAATATATTAACAAGAATAAGCAAGACCTAGTTTTAGTTCCTGCATTAACCGGTTTAACGGAAACCGAAGCTTTAAATAAAGCTAAGGCTAATAATTTAATTGCTGTTGTTTCAGAATATAAGACTGAAAGTAATGTTGAACCAGGAAAAGTATTAGAACAAGATCCTGAATCCAGTACAGAAGTGAAAAAAGGAACTATTATAAAATTAGTTGTAAGCAAAGGCGAGGAACAGGTGTCTGTACCTAATTTATCCAATATGACTATTGAAAATGCTAAAATTCAACTAAATAAATTAGGCTTAGAGATTGGTGAAATAACTAAAGAAAACAGCGATAATTTTGAAGCTGGAAAAATTATGCAACAACATCCAGATGCAGGAACTAGCATAAGTAAAGACTCTAAAGTTGATGTTGTAATTTCTTTAGGTAAAAAAGAAGAACTAGTAGAGATGGTTGATTTAATAGGAGCGGATATAAGTCAAGCTAGTAATAAATTAAAATCAATCGGACTAAATATAGGAAATATTGAAAAGAAATTTAGCAATTCATATGATACAAACCAAGTTATATGGCAACAATATGATGCTGGAAAGAAACTAAAAAAAGATAGTTCAATTGATGTTATAATCAGTAAAGGGAAAAAAGAACCTGAAATGATTGATAAAGTATTCAGAATAAGTAAACCTGTAGAAAAAGGAATTTATACAGTAACTATTAAAGATGAAACTGAAAATAATATAATATATGAAGAAAATCATAATGCTTCTGAAGGAGATATCAGAATTAAAGTAAAAGTAAAACCTAATAATGATATTAAAGTCTATATTAATGGAGAATTAGTTAATGTCGGATAAAACAGGTGTTATTACGAAAATTCAAAGGGAATTATTCTACGTAAGCGTTGGAAACGAAGTGTATCCTTCGAAGGCAAAGGGGAATTTTAGGAACAAGAAAATAACTCCAGTTGTAGGCGATAAAGTAGATATAAACGTAGAAAATGGTCTTGGATTTATTTTAAAAATACATCCAAGATCTGTGCTTTTGCACCGCCCTGAAGTGAGTAATATAGATAAATGTTTTGTTCTAAGTAGCATTAAGTCACCTAATATTAATCTAATGTTACTAGACAAATATCTATTAATGATTGAGAAAAACAGCATTGATTGCGTCATTGTATTTAATAAGTCTGATTTGGTATCTGAAGATGAGAAAAAAATTTATGCTGATATATACAGAAATGTCGGCTATAAAGTAATATTCAACTCAAATGAATCTTCAATCACTAATGAAGAATTATTAAATGAATTCAGAAATCATATCAATTGTGTTATTGGTCCCAGCGGGGCGGGGAAATCCAGTACTTTAAAAAAATTATTTCCAAGTGAGTATTTTATTTCTGGTAAAATAAGTGATAAAACTCAGAGAGGAAAGCAAACGACAAGACACATTGAAATTAAAATGGTAGATCACAATACTTACGTTTTAGACACACCGGGTTTTAGTTCTTTTGATTTGTCTTTTTTAAATGACAAATCAGAAATTAAAAATAATTTTGTAGAATTTAGAAAAAATAGTTTAAGATGTAAGTTCAATAATTGCGAGCACATTAATGAACCAAAATGTGAAATAAAAAGACTTGTTGAAATTGGAGAAATATCCCAGAGTAGATATGATAATTATTTGAAGATAGTTGAAGAATACAAAAAAATTAGGAGGTATTAATGGCTAATTTAAGTCCGTCTTTGTTGGCATGTAACTTTTTTGAGTTAGAAAAAAACTTAGATATACTAAAAAATAAGGGAATAAAATATTTACATTTGGATGTTATGGACGGAAATTTTGTGCCAAATATTTCTTTTGGTCCAGCAGTTATAAAACAAATAAGAGAAAAATATCCGGACTTTATTCTTGATTGTCACTTGATGGTTAACAAACCAGAAAATATTATAAATGACATTTTGAATGCCGGAGCTGATATAATTACTTTTCATCCAGAAGCAACTTTTCATCCACATAGGACTATTCAAACTGTTCATAAAGCTGGAAAAAAATGTGGATTAGCACTTAATCCATCCACAGGATTGGAATGTTGTGATTATATTATTGATGATTTAGATATAATACTTGTAATGAGTGTAAATCCAGGTTTTGGAGGACAATCCTTTATAGAGAGTCAATATTCAAAAATAAAAGATGCAAGAAAAATGATAGAAACATCAAAAAAAGATATTTTACTGGAAGTTGATGGAGGAGTGAAAACTTCTAATGTCGATAAAGTGTTAGAATCTGGAGCTAATCTAATTGTAAGTGGTTCAGATGTTTTTAATCATGACATAGAATTGCAACTAGATATTTACAATCAAAAATTATAGTTAAAAGGAGGATATCTTGAACAAAAATTTGAGATTTATGGTTGAAGGGGCAATTACTTTAGCTTTGACAGCTGTACTAAATAGCATTGTTATTTTTAAAATGCCAAGAGGAGGATCTGTTTCCCTAGCGGGATATGTTCCGATTTTATTATTTGGACTAAGATGGGGGCTAAAACCAGGGATTGTAATTGGATTAATGTATGGAGTTTTGGATAGCTTTGTTGATCCTTACGTTATCCATCCAATACAATATATGCTAGATTATCCAATAGCTTATATGGCTTTAGGATTATCAGGGTTAGGATGTAATGAAGAAACTTTGAGTGGCAAAATTAATTATAAAATGATTTTAGCATGTATATTCGCTATTTTAATGAGAGGAGTAGCTGCGATTTTAAGTGGTTATGTATTTTTCAAAGACACATTGCCATCAGATATTCCTGCATTACTCGGATCGTTCTTATATAACATCACCTACATTGTTCCTAATGGAATTATAGCTATAGTTGTCATATTAATTTTAATTAAACCTGTATCAAAGGTAAGTAAAAAATGATTGGTTTGATTTGTTGCGCAGGGGAATTATCTGATAAGAATCTTTTTGAAGAATATTATGAAAGATCAGACTTTAAAATAGCTGTAGATGGTGGAACGAAATATTTCATAGATTATCATAAAGATTTTGATTTCGCTATAGGAGATTTTGACTCTATAAATAATGAGGACAAAATTTTTCTAGAAGAAAACAACAAGATTTTTGAAAAATATAATTGCAAAAAAGATTTTACTGATTTTGAAGCCGCAATAAATATATTAATCGAAAAGAACTGTAATACAATATATGCTTTTGGGGCAACAGGAACCAGATTAGATCACACAATGTCGAATTTAATTTATTCAAAAAAATGCTATGAAAAAGGAATTGAACTTATATTTATTGGTAACAATAATATAATTAAATTCTTAGGAGAAAGCACAGAATGTGTTATGAGATATGACTATATTTCCATTGTAGTTTTATCGAATAGTGGAATGAAAATTAGGTTAAATGGTTTTGAATACGACAGCGAATTTTTAGATGTTGATTTTTGTTCAACATTGACGATTAGTAATAAAATAAAAAATAAAAAAGCATATATAGAATTAATAGAGGGATATGGCCTTTTAATTGATTCTAGAGATTAAAAAAGAGTCGAAGTTTTCGACTCTTTGTTTTATTCTTCTTCTGTTGTTTTGATAAATTGAGGTCTTTCAACTAAACCTGATCTTAAGCATCTAGTGCATACATTGATTCTTTTTGGTTTGCCATCGACTAAAGCTCTAACTTTTCTGATGTTAGGTGCCCAGCTTCTATTTGAAGATCTTAAAGAAAATGATCTATTATTTCCGAAAGTTCTTGATTTACCACAAATTTCACATTTTTTGGACATAATTACACCTCCTGGTTCTTTTTCAAATGTCTCTTGATATTATAGCATATTTTAAAACTGAATTTCAAGCTTTTAGAGCTAAAATATGTTATAATAATATAGTATTAATATGTAAATTAGAATCTTAAACATCAAAAGAGTATAATATAATTAGTTAGGTATCACAAATAGGAGGTAATATGACTACTAAAATTGATAACGAATATGGTTCAATATTAATATCAGATAATATCGTTAGAACTATTGCTAGTGAAACAGCTATGACTTGTTACGGAATTGTTGGACTAGCTTATAAAAATTTATCAGATGGATTTTTAATGTTACTCAATAAAGACAATATGAGTAAGGGAGTAAAAGTTTATACCAAAAATAATAAAATTGTAATAGATTTAACTGTAGTTTTGGAATATGGTACTAAAATTGCTGTGGTTTGCCAAAATATTATTGATACAGTTAAATATAGTGTAGAAAATAAAACTGGTCTTGAAGTAGAATGTGTTAATGTTCTTGTTCAAGATATGAGAATAAACGAAGAAAAATAGGGGGCACAATGAAGAATGACGCAACACTGTTCAAGAATTGCCTTCTAGCGGGATTTAAGAACTTAGAAAATAAAAGAGAAATAGTAAATAGCTTAAATGTTTTTCCAGTTCCAGATGGAGATACTGGTACTAATATGACATTGACAATTAAATCAGCTATTTCAAAAGTTAATGGCGTAACTGATTTGAGTATTGCAAATTTAGCTAAAGCTATGAGTGATGGTTCTCTTATGGGAGCTAGAGGGAATTCTGGTGTAATTACTTCTCAAATCATGAGAGGTTTTTATAATGGATTTAAAGATTATACTGAATTTAATATATTTGCATTAAGAGATGGATTTGTTGAAAGTTATAAAACTGCATACAAAGCTGTAATGAAACCAACAGAAGGAACAATTCTTACAGTTTCTAGATGTATGGGTGAGTTTGCTGATCAAAACTACCAAAATTATGAAGACATCAAAGAATTTTTGACAGATATTATATCTGAAGGTAACAAGGCACTTCTTAAAACTAAAGAAATGTTACCTGTTTTGAAAGAAGCCGACGTAGTTGATGCAGGTGGACAAGGTTTAATGTTATTCTTAGAAGGCGTTTTAAATTACGATAATGAAAAATTGATTTCCGAAACAGTAATTGACGAATCTTCTAGAACTATTAATGAAAATACGAATGTTGTATCAGATGAAGAAATAGAATTCGGATATTGTACTGAATTTTTTATAATGACTGATGCAGATGAAAATTCATATAGATCAAAATTAGAAAACTTTGGGGATTGTTTACTAGTTGTAAAAGGTGATGGAGTAATCAAAACTCATATTCATACTAATAATCCTGGTAAAGTTCTAGAAATTGCCATGGAATTAGGTGCTTTAAGAGATATCAAAATAGATAATATGAGATTACAACATCAAAACTTGCATTCTACTGAAGAAGAAATTAGTCAAGCTTCTACTAAACCTTCAGAACCAGAAAAAGATTTTGGATTTGTAGTGGTTAGCAGTGGTAAAGGATTCAGTAAAGTTTTCGATATGTTAAATGTTGATGAAGTGATTACTGGTGGACAAACAATGAATCCTTCAACTGAAGATATAGTTAATTCTATAGAAAAAGTTAATGCAAAGACAGTTTTTGTATTTCCTAACAATAAGAACATCATATTATCAGCTAATCAAGCAAAACAAATAGTTGATAAAGAAGTATTTGTTGTAGAGACAAAAGCCGTACCACAATCTATTTCAGCTCTTTTAGCATTCAATGAAGAAGCAAGTGCAGAAGAAAACTTTGATAGTTTTAACGATGTAATAGCAACAGTTAAGACTGGTGAAGTTACTTTTGCTGTAAAAGATTTAAATATGTCAGATATTAAAGTAAAGAAAGATGACATTATCGGTCTTGACCAAAAGAATATCAGAGCGGTCGGTAATGATATTAATAAAGTTTCAATGGATTTATTGAGACAACTAATTCAAAAAGACGATTCATTGGTTACAATTTATTATGGTGAAGGCTGTGATGAAATGATGGCTAATAAATTGAAAGATAGTTTGGAAGAAGAATATAAAAACATTGATATTGAGGTTGTCGAAGGATCTCAACCTTTATATTACTATGTATTTTCAATAGAATAACTCCTTACAAATAATTACAAATAATAGATCGATTTTATCGGTCTATTATTTGTATGTTTAATGTAGGGATTTTTTTGTGTGGTGAGTTATGCAATTATCAGAAGTAAAAGGAATAGGAAAGAAAAAATTAGAAGTTTTAAACTCAATGGGTATTTTTGATGTTAATGATTTATTGAATTATTTCCCGTATAGGTACGAAAATAGATCAATAATAAAAAATATAATAGATATACGAGATGAAGAAAGCTGCGTTATAAAAGTCAAATTTATTTCAAAGCCTGTAACTAGATATCTTAGAAGAAATTTAAACTTAACATCTGCTATTGCTTTTGACGATACTTCTAAAATAAGTGTGTCATGGTTTAATCAGCCTTTTATCAGAAATCAAATTCTACCAAACACTACCTACTATTTGTATGGGAAAATAAATAGAGTTCAAAATCAATTCAAAATATCGTCACCAATTTTAAGTAAAACTTTTGGTGGGAAATTGGGCATTATTTATCCAATTTACAAAGTAAAAAAAGGCGTTACAAATAATGATATGATTAAATTCATTGATTTTGCTATTAAACATTGTATTGATGAAATTAAAAATGTTATTCCTTATAGTATGATTAAAAACTACGATATTGAGAACAAAAGAAATGCAATAAAAAACATACACAGACCTGTGGATTATGCACAATTTAAACGAGCTAGGACAGCGCTTGTTCTTGAAGAAGTTATTATAATGCAATTGGCAATGAAATCAATGAAGACAACACTAAACGAACAAAATTATATAAAATTTCAAACTGACGAAAGCATGGATCTTTTCATACAGTCTTTAAAATTTGAACTTACAAAAGGACAGTTAGAAGCAATTAGAGATATTGAAAGTGATATGACATCTGAAAAGAGAATGAATAGATTGGTTCAAGGAGATGTAGGAAGTGGAAAGACAATAGTAGCTGAAGCAGCGATATTCAAATCATATTCAAGTGGTTATCAATCAGCTTTTATGGCTCCTACGGATATTTTAGCGACACAACATTATGAAAACTTATCGGATGATTTTTCAAAATTTGGGTTAAAAGTTTGTTTATTAAAATCTGATTTAACAAAATCGGAAAAAGATTCTGTTTTAGAAGGAATAAAGTCGGGTTATTTTGATGTCATAGTTGGTACGCATGCAATAATTCAAGATTTTGTGGAATTTAAAAAGCTTGGACTCGTAATTACCGATGAACAACATAGATTTGGTGTAGGACAAAGGAAGAAAATTTCAGACAAGGGACAAAATCCAGATGTTCTTGTGATGACAGCTACTCCAATTCCAAGAACTTTAGCACTTTCTTACTATGGGGATTTGGATATATCAACAATAAATGAAATGCCTAAAGGCAGAAAAGTAATAGAAACATATTCTGTTGGATTTAGTTATGAAAAAAGAATAGCAGCTTTTATCAGAAAACAAGTTGAAAATGGGTTTCAAGCTTATGTTGTGTGTCCATTGATAGAAGAATCTGAAGCATTGGATTTAGAGAATGTAACAGAACTTTACAATAGGTTATCTAGTGAGTATTTTTCTGGTATAAATGTTGGAATGTTACACGGTAAAATGAAATCTGCAGAAAAAGAAGAAATTATGAAAGATTTTGTAGACGGAAAAACAAAAATATTGGTATCTACAACAGTTATTGAAGTTGGCGTTGATGTCAAAAAAGCAAATGTAATTGTTATATATAATGCAGAAAGATTTGGACTTTCACAACTTCATCAACTAAGAGGTAGAGTGGGCAGATCTTCAGATCAATCTTATTGTATTCTTATCAACAATGCACATTCTGATGAACAAATGGAAAGAATGAATATTATGGTTAAGACGAACAGCGGATTTGAACTATCACAAAAGGATTTGATGATGAGAGGTAGTGGTGATTTGTTAGGAACTAGACAATCAGGAATACCACTTCTAAACATAGCAGATCTAGAAAAAGACTATGATTTGATAGAAAAAGCTGCTGTGATAACTGAGTATATATATACTAATGATTTATGCGAAACTAAAGAATATATTTATTTGGATGAAGAAATTAATAAGTTTAAAGATAAATTACTAGAAAATGTTATTTTTAATTGAGGTGAGAAATGAAAGTTATTTCAGGAAAAATGCGAGGTATGAACTTAAATACCGATTTAGATAGATTTACAAGACCGACAGAGGGTAAAATAAAAGAAGCTATATTTAGCGTGATTTTTCAAGTAAAACCTAATTCTAAAGCATTAGATTTATTTGCAGGAAGTGGAGCAGTTGGTATAGAGTTCATAAGTCGTGGATGTGATTTAGTAGTATTTAGTGAAGCTTCTAATGATAATATAAAATGCATCAATGAAAATATTGAGCATACAAAATCACAGGAATTCGCAAAAGTCTTTAAAGGAGATTTTAAGAAAAATTTATTAAATATCAGAAGACAAGGATTAAAATTTGATTATGTTTTTATCGATCCGCCTTATGAAAGATTAAATTATTACAAAGAATCCATTCAGATGCTAATAGATAATGATCTTTTAAATGATGATTGTCTTGTTATATTAGAATCCGAAAAAGAATTGTCTGATGAATATTTCAAAAATTTGAAACTAGAAAAACAAAAACAATATGGTAAAAATAAGAATATATATTTTTTGAGGAATGATAATGAATAAAACAAAGGTATTATATCCGGGTAGTTTTGATCCAATTACGAATGGACACATGGATATTATTGAAAGAAGTGCAAAAATTTTTGAAGAAGTAAATGTAGCTGTTGTAAAAAACATTCAAAAGAAAAGCACATTTTCTCTTGAACAAAGAGTTTCGATGATTAAAAAATCTTGTAGCCATTTATCTAATGTAAGAGTTCATCAATTTGAAGGATTGACTGTAGATTTTGCAAAACAAATAGGATGTAGTACAATTATAAGGGGACTACGTGCTGTTAGTGATTTTGAATCAGAAATGCAAATGTCTTTGGCTAATAAGAAATTAAATAATGAATTAGAAACATTGTTTTTAGTTGCAGATGGCAAATATGCATTTCTTTCGTCTTCTATAGTAAGAGAGATAGCTTCCTACGGCGCTGATATATCAGAACTTGTTCCTGAAAATATCATTGAAGATATAAAGGATAAATTTAACGATAAATAAATGCTTTATCTTGAATTAATTTGATATTTTTATTATAATAATTGTAAGAATAATTAGCTCAATGCAGGAGGGTTACATGGATATTATTAAGTTAATAGAAGAAATGGAAGACATACTTGATGAAGCATCAACAGTTCCATTTTCTAAAAAAGTTATGGTTGAAAGAGAAGAACTTCTATCAGTTTTAAAAGATATGAGAGAAAATTTACCAGAAGAAATCAAACAAGCTCAATGGACTAATGCTGAAAAGAATAGAATTATTGATGAAGCTAACAGAGAATCTGAAAATATTAGAACTCAAGCTTACAAAGAAGCAGAAAAAATAGACCAAGAAGCTCGAAACAGATTTGAAACAATGGTAAATGAACACGATGTTACTATTGCAGCTCAAAAAAATGCAGAAGAAATTACTTCTCAAGCTGAAAACAATGCTAGACTATTAAAGAGTCAATCTATCCAATATATCGATGAAATGTTGGAAACAACTCAAGACAAATTGAACAATCTATTGGAAGAATTACAAGAAAACAGAAATGAATTAAAAGGCTAATAAAAAGCTTGGTAGTTTTAGATGACTACCAAGCTTTTTTAAGTATTATTTTAATAAATTATCTGCGAATTTTTTGATATCAGCAGTAGAATTTTCGTCTGGTGTATCATAGCAAATTACAGTATCAATAACGTTTAAATTATTTTTCGAACATCTTTCTTTCCAAAAGCCCATCCATTCACCGTTGTTCCATTCATAAGAACCAAAGAGAGCAATTTTTTTATCATTTAATGTATTTTCTAAATCAGAAAACATCGGTTCAAATGAAGTATCTTCTAGTTCTTCATCACCCATAGCAGGGCACCCAAAAGCAATGACATCGAAATTGTCTATATCGTAGTTTTTATAATCATCACTAAATACCATTTCGACTTTAGATCCTTTTGACTCACATTCTTCTTTAATAATTTGAGCCATTTTTTCAGTGTTACCAGTTTGAGACCAGTATAAAATTAATAAATTCATAATTTACTCCTTAAAATAATTTATTATATCAAACAAGTTATTTCCTTGTAATGATAATCTTTTTGTTACGAGCTTAGCATAGTCATATTTTTTAAATATATCTTTTGCTTTTTCTACATCAGAATATACTTTCCATTTTCCAGAAATACATTCATTTTTTCCGTTGAAATTGATAAAACCAAGCACATCCTCGTAGGGATACCCTAAAAAGAATCCGATTTCATGAGGAAATTCATTTTCAAGTAATCTTTTCTTTAAAAAATTTATGCTGCTATTAAAATTATCCGCAGGATAACCATAACTTTTCAAAGCATTTTGCAGCCTCTTATCATTATAGTTTTCTATTAAATTGTAATTTATTAAGTACAGCAACAACTTTTTTCTAGTTTGCTTTAAAATAATTAAGCTAAAATTATATTCTGATAATTTTTCGTTTAATTTAAATATGTCTTCAAATATGCTATCTGTATAATCAACATTTATCATATTTGCAAATTTGAGATTACTTAGTGTGGGATAACAATGTTCTAATAATATGTCTTGTAACATAACCACCTCTATAATAAGTATTGATAATTGATATCACAATAAGTATAGCACATGATTTTTGATAAATCAATACTGATTATCAATTAAATTCAAAGAAATTTGTGGTATAATATCTTTGTGCAATAATGATATATGAAGTATCTTGATAATATCGAATGTCTATGTTATATTTTATATATCAACTTAATTGAAATGAGGTGTATAAATGAAGACTATTTTTTCAGTAATTTTAGTTATTGCCAGCATTGTAATAATAATTGCAGTGATGAGTCAAGAAACTAAATCAGAAGGGATGGCAGCGTTAACAGGCGAAACTAATGTCGGCGGACATGGTGGAAGATTAACTAAGGATAATTATATTAATAGAGTTGTTATTGTATCATCAGTTATATTCTTGGTTTCAGCTTTGGCGTTAGCATATATAAAATAATTTAATAGTTGAAAGGAGTAAATCATGGACAATATGTATTACTATTTAGCTATTGCAGCAGGTATTATCGCTTTATTATTTGCTGCAATAAAATTTAGTAGCATAAGTAAAAAAGGTGCTGGTAATGAAAGAATGAGGGAGATATCTGGATTTATTCACGACGGAGCAATGGCTTATCTTTCTCGCCAGTACAAAGCACTTATTATTTTTGTAGTTATAGTATGTGTAATTCTAGGTGTTGCAATCGATTATAAGACAGCAATTTGTTTTTTAGCCGGTGCAATATTTAGTGTACTTGCAGGTTACATCGGTATGCAAGCTGCAACAAAGGCAAACGTTAGGACAGCCAATGCGGCAAAAGAAGAAGGAATGAATGGAGCATTAAACGTAGCATTTTCTGGTGGAGCAGTAATGGGAATGTGCGTTGTTGGATTAGGAATTTTAGGTATAACTCTTTCTTATATTATTTTCCAAGATGCTGAAGTTGTTACTGGATTTAGTTTTGGTGCTTCTTCTATAGCTTTATTTGCCAGAGTTGGTGGAGGTATCTATACAAAAGCAGCTGATGTTGGAGCAGACTTGGTTGGTAAAGTTGAAGCTGGTATCCCTGAAGATGACCCTAGAAACCCTGCAGTAATTGCAGATAATGTTGGGGACAACGTAGGGGATGTTGCTGGTATGGGAGCCGACTTATTTGAATCCTATGCTGGTAGTATTTTATCAGGTATTACATTAGGTTTATTAGCTTATAAAGAAGCTGGTGTATCAT
Source organism: Finegoldia dalianensis (assembly GCF_046255015.1). NCBI lineage: Bacteria > Bacillati > Bacillota > Tissierellia > Tissierellales > Peptoniphilaceae > Finegoldia > Finegoldia dalianensis. Next base: position 127,655 of record NZ_JBDLBQ010000001.1, read on the forward strand.
TTGCAATAGCAACAGCAGCTTTAGGTGTTATTGCATCTATTATAGGTGTATTTACAGTTAGAGGAGGAAAAGATCCTCAAAAATCTTTGAATACAGGTACAATTATCAGTTCAATATTAGCAATCGCAGGATCATTCTTCTTATCAAGATCTATTCTTGGTAGTAATAATGCTTTCTTCTCTGTATTAGCTGGTATATTAGTTGGATTGATAATTTCACAATTTACTGAATACTACACATCTGAAGATAAAAAGCCAGTTCAAAAAATTGCTGAAGAATCAGAAACAGGTTCTTCTACAAATATTATCTCAGGTTTGGCTACAGGAATGAAATCAACTACTGGTCCAATTATTGTTATAGCTATTGGTATAATAATTTCATTCTTTGCATCAAATGGTGCTACAAACCCTACAGAAGGTTTGTATGGTATTGCAGTAGCTGCTATAGGTATGTTATCTACTTGTGGAATGACAATTGCAGTAGACGCTTATGGTCCAATAGCAGATAATGCTGGTGGTATTGCTGAAATGTGCGAATTACCAGAAGATGTTAGAAATATTACAGATAAATTAGACTCAGTTGGAAATACTACCGCTGCGATAGGAAAGGGATTTGCAATCGGTAGTGCTGCATTAACAGCATTAGCATTATTTGCATCATATACAGCTGTAGTAGGTTTGAAACAAATAGATGTTACAAGTCCAGAAGTTGTAGCTGGTATGTTCATTGGTGGTATGTTACCATTCCTATTCTCAGCATTGACTATGGATGCTGTAGGAACAGCTGCAAATGATATGATTGTTGAAGTTAGAAGACAATTTAAAGAATTCCCAGGAATTATGGAAGGTACTCAACAACCTGATTACAAAAAATGTGTCGACATTTCTACAGGTGCTGCATTAAGACAAATGCTTGTTCCAGGTTTGTTAGCTGTAGTTTGTCCAGTTATAATGGGATTCTTATTAGGTGCAGAAGCTTTAGGTGGACTTTTAGCAGGTTCACTTGTAACAGGTGTCTTAATGGCAATATTCATGTCAAACAGTGGTGGAGCATGGGATAATGCTAAGAAATATATTGAATCTGGTCAACACGGTGGAAAAGGATCAGATGCTCATAAGGCAGCTGTAGTTGGAGATACTGTTGGGGATCCATTCAAGGATACTTCAGGTCCATCATTAAACATATTAATTAAATTGATGACGGTAGTATCATTAGTATTCGCACCATTGATTGCTCAACATGGTGGAGTAATACTAAACTTATTCTAAAAATCGAATATTTTAGTATTTGAAGTGTTTTTCTAAAACACGAATTGAATTAAATGATTTTAAGCGGAATGTTATCTTTGTATTGCAGAAAACATTCCGTTTTTAATTTTGTTTTATTTTAATTCAAAATTATTGTATAATATTATTATCTATAATTTTAGGAGGATTAAATGGACGAAGTCGGGCCCAATCTTATTGTAGAATTGGTTATTTTATTAATACTTATAGTAATTAATGCTTTTTTTTCAGCAAGTGAAATAGCAATTGTATCTTGTGATAAAAATAAGCTTAGGGTTATGAGTGATGACGGAAATGAAAAGGCAAAATCTGTTTTAGAACAATTTGAAAAACACACAAAATTTTTGTCTACTATTCAAGTTATATTAACTTATATTGGATTTGTTGCTTCAGCAATATGTGCATCTAGTTTAAGTGTAAGTTTGAGTAAAAAGATGATTTTTTTAGGATTAAATAAATCTGTAACTTATTGGATATCAGTGTGTGTTGTACTTATTGTTTTATCGTTTTTGTATATTTTGTTTGGACAATTGATTCCAAAAAGAATTGCTTTGAGTGTGGCGGATTCTTTTGCGTTATTTTCGATTAATGCTGTAAAATTTATTTACTTTATTTTAAAACCATTTGTTTTTTTACTTTCTAAGTCAACAAAATTTATACTGAGTATAATTGGAATTAAAACTTTGAATGTGGAGAGCAAAATTACTGTTGAAGAAATAAAATCAATGGTAGAGGTCGGAAAGGAACAAGGAATAATAAATTCAAACGAAAAAGATATGATTGATGCTGTTATTAACTTTGATGAAAAAACAGCTGAAGAAATAATGACAGCAAGAACAGAAGTATTTGCAATTGACCTTGAAGATTGTTTTGAAGATTATTTGGATAAATTAATGGAACTAAAATTTTCAAGAATTCCAGTATATGAAGGTGATATTGACAACATACTGGGCATCATCTACATTAAAGATTACATGAGTGAAGCTTACAAACATGGATTTAATAATGTTGACTTAAGAAAGATTTTAAAGCCAGCGTATTTTATATCAGAAACTAAAAATATCAATGATTTATTCTCAGATATGAAGAAAAAAAGAATTCACATGGCAATCTTAATTGATGAATATGGTGGTTTTTCAGGTATTGTATCGATGGAAGATTTAATTGAAGAAATAGTTGGAAATATCGAAGATGAATACGATCATGAAGCTCCTGATATTATTCAGGTTGACAAGTTTAATTATATAGTAAAAGGTAGTACTTCTATAAAAGAAATTAATTCTAACATTGGACTTGAGATTGATGAGCTATCGGATGATTATGATACATTAGGCGGTATGTTAATAAATCGATTGGGATATATACCTGAAGATGGCTTTAAAAGAAAAATAGAAATAGATGATGTTTTGTACAATATAATTTTTGTGGAAGATAAAAGAATTAAAAAGGTAAAAATTACATTACCTAAGAACTTTTTTGAATAGGTGATTAAATGATTATTATAAAAAATAAAGATGAAATAGAAAAAATGGATATTTCTGGAAATGTTATTTCTGGAATGCATGAAGCTTTAAGGGAATTTGTTAAACCAGGTTTGACTACAATGCAAGTTAATGATTTTTGCGAAAAATTTATTAGAAGCAAGGGAGCAATACCAGCTCAAATAGGATTTGAGGGATTCCCATACGCTACATGTTGCTCTGTAAATGATGAAATATGCCATGGATATCCATCTGATTATATTTTAAAATCAGGTGATTTGTTAAAAGTAGATACAGTAGTTGAATTGAATGGTTGGATGAGTGATTCCTGTTGGAGTTATGCAGTTGGTGAAATAGACGAAGAAACTCAAAATCTTATGGATGTTACAAGAGAATGTTTGTATGAAGGAATTAAATTAGCGGTAATAGGCAATAGACTAGGAGATATAGGAGCTAAAATTCAATCAATAGCAGAAACTAATGGCTATTCTGTAGTACGCGAATTCACAGGCCACGGGATTGGAAGAGGTATGCATGAAGATCCAATGGTTCTTCACTATGGTAAAGAACACAGAGGTCTTAGATTACAAGAGGGAATGGTTTTAACTATTGAACCAATGATTAATATAGGAACTCATAAGTTGAAAATTGATAAAAATGGATGGACAGCTAGAACTATTGACGGAAAAAAATCATGCCAATATGAACACACATTAGCCATCACAAAAGATGGCCCAAGAATTTTGACTAAACAACAAGGACAATAAAATAAAGAGAATATTTTGGGGTTCCTCAAAATATTCTCTATTTTTTTATTACTGGAAAATTATAAAAATCATTAACCTTTTTTGTAGAATATATTAGTCTACTGACTTTTATATCATATTCAAATAATTTTTTGTAATTATCAGATAAACTTGAAAAATCTCTGTTCAAAGAATAAATTTTACAATTTTTTTTAATTGCGGACAAATCGAAGTTTTTTTTGAATCCCAATAGGCGAACAGCTTCAATATCTGCATTTACGATATCATCTACAAATTTTTTATCTACTCCTAAAATATAATTTAAAATCAATCTTTGAAGTCGATTTTTGGTATATTTTTTATTTTTTATGTTTTCAAAAAAATCATCATAATTTTCATTCAATGCATTTGATAGAAGATTATCTAATCCTTTCTCATAACCCGTTATATTATCTAATTCTGACTTTTCCACAAATAATTTATAAGATAATATGTCTAAAAGTTTTTTGTTAGATCTAATAGAATTGTGTTTTAGATATTCGTAAGTTAAGGATGGAATTTTGTCTTTGAATTCTTCTAATAGTTTCAAATTAGATCTAATAGAAGAGGCACTATAAGAAATACATTCTAAGGAATTTGAATTGTATTCGCTATTGACTCTTCTTATTGGCAGAATTTTACATTTAGAGTGTAGTTTATCTAATGATTTCATATATTCCAAAGCAAGAATGTTATTTGATTTGAATATTTCATCGGAATATTCAGAGTAGTTTTGCTTTGAAAATATCATTATGTTTTTATTATATGAAATATTTTTGTTTTCTAGTATAAACTGTTTAATATTACTTTCATTTTCTAGTAGAAAATCTTTGTATGAAATTAGATCTTTTATTTCTGTTTCAATTCCAAAAGAAACATAATCACATCCAATAGTGTCTATTACTTTAATAGCGTAATAACTGAAATTTTGCGCTGATTGTAAAGAAAATACAGAAGGAATTTCAATAACACAGTCTATTCCGTGTTCCAAAGCAATTTTAGTTTTATGAAGTTTATCTAAAATAGAAAACTCACCACGTTGCACTACATTTCCGCTCATGATTGCAATTATATTTGATTCTGGGAAAATTTTTTTTATTTGATCTATTTGATGTAAATGCCCAAAATGGAACGGATTGTATTCACTTACTATAGCTATATTCATAATTATTGATTCCTTTCATATACTTTTTTCTTATGTTGTATTATAATTGATATTGGTAATATAGTAAATAAAAAGGGGTAGATTTTATGGATATAAGATTTGTTAAAGGCAATATTTTTGAGCTACAAAGCGATGCAATTTTATATTTTATCGAAAATTCACTTCTGGAAGAGAATTCAAAAAAATTAGTTGAAAAAGCTGGAGAAAGAATTTTAGAACCTCTTACAAAAATAAGTGGAATAGAAAAAGGCGAAAGTAAAATCATTCCAGCTTTTAATATAACTTCGGATTACGTGATATTGGCTAATTTGCCAGATGATTTAAGAAATAACAACAAAAATATTTTCAAAAATCTAATCTATAATGTTTTTTGTGAAATGAAAAAATTTGAAATTCATTCGCTTAACATAGATTATTCTTTTTTAACTGAAAAATATTCTAGTGAATTTGTTAATCTTATAAATGAAGTTATAGACGAAAAATCGTTGAGAATTAGCGATTTTCTTGTATTTATGTGCAAAAGTTAATAATTGACTTTTAACTTAAATTACTCTAAAATAATATTATGTCCAATGACGAAAGGTAGTGATTAATATTTTTCCAGAAACTCATAAGAGAATTGTTAGAGAAATAAATCAAGACATTAAAGATTCCTATGGAATCAATTTAAATATAAAAAAATTAGAATGGGGAGCTGTTAGTCCAGATATTTTACCAAAATACAAGCTAATAGCACATTACAAAGAAGAAAGTATAAATTATATTGTAAAAGAAATTATCACGATAATTTATCTTTTTCAATTTACAGATTTAACAAGATTGAATTCATTGCAAAATAAGATTTTAAGTACAAAACTTGGAGTAATAAGTCATTATCTAAGTGATTATGTGTGTCTTCCACATGCAAAAAGATGGAGGTGTAATCAACACCTTAAAGATCACATGAATTACGAAAGAGTTTTGAATAAGTTAGCACAAAATCATATATTTGACAAAAAAGCAATAACATCAAGTCAAATAAGCATAGATAATGATGAATGTGTGATGTTAAAAACATTGGTTAAGAATTATATTGAAGATATAGTAGATGAATATAGCATTTCAGAAGATAAAACAAGAGATTTGGACTTTGCGTACGGTTTGAATTATTCTATTTTCTGTTTTATATTTGAAACTATTGAAGTATTCTCTACAGAAAGATACTATCAAAAGTCCTTTGTTTTTTAAATATAATTAGGAGTAGGAGTTATGTATAAAGCTTATAACACGAACAATTTAAAGAAAAAGCTTGAGAAAAAATTTCTTTTCGAAGACGATTTATTAGCTTTATACTTAATGCTTGATATTGTTCAACAAGAAAACAAAATACAACCTTGTTATGTCAAATATAACGCTCTTAATAAAATTTACAATGTTTTAATTAACCATTTGTCGTATAGAAATGATAGAGAAAATATTATTAAAGCTATTTTTGATTTGATATCAGAAGATATTAATAAAATTGAATTCACTTATTATCTTCAAGCTTATACTGAAGGATTTAATAATAAGAATATAAGTGATGAGTTGGAGTTTTATGCATTAAGACATATTCCAGCATCTACGATTAAAAAATCGGATATTCTTCTTCATAATACTGAAAGCAGAAGTGCTAAGTTTTTAAAAAATAAGATGATTAGTTCAATTAAAAACAAATCAAATGCATTTAGAGTACAAGATTCAATAATAGATAATTATTGTGAAAACATCTTAAAAGACAAGATATTTAGCATTAATAGCAAGATGGACAAACAGTTAGTGATGAAATCTATTAATGATAGTGTAGTGATTTCTGAAGAAAAATTTTTGAATATGTGGCAATTAGAAAATTTGTACAAAAAAATTGTTAAAACTTTGAAAACTGTTTTAAATAATTCTATAGAAGATGCATTGTGGTATGGGTTAAATGACAGAGTATTACAAAGGTATAAGTAAATTGTAAAGTCGGATTTAAATTGTTGTAAAAAAATTTGACAAAACAAATTTAATCGTTTATACTAGTAAAGTAATGTTTGATACATTAAGCCCAGATAGCTCAGTCGGTAGAGCAAAGGACTGAAAATCCTTGTGTCGCTGGTTCGATTCCGGCTCTGGGCACCAAAATGTGTGCGGAAGTGGCTCAGTGGTAGAGCATCGCCTTGCCAAGGCGAGGGTCGCGAGTTCGAGTCTCGTCTTCCGCTCCATACGGCGACATAGCCAAGTGGTAAGGCAGAGGTCTGCAACACCTTCACCCCCAGTTCAAATCTGGGTGTCGCCTCCAAAGGAAAGTTTATTATAGACTTTCCTTTTTTTTATATGTAAAGGAGTTAATATGATTTTTATTGATTTATTAAAAGATGAGTATATTGAGGAATTATCAGATTTTGTATACAAACTGAGAAATAATTTTTTATTTCAAAATAAGTTTGATTCAAATTTGGCGAAAAATAGAACAACAATAATTAAATCTTTGAAAAAACAAATATCTAATAGAAATCATTTCGTGATTTTTGAAGAAACTAAGTTAATAGGGTATTTGGTGTTAGATTTAGATGATAAAGAGTTGCTAATCAAAGAGATATATTTAGATAAAATTAATAAATCAATACTTTTTAAAATTTTTAGATTTTTAATGGATTATGCACTATCAAACTTATTTGATATAATTAAATTTAAGTTCAATGGATTTATTTTCGATGAAATTATAAAAGAACATTTGGATGATCAAAATAGATTAGAAATAAAGAATGATATGTTTGAAGAATCTCATAAGAAATTTGCGATAATTAGTTTTAAAGCTAAAAATGGCTTGATAAAATTTTTAAAAGGCAATGATTATGAAGTTATTTACAGTTTCGATAGTAAAAAAATGGATGAAAAAGTTAGTGACCATGTAGATATGCAAATTAGGAAAATAAATGAAAATGCATTCATTTGTACTCAAGAATCGTATTTTCATTATAGGGCATATCTTCCAAATTATATAGCATTATATGTAACGGAGCTTGAGATAACGAACACATACCCGAAAGATTGCTTGTTAAATAACTTTTCAATTGAAAATCATTTAGTCTGTAATAAAAAATCTGTAGATCCTGTTGTATTAAAATTACTTAAAGATGAGAAAATAATAATGGTCAAACAAGGATATTCAAAATGTTCAACAATAGTTACTGATAAATTTGTAATTACCAGTGATAAATCCATATATGATAGTGTTCAGAAACAAAATATTAAGGCATATTTGATAGATTCTGGTGAAATAAAACTAGAAGGTTATGATACAGGATTTATTGGTGGGACTTGTGGATATTGTGCTGATTTAGGGGTTGTGTTTTATGGCAATCTTGAAAATTATAAATTTAAAAATAAACTTATTGAATTTTTAGAAAAAGAAAATATAAAATACTATTATACAGATGATGATTTTATAGATCGCGGATCTATAATTTTTAATTAATAGGAGGTCAATTATGATTCAACCATCTACATTACCGGGAATGATGGAACTTCTTCCTGAAGACCAAATGGTGTTTGATACAATTAAAAGAAGAATAGAAGATGTTTTTATTAAAAATGCATTTTTTTCAATCGATACACCTGCTATAGAAAAATTAGACGTTTTACTATCTAAAGGTGGAGGAGAAACAAGTAAGCAAGTGTATAGAATTGATAGTAGTAAGAAAAATCAAGGATTGAGATTTGACTTAACTGTGCCACTCGCAAAATACGTTTCAATGTACATGCAAGACTTAGCATTCCCATTTAGAAGATATCAAATAGCTAAGGTTTATAGAGGAGAAAGAAATCAAAAAGGAAGATATAAAGAATTTTATCAATGCGATATAGACATCATAGGAAATGAAAAATTGAGCTTATATAATGATGCGGAAATAGTAAAATGTATGTATGAAGCTTTAAAATCAATAGATGTTCCAGACTTTGAATTTCAATTTAATAACAGAAAAATATTGAATGGATATTTCTCTTATTTAGGTATTGAAGACTTTGAATCATGTTTGAGAATAATTGATAAATTAGATAAAATAGGAATAGATAATGTAAAAGAAGAATTATCTAAGCTAAACTTGGATGATGAAAAAATTGATTCGATTTTAAATTTCTTAAAAATCGATGGAACTAACCTAGAAATTATCGAAAAACTTGAATCATTGAATATTGATAATGAATTATTTGTTTGTGGACTTGAAGAATTGAAATTTGTATATGACGATATTTTATCTTTGGGTGTTAGTCCAGATAATATTAAAATAAATTTATCTATAACTAGAGGACTTGATTACTATACAGGTTCAGTATTTGAAACATTTTTTAAGGAATATCGTGAAATCGGATCTATTTGTTCTGGAGGAAGATATGATAGTCTAGCGAATAATTTTACTAAAAGCAAGTTGCCTGGAGTAGGAATGAGTATCGGCTTAACTAGATTATTTTATCAACTTCAAGAATTAAATTTGGTTAAAGGACAACAAACTAACTTTGATTGCATCATTATTCCTATGAAAGGTTATGAAAAAAATGCAGTGAAGTTGATGAATGATTTGAGAAGTTCTTCTGTAAGATGTATGAGTTATCTTGAAGATGATAAATTAAAAAAGAAATTTAATTATGCTGACAAATTATCCGTAAAATATGTTATAATAATAGGACAAGATGAAATTGAGCAAAATAAATTCACTTTACGAAATATGGAAAATGGTAATCAAGAATTATTAGAGCTTAACCAAATTATTGAAAAGTTAAAATAAAGGCGATGAAAAATCCCAGTAGGCATATAAGAACTTTCAGAGAGAGTAAAACTTAGGCTGAAATTTTACTTAAGAGATCAGTATGCTGAATACTAATTTGGAGCCTATTGTCAAATGAGAAAAAATTAGGGTGGAACCACGAGACACTTGTCCCTATCGGGATGAGGGTCTCTTTTTTATTAGGAGGTATTTATGTTTGAAGTAAAATTAAAAGATGGATCCGTAAAAGAATTTGATGAAGAAATTAGTTTATTAGATGTTTGCAAATCAATTTCTGAAGGATTAGCAAGAGACTGTGTCGGAGCAGTTGTAGATGGTAAAATAATGGGATTAATGGAAACTATTGATTCTGACTGTGAAGTTCAATTCGTAAAATTTGATGATGAAGAAGGAAAGCAAGTTTTCTGGCATACTTCATCTCACTTAATGGCTTATGCTATTCAAAGATTGTATCCAAATACAAAATTTGCAATTGGACCATCAATTGATTCTGGATTCTATTATGATTTAGATACAGATCACAAGTTTGTACCTGAGGATTTAGAAAAAATTGAAGCTGAAATGAAAAAAATAGTTAAGGAAAATCCTAAATTAGTAAGAGTTGAGATTTCAAGAGAAGAAGCTTTGGAAAGATTTAAGAAAGAAGGTCAAGATTATAAAGTTGACTTAATAGAAAATCTTGATGAAGATGCTACAATTACATTGTATGAAATGGGAGACTTCGTTGATTTGTGTAGAGGACCTCATTTATTAGAAGTGAAAAATATTAAAGCATTCAAGTTATTATCAATTGCCGGTGCATACTGGAGAGGTGATGAAAATAACAAGATGCTTCAAAGAATTTACGGAATTTCATTCCCTAAGAAAAAATTATTAGACGAATATTTAGAAAGAATGGAAGAAGCTAAGAAAAGAGATCACAGAAAAATTGGTAAAGAAATGGGGCTATTCTCAATTCAAGAAGAAGGACCAGGTTTCCCATTTTTCCATCCAAATGGAATGGTTGTGTTAAATGAACTAGAAAAATTCTTGAAGGAACAACTTTTAGATAGAGGATATGGACAAATCAAAACTCCATTGATTTTGAACGAAGATTTATGGCATCAATCAGGTCACTGGGATCACTACAAAGAAAATATGTATTTCACTCAAATAGATGGTGATGATTATGCAATAAAGCCAATGAACTGTCCAGGATCAATTTTAGTTTACAAAGATGAATTGCACAGCTACAGAGAGCTTCCAATTAAAGTTGCAGAACTTGGTCAAGTTCACCGTCATGAATTATCTGGGGCATTACATGGCTTATTCAGAGTTAGAACTTTCGTACAAGATGATGCACATGTATTCTGTTTACCTGAACAAATAGAAGAAGAAGTAACTAAGATTATAGATTTCTGTGATTATATTTATTCTAAGTTTGGTTTTAAATACGAAGTTGAATTGTCAACTCGTCCAGAAGATTCAATGGGATCAGATGAAGATTGGGATTTAGCAATCAATTCACTTAAGAGTGCGTTGGAACACAAAGGTCTTGAATATAAAATTAATGAAGGTGACGGTGCTTTCTACGGCCCTAAAATAGATTTCCATTTGGAAGATGCAATAGGTAGAACTTGGCAATGTGGAACTATTCAATTAGATTTCCAAATGCCAGAAAGATTTGATATGACTTATATCGCAAGTGATGGATCTAAAAAACGTCCAGCAATGATTCATAGAGCAATTTTAGGTAGTGAAGAAAGATTTATGGGAATACTAATAGAACACTATGCTGGAAAATTCCCATTATGGTTATCACCAGTTCAAGTAGAAATTCTTCCTATTAGCGATAAATTCAATGATTATGCGTATGAATTACAACAAAAAATGAAAGCACGTGGATTGAGAGTGAAAGTCGATGATAGAAGTGAAAAAATCGGTCTTAAGATCAGGGAATCTCAATTGAAGAAAGTGAACTATTCTTTAATAATTGGACAAAATGAAATTGATAACAATGAGGTATCAGTAAGAAAAAGAGATCTCGGAGATGTAGGATCTAAGAATACTGATGAATTTATTGATGAATTAGTAGATGAATATCAAAATAGAAAATAATTCTATAAATAAAGCTTATTTTACAATATAAAAATTTGCTCTGAATTTTTCAGAGCAAATTTTTAATAGAAGGAGGTAAAATGTACAAGAAATTTTATTGGTTTCTAAAATATTACAAAAATAAATTAATTCTTGCTATTACATTTCTTTTATTAAGTGACCTGGTCGGATTAATTCCCCCATATATTACAGGGAAATTAACCGATAGAGTATTAAACAATTCGATAGAATTAAAACCTTTTTTAATTATACTTTTAATTGATGTTTTAGTAATAGGAATTAAATATTTTTTTGCAATGGGATGGTGTTATTACACATTCAGAGCTTCGAATGAAATAGACTATGTAACTAGAAATAGACTTATGGATAAATACTTAAACGAATCCATGAAATATTTTCAAACTTTCAAAACGGGAGAACTTATGAACAGAGCTACTGGAGATGTCAATAGTTTAAGCGATTTGATGGGATTTGGAACTCTTACATTTTTCGATTCTACAGTATTTCCTTTGTTTATAATAATTATAATGATGGTCGTCGTTGACGTTCGTTTAACACTTGTTTCTATAATACCTCTTCCTATATTGGCATTTTTGTGTTTAAAGATTGGTAAGAAAATCCATGAAAAATACTCAATAGTGCAATCTACATTTGATAAGCTAAACAATAGTGTGTTAGAAGATGTTGAAGGTATTAGAATTATAAGAGTTTTTGGGATAAAAAATGCTAGATATTTTTCGTTTCAAAATCGATCTAAAATGTTGGTTCAAAAAAACATGGATGTTGTAAAATACAGAGCAATGATGGCTCCTTTTCAAAGAATAATTCCAGCAATGACTTTTGTTATAGCAATCGGATATGGAACATTTTTAATAAGTAAGAATCAAATATCTGTTGGTCAATTGGTATCTTTTACTTATTATTTAAATATGTTAATTTGGCCAATGTATGCATTAGGAAACTTCATAAATGTATATCAACAAGCCGATGCATCAATGGATAGAATCGATAATATACTTGACTATAAAGATGAATTAGATTTAAACGAAGATTACGAGGAAATTGATGATATAGAAAGTATTAAGTTTGAAAATTATAGTTTTAAATATCCTTACTCTAAAGAATTCGCACTTAAAGATATTTCTTTTGAATTCAAGAAGAACATGAGGGTGGCTATTGTTGGAAAGACAGGGTCAGGAAAGTCAACTATTCTTAAACAATTATTATTCTTATATCCAAGGCAAAATGAATTTGAAATCAACGGTAAATACACGAATTTATTAAATTTAAAATCAGCAAGAGATAATATGGCGTATGTGTCTCAAAAAAGTATGATTTTTTCGGATACAATAAAAAATAATATAAAACTTTCCAAGATAGAGGCCACAAATGAAGAAGTGGTTAAAGTATCTAAAAGTGCGGATATTTATAAGGATATAGTCAATTTTCCTGATGAATTTGACACTTTGTGTGGTGAAAACGGACTGTCGTTATCTGGAGGTCAAAAACAAAGAATTTCATTAGCAAGAGCTTTATTAAAAGACTCAAACTTGGTTGTATTAGACGACTGCTTAAGCGCATTGGATACTCAAACTGAGAAAAATATTTTAAGAGAGTTAAAAAAACTGAAAAAAACAGTAATCTTATCGACTCATAGATTAAATCAGATTGACGATTTTGATTTAATAATAGTAATGAAAGATGGTCAAATAAGTGAGATGGGTACTCATTCGGAATTAATGGAAAACAAACAATGGTATTACAATCAATATAATATCCAATTAGTAAGGGGCAGATATGAAGAGTAAATTAAGAAATAAATTTGTATCAGAAAAACTAAAAATGTATTCCATGAAGCAATCAAAAGAATTGGTGATTGGATTTGTCTTTTCCTTATTAAGAACTTCAATGGAAATTTTGGGACCGATTGTAATAGGATTTGTATTAAATGAGTTTGTCGCTAAGAATAATATAGTTGGTAATTTTTCATCGATTATAAAATATTTGGCTATTTATTTGGTGATCTACGTTGCTTGTGGAATTTTCAGTAACTTGAGTATGATTTATTTTGAATTGGCAGCAAACAATGTAACATATTTTGTACAAAATGATATCTACAAACATATCAATGAATTACCTATAGAATATTTCGATAATTTGGCAGCGGGAAGTATCGTATCAAGGATTACGAATGATACTATGAGATTGAAGATAATGTTTCAATTAATTCTTGCAGATATTACAACTGCTGCGATAATGATAATTGCAATATATATTATGATGGTTGTAACAAATATAAAAGTGTCGCTGATGCTTCTTATATTGTTTCCATTGGTTTTCTTAATATTTTATGATTATAGATACAAGTCAGCAAAGCATAACAAAAGAATCAGACATCTAGTTAGTAAAATAAATGCAAATATTAATGAAAATATTAATAATATGGAAATAATTCAAGCATTAAATGTCAAGAAAACTATAAAGAATAAATTTGATAAAATTAACAAAGAAATTTTTGATAATAATTTGGCCCTTACAAAACTGAGAAGTTATGGTGGATACAGGGCAATTGATATAATTGGTTTATTATCAACAGTTATAATTTTATTTTATTTTGGATATGGTCAGATAACGAAAAGTTATCCAGTTACGGTTGGTGGCCTTTATATCATTATTGATTATACTTCAAAGATATTTTCGAATGTTAGCGTAATCGTTACAAGATTTGGAGATATGGAACAAGCTTATGCATCTGCAAGTCACATATTTGACATAATGAAATTAGATACAATTGAAAAGTCACATGGTGTGATAGAAGACCTAAAGGGAGATATTGAATTTAAAAATGTTTATTTTGCTTATGATAAAAATGATGTATTAAAGGATATTTCATTTAAAATACCAAAATCAACTAGTGCAGCTTTTGTAGGGACTACAGGTAGTGGAAAATCAACAATCCTTAATTTAATATTGAAGTTTTACGATGTAAAAAGTGGTGAAATTTTAATTGATGGGATAAATATCAATAATTTAAATGAAGATATTATGAGAGAAAACTTTGCGGTTGTACTACAAGATCCGTTTCTTTTTGAAACTACATTAAAAGAAAATATCACTTTAGATAAGGATTATAGTGACGAGGAAGTGATACATGCGTTAGAAAAATTAGGATGCTATACATTGCTTAAAAAAGGTTTAAATGAACCTATAAAAGAAAAAGGCTCTAATCTTTCACAAGGAGAAAGACAATTAATCTCCTTTGCAAGAGCATACATTAGAAATCCTAGAATATTAATTTTAGATGAAGCTACATCAAATATTGATACTGAAACAGAGCAAATTATCCAACAACCATTAGAAAAATTAAAATATTCAAGAACTACATTGATAGTAGCTCACAGATTATCTACAATTAGAAATGTAGACAAGATTTTTGCCTTATCCAATGGTAAAATAATAGAAAGTGGAACTCATGATGAGCTATTACTAAAAGATGGTTTCTACAAACAAATGTATGATGAGCAATCATCCAATTAAAGGGGGATTAATGGATAAAAAACTAAAATACATTAGGACAACATACACTATAATATTCACAATTATTGTCTTATATATCGTAAGGAACAATTTTATAGCACCTAATCATATTTTTAAATATAAGATTTTTTTGAGTATTGCTCAAAAATTACAAATTGCTTTATTTGGACTTTTAGTATTTCTTATTTCATCAACCTCTTATTTTTTATATAATAAAAATTTTGATTTCAAGGATATAAAAAAGTTTTGGGTTCTAGAATCATTAAGAAAATTTGTGTGGATAAAGGGAATAGAATCAGTATTTATTGGTGAAGATGAGTATAAGGATCAGAATTTAAACAAAAATATTTCTAATTTTATCGCTTTATCTTTAATTAGTATATTCACGATATTTTTAATGAAACCAGAATGGACACTATTTTTGATTTATTTAGTAATATTGGTTATTGGTATTTGTGTTATTTATTTTAAAAATAAATGTCCATATTATTTAGATTTTGTTGTAAAAGATAATATAAGCCTTAGAAAAAAAGTTTTATCAGTTGCTTATGAAACTGTTGTTACAATATGTAATATATTATTTTTCGTTTTTACGATAAAACAATTTACTAATGTAAATCTTTCATCTTTGGTGCTTATTTATTGTGTTTCAAATGTATTTGGGCAAGTTAGCTTGATGCAGGACGGATTTGTTGTTTCGGATTTAATAGAAATACACTTTTTATGTAAATTGATAGAACCTAGAGCTGCAATAATTGCTATATTGATATACAGAATTGTAAGTAGTGTTATTCCATGGATAATTTCTTTAATTATGATATTAAAAAGAATTTACGACAATTACAATACTGATCAATACAAGAAACAGTTCGCATTTAATATTTTGTCTATTTTTACTCTAATCGTTGGGCTAATATTATGTTTAAGTGTTGCCACTCCATCAATGTTATTAAGAATAAAATTTTTAAAGAGATTTGTTAAGAAAGATGTAGTGATTTTGGCTAGATTTATAACTCTTACATCAGGTGGGTTACTAATACTTCTTTCACAAGGAATAAAAAAATCGGTTAAGAAATCTTTTTATATAGCTGAAGCAGTATTAATAGTTTCAGTATTTTCAACATTATTAAAAGGATTAGACATTGAAGAATCGATTATTACCTTACTGTTGGGAATTGTAATGTATATTATGAAGGATGGATTCACAGAACAAGCTATCAAAATAAAGTCAAAATATTTTATAAACACAATCGGTAAATTATCAGTTGTCACAGTATTATTTATCTTTATTAGCAATACTGTTCGCAAGGTAAATTTTTTGACATCACATCGAAAATATTCTCTAAATTATTTGGTTGAAAACAAGAAATTTATACTTCTATATGTTTTATTTGTTCTGATATTATCTTACCTTGCTCAATATACACGAACTAAGAAGATCACATTTACAAAATTAACAGATGAGGATTTTGATAAAATTGATAAATTCATGGAAGAATTTGGTGGAAATGAATTTAGTCATTTAGTTTATTTGAATGATAAGAATGTGTATTTTGATAAGACAAATACAGTAATGATCATGTATCGACCTGTAAAAAACAGCGTTATAGTATTAGGTGATCCGATAGGTAAGAAAGAAAATTTCGTTGAAGCAATTGATGATTTTATTATTTATTGCAATGAATATCACATGAATGTTTGTTTTTATGAAATAAATGGAGAAAATCTTGAATTATACTGTGATCAAGGTTTTAGATTCGTTAAGGTTGGACAAGACGCAACAGTAGACTTAACTCAATTTTCTTTGGTAGGAAAGAAAAATAGAACTTGGCGACATGTACTCAATAACTTCGATAAAGGAAATTATGAATTTAAAGTTGAAGATCCAACCGATAACCTGTTATCTCAAATGAAAATTGTTTCGGATAAATGGTTAGGAAATAAAAATGAAATGGGATTTAGTTTAGGATTTTTTGACGAATATTATCTGAAAAGAACAAAAATTGCATGTATTTACAAAGACGATGAATTACTTGCTTTTGCAAATCTTCAACCGTTTTATGATGATAAAACACTTTCTATCGATCTAATGAGATATGATAGATCAAATGAAGATGGGTTGATGGATTTTATATTTATCAAGTTAATTTTATGGGGTCAAGAAAATAATTTTGAAAAATTTTACCTAGGAATGGCTCCTTTGTCTAAAGTTGGAGATAAGATTTATTCAAAGAAGAAGGAAAAACTTCTAAATATTGTTTACAATACTCAAAATAAGATATATAATTTTAAAGGTTTAAGAAACTACAAGGATAAATTTAAGCCTAATTGGTCGAATAAGTATATAGCATATACTTCAGACTTTAATTTACCATATATTTTAATTAATGTTGTAAATTCAAAGAAAAAATAGTTGACAAAATGTACGACATAGTATACAATATTTGTTGTTGATAAGTAGAGATATCCGCTCTCACCTTATAATTTCGAATTCATAAGGTTAAAATTTAATTTGATTATTAATTTTTGGCGGGTATTTTTACCCGCCATTATTTTTTTGGAGGTGAATAATATAAAAGACTTAATGATTAATGAGGAGATAAGATCTTCTAAAGTTAGATTAATCGATGATGAAGGTGAACAAATAGGTGTAATTCCTATTAAAGAAGCTTTAAAAATGGCTGAAGATAAGCATCTAGATTTGGTAAATGTAGCACCAAACGCTAAGCCACCTGTATGCAAAATATTAGATTATGGAAAATACAAATACGATGCATTAAAGAAAGAAAAAGAAGCGAAGAAAAATCAAAAAGTAATTAACGTAAAAGAAATAAGACTTTCACCAAATATTGAAAAACATGATTTAGAAGTTAAGGCTAATCAAGCATCTAAATTTTTAAGCAATGAAAACAGAGTAAAAGTTTCTGTTAGATTTAGAGGTAGAGAACTTGGTCATAAAGATTTGGGTAAGGAAGTTCTTGATAAATTTTATGAATTAACAAAAGATGTAGGACAAATAGAAAAGAAACCTTCTATGGAAGGTAGAATGATGATAATGTTTATGGGTCCTTTGACTGATAAAGATAATTAGAGGGGGAAATAATATGCCAAAAATGAAGACACATAGAGGTTCTGCTAAGAGATTTAGAAGAACTGGTACAGGTAAGTTAAGAAGATACAAAGCTTATGCAAGTCACTTAACAGGTAAGAAATCTGCAAAGAGAATCAGAAACTTAAGAAAAGGTACAACAGTTAGCGATGCAGATATGAGAAGAATCGATAAAATGATTCCTTAGTTAGAGGGGGAAATATAAATGGCTAGAATTAAACGTGGTACAAATAATAGAAAAAGACATAAAAAAGTATTAAAGCAAGCTAAAGGATATTACGGCTCAAAACATACATTATTCAAAACTGCTAACCAAGCTGTTATGAAATCATTAGCTTATTCATACGTTGGAAGAAAAAGAAGAAAAAGAGATTTCAGAAAATTATGGATTGCTAGAATTAATGCAGCTACAAGAATGCATGATTTAAGCTACAGCAAATTTATGCACGGATTAAAAGTAGCAGGCGTTGACTTGAACAGAAAAGTTCTTGCTGACATGGCTGTTAAAGATGAAAAAGAATTCGCTAAATTAGTTGAATTAGCAAAAAACAATTTGTAAATTAAAAAGCTTAAGTTGATTTATATCATACTTAAGCTTTTTTTAATATAGAATTAATTTCATTCTCTTCTGAATTGATTAATTTTAACTTTTTATCACGAGTTAGACTTTTCGTTTTAATTTCTAATTTTAATGCATCACTTTTATTATCAATTTTTTTCATAAAAACATAGTTTACGGGAAGCCTTGCTCTCGTATACTTACTAGCTTTGCCTTTATTGTGCATTTTAATTCTTCTTAAAAAATCATTTGTAATGCCTGTGTATAAACTCTTATCAGCACATTCTAAAATATATAAATAATACATTAATACATACCACTAATTTGTTTTGCAACATCATAACTGAAACCTTTTTGGAGTAAGAAGGTAACTATTTTATTCCTTAGCTCGTAGCCTTCATATTTTTCTTTCCAAATGTTGATTTTAGTTTCAACTATTTGAGTAGCTTTGTCTAATTCCATATTGTACCCAAAAACTTCTTCTAAATAATCTTCGTAAATTATTTTATCAATACCTTTTTGGTATAAATCGTTGATTATTCGTCTTTTACTGTAATTTGTAAGATTAATTTTATCGTTAATAAATATTTTTGCATAGTTATAATCGTTCAGTAAATCTAGATTTTTTAATTTAGTAATTACTTCATCAATAATTTCTGTGCTAAATTTCTTGGATTTTAATTTTGTAATTATTTCTTTTTCAGTTCGTAATTTATAAGATAAAAAATTAAGGCTGATTTCAAAAGCTTCTCCAAATTTTGATATGTTCAATAGGTGAGCATACAATTCATCATCTATTATCATTTCGTTATGAATTTTAAATTTTTCAAAATCATTATAACTTAATAAAAAACTTTCTTTTGTATCAGTCTCAATTACAAACTTATCTTTTTTATCATTGAACTCAATTTTTTGAATTATCATTTTATCTTATGTTCATTATTACATTGAGTATGAATGGAGCAACCATCATCGCCACTAGAATAATAGCTATAATTTGAGCTAATTTTTGTTTTTTCATGAAATTCACCTCTATGATATTCTAACACAAAAACATATATTTGCATATTTTAAAATAATGCTATAATATATTTATAAAAATGGAGGTAATTATGGCTGATTTAAAATTTGAAATAGTAGAAAGAATTGGGGTTTTATCCACAAAAGCTAACAACTGGAACAAGGAATTAAATATCGTAAAATGGTCGGATTACGATGCAAAATACGATATTAGAGAATGGAATCCTGATCATACAAGAATGAGTAAAGGTCTTACATTCACAGAAGAAGAATTAAGAGTATTACATGCATTAATAGAAGATGAATTGAAACAATTAGATTCAGAAAAGTAGGATATATTTTGAAGTTTATACATTCAGCTGATTTTCACTTAGGCATGAAATTTGAAAAATCTTCAATTCCACAATCTATGTCTAAAATAAGAAGGCAAAGAATTTGGACATCAGTTGAAAAATTAATCAAATATAGTATTGATGAAAATGTTGATTATATTTTTCTGTCTGGAGATTTGTATAATTTGGAAAATTTTAGCCTAAGTGATATGAATCGTTTAATGGATCTATTTTCTAGAACAAATTCACAAATTTGCATTATAGGTGGTAATCACGATCCTATTTATAATGATAATTTATGGGATATGGTAAATATTAGTGATAATCTGAATATTTTCAAAAAGGATACTCTTGAAAAAATAGAATTTGATGACACTGATATTTATGGGATAAGTTACAATAAAAACAACTACGATTTTATAAACATTTTTGATGATTTAAAACTGGACAAGTTAAAAACTAATGTTTTAATGATTCATTCTGATTTATTAAATGATAACAATTGTTATATGTTTTTTGATCAAGATAAAGTAAATAATTTGGGTTTTGATTATGTGGCTTTAGGCCATATACATAAACCAACGATTTTTAATGATAAATTTGTGTATCCAGGTTCTATTGAACCATTGAGTTTTAAAGAAAAAGGGTTGCACGGTGCTGTTATTGGAAGTATAGTTGATAATAGACTTGACATCGATTTTTTAGATTGTTCAGAATCAAACTTCAATGAATTTGACTATAATATATCAGATAAATTTAGTTATTACGATTTAGTGGGTTCATTGTCTAAATGTTTAGTTGAAGATAAGAAAAATTACATTAGAATTAATTTAAAGGGACAATTAGAAGAAGGATTTGATTTAGATATAGATTCTTTACAAGAAAGTTTAAAAAAATATTGCGAATATGTAGAAATAATTGACAACACAGAATCTAATATAAATTTGGATAAAATTTATGAATTTAACAGAAATAATGTGTTGGGTTATTTTATTGAGGAAACAAAAAACTTGGATAAAGAAGATCCTGTGGTTAAAAGAGCAATTAATTTAGGAATTAAGTCCTTAATGGAGAATAATTTATGAAAATTATTAGATTAGATTTGATATCATTTGGCAGATTTAATAATTACACAATAGAATTTGGAGACAAATTTAATCTAATTTATGGGTTAAATGAGTCAGGGAAGACCACTATATCCAAATTTATAGAAGGTGTATTTTATGGATTTATTAAACCTTATTTAAAGAGAACTGTATATACTGAAGACTACGAAAAATATCGCCCTTGGAATAGCGAAAACTATGAGGGCAGTATTTTAGTGGAGAAAGATAATAAGAGATTTGTAATTTATCGTAATTTCAAAGAAAAATATTTTAATATTTTCAATGAGACTACTGGCAATAACGAAACTGAACTAGATGGTTTTAATCAAGATAATTTATCATTTCCTGGTGAATACTTTTTTAAAATGCCTTCAGATATCTTTAAATCCACTGTTTTTTCTAATTTGAAAGAATTAGATGCAGAAAATAAGAATGTAAGTTCTATTGTTGATATGCTATTGAATTCATCAGATAGCAATAATGATTCTGTTTCATTTAAAAAAGCTCTAGATAATCTGGAAAAGATGAAATCAAATATTGGGACTAAACAATCTAAGGCAAAACCTTTGGGGAGTTTATATCAAAAAAAGTTTGATTTAGAAGATGAAATCAAAAATATTAATAAAGACAAAAAAGAATATGAAGATAGTTTAAATAAGTTAAATGAGTACAAGCTTAGACACGAGAAACTTCTTTTAAATAAAGAAAAATTAGTTAATTTGCACAAGAAGAACGATATAGAAAAAATAGAAGATGCAAAAAGTTATAAAATGCAGATTTTAAAAGAAAAAGCAAGTTTATTAGACAGAGTATCAAAGATTAAATACATCAATGACATTGACGAAGATGATGTCAATAGTTTGGAATATCAAAATAAATTATTAAACGACAATAGAATTACATTTAATGAGTTATCGAAGCAAAAGAAATTATTAAGTAAGGATTACTACCAATTAAAAGCAAAACTTAGTAATTATGAAACTATAAGAGATTATATTGATGAAATTAATGATTTAATTGAAAAATTAAATGGAATTTCTAAATTAAAAATAAAATTATCTATTATTGGGGTTATAGTTACCTTAATTATTGCCGGAATGATTTATATGATGGGGTATACAAAAGAAATAGTAATTGTTCCTGTATTATTTGTACTGTATTATATTTTAGTTATTATATCGAACAAATTTCAGAGATTATCATACAATCGTCAATTAAATAAGATTGTGAAAAAGATTAATCAAATTACTAATATGAGTTATAAAAATTACAATGAAGTAATTAATGACTTTAGATATGACTCAAATATGGATAAAAGCATTGATTATTTGAGCAAACTTGAGGGACAACTTCAAGATATTGATTCAAAATTGGATTCAATTATAAATGAAGATGAAAGTTCTAAGTCTAAGATTAACAATATTTTATCTTCATCAAGAAATTTGAAGAATATAGATGTTGAAGATTATAGAAGAAAAAAAATAGAGTATAACCAATTGATGGATAGAATTTCTGATAAAGATGCTCAACTTCAAAAGATATCATCTGAATATGATTTTAGTATCTTATTAGAAGATTTTAATTCAGATTCAATAAAACTTGAGGATAATGATATAAAAGACATCAACTTACTTAATAAAGAAATTGACGAATCTATTGAAGAAAATGCAAAATTATTTGAAAGGACAAAAATACTTGAAAAATCTGTAAATCTTCTATTGGAAAAAGAAGAAAAATTAGCAGATATCAATGAGAATATTCAAAAATACGAAAGTGAAATTACTTCTATAGAATTGGCTATGGATTTGATCAATAAAAGTATAAATAAACTACACAAAAATTTTATACCTAGAATTAACAAGAAAGTTTCAGAAATGATGGCTTATTCAACTAAATACAAGGATAGATTCAGAGTTGATGAAAATTTAGATGTTAGCATTTATGATGGAGTAAAATTTTACGAACAAAAACATTTAAGTTCTGGAACATTTGACTTGCTTTCTGTTTTTATTAGAATAAGTGTGCTTGAAGAATTAATGGGTCTTGATTATTTGATGATACTAGATGATTGTTTTGTTCAATTAGATGATGTAAGATATAAGAAATGTCTGGATTTGTTATTTAAAATTTCAAATAATAATCAAATAATACTTTTTTCTTGCCAAAACAGAGATGAGCAATTGTTAAATGAACTAGACATAATATATAAGAAAATTGAGTTAAAGTAATTATGATATATGCGATAGGTGATTTACATCTGGATTATACAAAAGAAAAATCGATGGATGTGTTCGGTGATAATTGGGATAATTATGAAGAAAAGATATTTCATAATCTAGAAAAATTAGATGATGAAGATATTATACTTATACCAGGAGATATTTCCTGGGCAATGCAACTATATGATGCTTTTGTAGATTTGAAAAGGATCGATAAGAGTCCAGGTAGAAAGATTCTAACTAGAGGTAACCATGATTATTGGTGGTCTGGTATAAGTAAACTAAGAAAATTAGAATTAGAATCTATTAATTTTATTCAAAATGATTCACTAGATTTAGGAGATATCAATATATGTGGATCACGTGGGTGGCTTGATCCAACTAGCAAAGAAGCTACAGAGAAAGATGTAAAAATTTTTCAAAGAGAAATTTTAAGAGTTAATATGAGCTTGGAAAGCGTCCGAAATAACAATGATATTATTATGATGCTTCATTATCCACCTTTTGATATTAATAAACAACCTAATGAGATATTTAATTGTTTAAAAAATTATAATGTTACAGATTTAATATATGGACATTTGCACGGATATGGACATCAAAATGTCGTCGAAGGAACAATAGATGGAATAAATGTACATTGTGTGTCTTCGGATTATATAGATTTTAAAGTTAAGAAAATTAGGGAATAGTATGGAAAAAGAATTAGAATGCAAGGTATTTACTGATGATTTTAATGGTTTGATGGATAAAGCTGTTGAAATGGGAGCTAAAATGATAGCTCATGAAATTCAAGAAAATATTTTAATTGAATCTAATAATTTTGATTTAATTGATAGTAGTGATTATCTTAGAATTAGAATTTCGAAAGATATTTTTAATAATGTAAACAAGAAATTTCTTACTTACAAAAAGAGAGTTAATGATACGAACGTTAGACATTACGATGAATATACTATAGAATTTGATAGCGAAGAAAACTTGAAACAAATATTAAAATTTGTTAAATTGGATAAGCAATCTTCATCAAAAAAAGAAAGAAAATCATTTGAGTTTATGGATGCAAGACTGGATTTTGATTGCTGGGATAAAGATTTTTATCCGTATCCATATTTGGAAATTGAAGTCAAAGATGAAGAACATTTAAAAGAGATAATAAATAAATTAGGAATAAATAAAGATCAAATTTCAACTGAATCTATAAGTGAACTAAGATCGAAATTACAAGAAAGTTAACAGAAAGGATAGACTTTTAATGGCAAATAAAAAGCTAGTGGTAGTAGAATCTCCAACTAAAGCAAAGACAATTCAAAAAATGTTAGGGTCAGGATATAAAGTTGTAGCTACAATTGGTCATTTAAGAGATTTACCAAAAAGTAAACTAGGCATAGATATAGAGAATGATTTCGAACCACAATATATTAATGTGCGTGGTAAGGCCAGTGTAATCAATTCTTTAAAAAAAGATTACAAAAATTCTCAAAAAATCTTCTTGGCAACCGACCCTGATAGGGAAGGAGAAGCTATTTCTTGGCATTTGTGCTATTTATTAGATATAAATCCAGAGGAAGAAAATAGAGTAAAATTTCAAGAGATAACTAAAGACTCTGTAAAAGAAGCAATAAAAAAACCTGAAGCTATCGATTTAAAATTGGTAGATGCTCAACAAGCAAGAAGGGTTTTAGATCGTATAGTAGGTTATAGCATTTCTCCATTATTATGGAAGAAAGTTAAATCTGGACTAAGCGCCGGTAGAGTACAGTCTGTAGCCTTAAGATTAATTTGTGAAAGAGAAAAAGAGATAAGAGAGTTTGAACCAGAAGAATACTGGTCTATTCATGCAAATTTATCCAAGGGAAAATTCGAATTTGATTCTGAGCTATATTATTCAAAAAACGATAAATCTAATAAAATCAATATAAAAAACAAGGATGAAGCGGATAAAATTTTAAATGATTTGTCAGATAATTTTGTTGTAGATTCTATAAAACAACAAAAAAAATCTAGGAAACCTTACGCTCCTTTTACTACTTCTACACTTCAACAAGAATCCTATAAAAAGTTGTATTTTCAAACTTCTAAAACTATGAGAATAGCTCAACAGTTGTATGAAGGAATTAGTTTGGGTAGCGAAGGTTCAGTAGGTTTGATTACTTATATGAGAACGGACTCAACAAGAATTTCTCATGTTTGCGTGAGTGATTGCCTAGATATTATTAATAATCTCTACGGAAAACAATATGCCACAAAAGGATACGATTATTCTAAAAAGAAAAAAGGATCACAAGATGCTCATGAAGGTATTAGGCCTTCGTCAGTAAAAAGAAGACCGAATGAAATTAAAAAATATTTGACAGATGATCAATACAAATTATATAAATTGATTTGGGAAAGAACTGTTGCTAGTCAGATGAAAGATGCAAGATATTTATCTACATCGATAGATTTTGATAACAATGGTTATACTTTTAGATCTAATGGTAACGTGGTGATTTTTGACGGTTTTACAAGAGTATATTCTTTGAATACCAAAGATAGCGAATTGCCTGAATTAAAGGAAAAAGATTCTATAATTTCAAAAGAAATAGGATCTAAACAACATTTTACTAAACCAAAACCTAGATACACAGAAGCAAGCCTTGTAAAAACACTTGAAGAAGATGGCATTGGTAGGCCAAGTACTTATGCATCGATTATAAGCAGTATTTTGTCTAGAAATTATGTTGAATTAAAAGAGAAAAAATTTTATACAACAGAAATCGGAGAAAAAGTTTGTGAATTTGTAGTTAAATATTTTGATTCAATTATTAATGAAAAATTCACTGCTGAAATGGAGAATGAATTAGATAATATTGCTGAAAACGACGTTGAATGGAAAAAAGTAATTAGAGATTTTTATGATGGATTTAATGAAGATTTAATCAATGCAAAAAATGCACAAGATAAATTTAAAGTTAAAGACGAACCAATTGGACGCAAATGCCCTGAATGTGGCAGTGATTTGGTAATAAAACATGGGAGAAATGGAAAGTTTATTGGTTGCAGTGCTTTTCCTGATTGCAAATATACTGAAACTATTGTAAAAGATACTAAAGTAAAATGCCCAAAATGTGGTCACAGAATAATAGAAAAAGTTTCTAAAAGAGGTAAAGTTTTTTATGGATGTGAAAATTATCCAAATTG
Source organism: Finegoldia dalianensis (assembly GCF_046255015.1). Classification (NCBI taxonomy): domain Bacteria; kingdom Bacillati; phylum Bacillota; class Tissierellia; order Tissierellales; family Peptoniphilaceae; genus Finegoldia; species Finegoldia dalianensis. The sequence continues at coordinate 154,321 of NZ_JBDLBQ010000001.1, forward strand.
CGACTTCGCTTTATGGGATAAGCCTACAGGTGAGAAATGTCCTGAATGTGGTAGTTTACTAGTTCATAGAAAAAATAGGCATGGAGAATCCATTCTTTGTTCTAATGAAAAATGTGATTATAAAAAGCTTGAAAAATAAAAGCATATATGATATACTTTGAAAGTAAAACACACAGCCGATGATACTGATGCAGTTGCTTAATTGTCGCATTTGTAGATGAGTCGTCTGGAGGAAAAAAACGGAGGTAGAAAAAATGTCAGTAGTATCAATGAAATCATTGTTAGAAGCTGGGGTTCACTTTGGACATCAAACAAGAAGATGGAACCCAAAAATGTCAAAATTTATATTTACAGAAAGAAATGGAATCTATATTATAGATCTTCAAAAAACTGTAAAACAAATTGATGATGCTTACAATTATGTAAGAGACATCGTCGCAGATGGTGGAGAAGTTCTTTTCGTAGGAACAAAAAAACAAGCTCAAGAAGCAATCGAAACAGAAGCTAAAAGATGTGGACAACATTATGTAAGCCAAAGATGGTTAGGTGGTATGTTAACAAACTACAAAACTATCAAAACAAGAATTAATAGACTTCACCAATTATATGAAATGGAAGAAGATGGAACTTTCGATCTTTTACCTAAAAAAGAAGTTAGCCAATTAGAAAGAGAAAGAGAAAAACTAGAAAAAAACCTTGGTGGTATTAGAAAAATGACAAAAATGCCAAGTGTACTTTTTGTAGTTGATCCTAAAAAAGAATACATTGCTGTTCACGAAGCAAAAATATTAGGAATACCAGTTGTAGGTATCGTAGATACTAACTGTGATCCAGACGAATTGGATATTGCTATTCCTGGTAACGATGATGCAATTAGAGCGGTTAAGCTTTTAACTTCTACAATTGCTGATGCTGTTATTGAAGCAAATCAAGGTCGTGAAGATTCAGAAGAAGTTTATTCTGAAACTGAAAATGATACAGAAGAATCTGAAAACGAAGAATCAGTATCAGAAGAAGATTTAAAAGAATTTGTTGAAAATTCTGAAGAACAATCAGACGAAGAATAATAAAAAATAAGCGACGGTTAAACTTAAAATTAAATAATTGTTTGACAGTCGCTTTTTAATTCAATTGGAGGTAATAAAATGGCACAAATTACTGCTAGTATGGTAAAAGAATTAAGAGAAAAAACTGGCGCAGGAATGATGGACTGTAAGAAAGTCCTAACTGAAGCAGATGGAAATATTGAAAAAGCAATTGACCTTTTGAGAGAAAAAGGACTTGCTGGAGCAGAAAAAAAAGCTGGAAGATTAGCATCTGAAGGTATTGTTGAAACTTATATTCACGGTGGAAAAATTGCTGCTATTGTTGAAATCAATAGCGAAACTGATTTCGTTGCAAAAAATGAAGAATTTAAGGATTTCGCAAAAGATATAGCAATGCAAGTTGTAGCATCAAATCCAAAATACGTAAGTCGTGATGAAGTACCATCTGAAGAAGTAGAAAAAGAAAAAGAAGTATTAGTTCATCAAGCTATGAACGAAAACGACGGAAAAAATATTCCTGAAGATAAAGCAAAAATGATTGCTGAAAAGAAAGTTGAAGGAAGAATAAACAAATTCTACTCACAAATTTGTCTATTAGAACAACCATTCATTAAAGATCCTAATAAATCTGTAGAAGAATTATTAACAGATTTAATTGCAAAAATAGGTGAAAACATTAAAATTCGTAGATTTGCTAGATTTGAAGTTGGCGAAGGTTTAGAAAAGAAAAACGAAGATTTTGCTGAAGAAGTAAAAAAACAAATGGGTCAATAAAAATTATTGCTGCAATTTCTATATTGCAGCTTTTTTTATTTTACATAGTATCATATTGATTTTAAAATGTTAATTTGGTATGATTAATTAAAGAAAACCTTATTATTAATTAGGAGGAAATTTTGAGTTTAAAATATAAAAGAGTTCTACTAAAATTAAGCGGTGAAGCTTTAAGTGGAGACCAAGGACACGGATTAGATGATGATATTATAGAAAATATTTGCGATTCTATAAAAGCTGTCCACGAAGAAGGATTAGAAATTGCTATTGTTGTTGGTGGTGGAAATTTCTGGAGAGGAAGATCATCTAAAATTGACAGAGCTACATCGGACTCAATGGGAATGTTAGGAACAACAATAAATGCTTTGAGATTGCAAGCATCTTTGGAAGCAAAAGGTATTCAAACAAGAGTACAAACAGCAATAGATATGAAACAAGTTGCAGAACCTTATATTAGAAGGAGAGCGATAAGACATATTGAAAAGGGTAGAATTGTAATTTTTGCTGCAGGAACAGGATTACCATATTTTTCTACTGATACAACAGCTGCGTTAAGAGCAGTAGAAATTAACGCTGATGTTATTTTAGCAGGTAAAAGAGGAACAGATGGTATATACGATTCTGATCCTAATAAAAATAAAAATGCAATCAAATACGATAAACTTACTTATATTGATATTTTAAACAAAGGCTTAGGAATAATGGATGCAACAGCTACATCACTTTGCATGGAAAATAATATGGGATTAGTAGTTTTTGGTATAGATGATCCTAAAAATATAATTAGAGTTTCTCATGGAGAAAATATTGGAACAATTGTTGAGGGGGATAAAAATGAGTAAACAAATTTTAAAAGATATGGAAACAAAAGCTGAGAAAACATTGCATGCTTTAAGGGAAGATCTAAAAACAGTAAGAGCTGGTCGTGCGAATCCTAGCGTATTAGATAATATTATGGTAGATTATTATGGAACTTCAACACCTTTAAAACAAGTTGCTACGATTTCCGCTCCAGAAGCTAGATTACTTACAATTCAGCCATGGGATAAATCAATAATGAAAGAAATTGAAAAACAAATTCAAGCATCTAATTTGGGAATAACTCCTTCCAATGATGGCAATATTATAAGATTACCATTTCCACAATTAACTGAAGACAGAAGAAAAGAATTGACAAAAGTTGTTAAAGAATATGGCGAAAAATCTAAAGTCACTATAAGATCTATAAGAAGAGATTTTGTTGACGATGCAAAAAAAATGGAAAAAAATGCTGAAATATCTGAAGATGAATTGCACGTATTATTAGATGATATTCAATCATTAACAGATAAGTTAACAAAAGAAATTGACAATATTGTTTCTGATAAAGAAACTGAACTAATGGAAATCTAAAAATTAATATTAAATTAAAAATCTGTTCATCATGTTGTGAATAGATTTTTTTATTTTAATAAAATTTTTATTTTTAAGTATCTTATATAAAAGAGGAGAAATCAGTAATTATGACAAAAATGTTACAATTATTACTTTTTTGAAACTTATTTGTAACTTTTTTGTTGAATTTACTTGACATATTTTTTTAATTCTTTTAATATTATCTTAGGATGTATTAGGAGGAAGTTAATATGAACAAAAAAGGACTTGGCTTATCTATCGGATTAGCTTCAGTCATAGCTGTAGGAACTTTTGTATCGCCTTATTTAAGTTCCACAACTTTAATAGGAGACAATAATGTTGAATCTAATAAATTAAATGATTCTAAATATTCAGTTGCAATAAAAAGCAATGATGTATTGACTCCAAATGCTGAAAAAGAAGAAAAAGAGAAAGCTCTTAAAGAAATAAGAAATTCACAAGTAAGAAACGTATTAAATGATTCCACAAAAACTATATCTAATAAACAAGCTGAGAAAGTTAAAGAAGAAATTAATTCGGATGTAAAACAAGTTAGAAATAATAAACAAGAATTAAAGACTTCTGCTGAAAATAACGTTTCTACATACAAACAAAATAGTGAAAAAGTAGATACAAAAAAAGATGAAGCTAAAAAAGTGGAATTATCTACTGCAAATGTTGGGAAAATTTCAGAAGGTAATGAAAATTCAAAATCTAGCTTAAAAAAAGAAAAATCTGAAGTTGCCTCATTGACTCTTTCAAGAAATTCTGAAAATGAAGAAGAAAAGATTTATTCAAATATAACAAAATCTACGACAGGTGATTTATTTGTAAGAGAAAAGGCGGATAAAGAATCTGAAGCAATAGGTGTTTTAACAAAAGATACAAAAGTTGTTGTTAAAGATGATGGCAATAAATCATGGGCAAAAATAAGCTATAAAAACAAAGAAGCATACGTAAGTAAAGACTTCTTGACCAATGAAAAATCAAATAAAAAAGTAGTTTCTGAAGCTAAAAAACAAGTTTCAAAAAATAATCCTGAAGTTAAGAAAGTAAAATCTGAAGTAAAATCTAAATCTACTGAAAAGTCAGTAGATATGTGGGTAAAATCTCCAGTTTATCTAAGAAGTGAAAAATCAATCAGCTCTAATAAACTAGGTGTATTAGAGAAAAACACTAAAGTACAAGGTGTAGTTGAAGATGGATGGTTCAAAACTTCTGTAAATGGAAATAATGGTTTTATTAGTATAAAATACTTGCAAAACACTAAAATTGAAGAAAAGAAAAATGATGAACTTCAAGTTTCAGAAGTTAAAAACAAAGAACAAGTAAGGAAATCAAATTCTACAAAATTTGAAGGAGCTAACTATACTGGATATGTAAAGGAAGCTGTAAATGTTAGAGATAAAGACAGCATGGATTCTAACGTAGTTTCTGTATTAGAAAAAGGTACTAAAGTTAGTGGTATCAAAGGAAAATATTGGTTAAAACTTTCTGAAGGAAAATATATTTCTGTAAATTATATTCAAGACAATAAAGTTGAATCAAACCAAACGATAGATACTGAAGTAAAGGATTCTTACAAAAAAGAATCTAACTCTAAGGTTGTAAGATCTAATGAAGGCGGTTCTGGAAGTGCTGTAGCTCAAGCTGCTTATAATTATTTAGGAGAAAAATATGTTTGGGGTTCTGCACAACCAGGAGTAGGATTTGATTGCTCTGGATTAACTAGTTATTTATATAATAAAGTTTGCGGTATTTCTCTTTATAGAAATTCAGCTGCACAATCAAATAATGGATATCCTGTAAGTAAAAGTAATTTGAAACAAGGAGATTTGTTATTCTTTAGTACAAATGGCTCAGGTAGTATTTCTCACGTAGGGATTTATGTTGGTAATGGAAAAATGATTCATGCATCAACACCTTCAACTGGTGTAATTATTTCAGACATTGACTCAAACTATTACTCAAGTACATTTGTAACAGCAAGAAGAATTTTAAACTAAAATCATAAGCTATTGGTATTTAATACCGGTAGCTTTTTTTTATTGGACGAATTGCTTGTGCATATGATATTATAGTGTATATAGATATAAGAGGCGCATTATGAATTTTAATTTTTCTAAAGATAAAATTTTAATTGGTATAGCTATAATTGTTTTAGTTGGTTTTGGTTATTATAAATCTAATTCAGATAATTTGAATAACAATCAAATTCAAACGCTAGTTGATACAAAATCAACAGAGAGCATAAATGAAAAATCTGAAAATAATACACAAAACAGAGAAGATAATTCCACGACTATGTGTCAAATAGATGGTTGTGTAAACAAGCCTGGTGTCTATTCTTTTAAAAAAGATGATAGAATTAAAGATATTGTGGAATTAGCAGGTGGATTTACACAAGATGCTGATACTAAGAGTGTAAATTTGGCAATGAAGCTAAAAGATGAGATGAAAGTTTATATCCCATCAAAAACAGAAACTTCAAAAGCACAAAACAATAACATAGAAAGCTCAGATATAGTTACAATAAAAGATAATAATTCAAATAGTCTTGTAAATATTAACACTGCTGATAGCAATAAATTGCAAACATTACCAGGTATTGGACCTTCTAAAGCTAAAAAAATAATAGAATTTAGAGAGAAAAATCAATTTAAAAAAATTGAAGAAATAAAAAATGTAGATGGAATAGGCGATAAAACTTTTGAATCATTAAAAAGTTTAATAACTATAGATTAAAGGAGATAAAAATGTTAGACAAAAAGTACAAAACAATTAAACCAGAAGATGTTAAATTAACTGAGTTTACTCAAACAGCTGGATGCGCAGCAAAGATTGGACCTGGTAAATTAGCTGAAGTATTAAGTCATCTTGAAAAAGTAAATGACGATAATTTAGTAGTAGGATTAGATACAAGCGATGATTGTGCTGTATACAAAGTAAGAGATGATTTATGTTTAATTCAATCTCTAGACTTCTTTACGCCGGTTGTTAATGACCCATATACATTTGGTCAAGTAGCTGCGGCAAATTCTTTAAGTGATTTATATGCTATGGGTTCAGATCCATTGTTAGCTTTAAATATTGTTTGTTTTTCAGATTGCATGAATCAAGATATTTTGGTTGAAATCTTAAAAGGCGGTGCTGATAAGGCTAAAGAAGCGGGATGTCTATTAGTTGGTGGTCATACTATACAAGATGATGAACCTAAATATGGGTTGTCTGTAACTGGAATCAATCATCCAGATAAAGTATGGGCCAACTCTACAGCTAAAGTTGGAGACGTGGTTGTATTAACTAAAAAATTAGGTGTAGGAATTGTAAACACTGCTATAAAAGGTGGAATGGATAATCAAAAATTATTTGATGAAGTTATCAAATCTATGTCTACTTTGAATAAATACGCTAAGGAAGCCTGCGATGGACTAGAAGTTCATGCTGCTACTGATGTAACAGGATTTGGTTTGTGCGGCCATGCACTTGAAATGGCTAAGGGATCTGATTTAACAATAGAAATCGACTCACAAAACTTACCTATTTTTGAAGGAGTAGAAGAGTTTGTTAACTTAGGATTAGTTCCAAAAGGAGCTTATGACAACAGAAACTTTATCAGAAATGATGTAAAAATCAGCAAAAATGTTAGTAGCTTTGTAGATGATTTGGTCTTTGATCCCCAAACATCAGGCGGATTATTAATTGCATTATCTAAGGAAGATGCTGATAAACTTGTAGAAAAATTACATGAATCAGGCCAAGTTGGAAGTATAATAGGAAGAGTAAAGGAAAAGACAGATCACTTTATTGAAGTAATCTAATTAAACTTATGAAACTTAGAATTCTGTTAGTTTTTCCATCTAATGTGTATAAAGATGAGATCATTTTGAATTTCTCTAATGATGAAAATTATGAAGTTTCAGAATGTTCTACAATTGAAGATGCACTTGAAAAACTAAAAAAAAGTTACTATGATTTTTTGCTTAGTGATATGAATTTTTCGGATGGTACAGGCTTAGATTTCAAAAAAGAAATTAGCAAATTATATTCCATTCCGACAATTTTTGTTAGTGATGAATCAGATGATATGAAAAAAATCTTAGCGTTGGAATATGGTGCAGATGATTATGTAGTTTATCCATTTAATATGCTTGAGTTAAAAGCAAGAATTAGAGCAGTTCTCAGAAGAACGAAATCAGATTTAGTAAATGACCATAATAAAACAAGCGTAATACAAATTGGTGAATTTGAATTTAATTTAATATCAAGAACTGTAAAAAGATATGGTCAATATATAGAATTAACAGGAAGAGAATTTGAATTGCTATATGCACTTGTTTCTAATAAAGATAAGGTTCTTTCAAGAAAGGAATTGGCTGCGAAATTATGGGAAGATGCACAGTCTCATATCAGGACTGTTGATGTTCACATTAAAAGATTGAGGGAAAAAATCAAAGATAACGAATCATTAATAATTAGAACAAAATGGGGAGAAGGATATTACTTCTCATCAAATACAAAAGTTTAAACTGCTTTTTAAAAAGCAGTTTAATTATTTATGGAGGGAATATGTATCAAACTGATATACCTAAAAAAGATCAATTAATTGCAAATATAATTACAAACATGGGAGAATTAAAAATTTGTTTGTTTGAAAATGATGCTCCAAATTGTGTGGAAAATTTTGTAACTCATGCACAAGAAGGATATTATGATGGAACTATTTTTCATAGAGTCATCAAAGATTTTATGATCCAAGGAGGAGATCCACAAGGCACAGGCTATGGTGGGAAAAGTATTTGGGAAAAGCCTTTTGAAGATGAATTTTCTGATAATTTGAAAAATATAAGAGGAGCTTTATCTATGGCTAATTCTGGACCAAATACTAATGGATCTCAATTTTTTATAGTTCAAAACACTTCAATTAGAAAAGATTATATTAAATATCTTGACGAATGTGATTTGGATGAAGAACAAAAAGAATACTATAAAAATAATGGGGGATGTTTTTGGTTAGATGGAAAACATTCTGTATTTGGTCAAGTTTATAGTGGAATGGATATTGTAGACAAAATTGCTAACGTAAATACTGACTTTTCAGATAAACCGTTGGATGATATTATTATTCAATCAATAGAGATTTCAAGGAATTAATATGCATCAATATAGAGGCAAATTAATAGTGCATACTGGATCTATGTTTTCTGGAAAAACATCTAGTTTATGGAAAGAAGTGAATAGGTTTAAAATAGCTAAATATAATGTAGTTGTGTTTAAGCCGAAGATGGATTCTAGATATTCTAAGGAAAAAGTAGTAACACATGATAAAAACGAAATTGAAGCAATAAATGTCGATAATATTGACGATATAGTTGAATATACAAAAACTCATGATGTAAATGTAATTGCTATAGATGAAGTACAATTTATTAATTCAAAAGCAGATCATTTTGTAAAACAAATTAACTATCTTTTGGAAAAAGGATTCACAATTATTGCTGCTGGACTTGACATGGACTATAAAGCCAAGCCATTTCAACTTGTTAAGGAATTATTGCCTATATGTGATTACGTCGAAAAACACCACGCTGTGTGTGCTGTGTGTGGAAATGATGCATGGGTAAGTTATCGTATATCAGACGATAAAAACAGAATACAGTTGGGTGCTAGTGAGGCATATATGCCATTATGTAGAAAACACTATATTGAAAAAATGAATGAAAAGAAGCTAACAGAACTACAAACAACATATTTAGATAAAGATCAAAAAAATAAAAACACAATTTAGTATAACTAAATTGTGTTTTTTCTATTCTGGGTAAATTAAATTTTCTGTTTTAATAGAATTTAGAACCTTCAAGTACTTATCAGAATAGAATTTTGCCATATTTAAATTCATATCTGAATAATTGCCACAGTCCTTTGCTGATTGACCAGGTATATCGCCCTCATAATTAGATATGAATTCAAAGAGTTCTTTAACTAAATCTACGATATCTTCAGATTTTTTATCTCCGACCAAGATTAGATAAAAGCCTGTTCTACAACCCATAGGACCAAAATAAATAACTTCATTTTCAAGTTTATTTCTTAAAAATGTAGCTGCTAAATGTTCTATTGCGTGAACTTCTGCTGTGTTCATAACGGGTTCTCTGTTAGGCGCAGTTATTCTTAAATCAAAAGTAGTTAATACTTCATTATTTAAGTAATCTTTTCTTGATACATAAATTCCTGGTAATAATTTTAAGTGATTAATTTTAAAACTTTCTATTTTATTCATATTTCCTCCTAAATAAAGTTCAATGGGTCTTTTTGAATTGATGAAGATATAATCAATCCAATTGAAATTAAGTTGATAATTTGAAATGTTCCACCATAACTAAAAAATGGTAAAGGGATACCAGTTATTGGCATTACCCCAATAGTCATTCCAATATTTTCAAATATGTGGAATAAAAACATTGCTGCAAATCCAATTGTCAATAATTTTGAGTATAAATTATCTGAGTTTTGAGCAATAACCACACATCTATAAAGCATAAGGGCATATAATAAAATCAATATAAATCCACCTATAAATCCAAATTCTTCAACTAATACTGCAAAAATAAAATCTGTTTGTTTTTCAGGAATAAAATTATATTGACTTTGAACTCCGTTTAAGAAACCTTCACCAGTTAATTTTCCTGATCCTATTGCTATTTTACCTTGGAGAGCTTGCCATCCAGTATTGGATAAATCTCTTTCGGGATGAACAAAATTTAATATTCTATCTCTTTGAAATTGATCAAGCCTCAAGTATAGAAAAGGTAAACTGACTATACCTAAGATAATTGCTCCTATTAAATATTTCCAATCAATTCCAGCTGTAAACAACATTACTATTATTATGAATGTATAAACCATAGCTGTTCCTGCGTCTGGTTGTTTTAAAATTAGGGCAACAGGAATGAAAGCAAAAATTAGTATTTTTAATAAAATTTTAGGATTATTAAGGCTGTTCTTGTTAGATTCTATAATATTTGCTAGCGAAATAATAAGAACTATCTTCATTATTTCAGAAGGTTGAAAATTAATTGGTCCAAACTTAAACCAACTTCTTGCGCCCCATTCATCACCAACACCAAAAAATAAAACTAGAACCAGTAAAACATTGCAAATTATGTACATTGGAATGTTAAGTTTTTTTATTATGTGGTTGTCTAGTGAAATTATAAAAAAAACAACAATTATTCCTATAATTGTAGCTATTAATTGTTTTCTGAAATAATGGTTTGAAAGACTTGATCCAGCACTATATAATACTACAAGACCGTAAATAACAAGTATTAAAACGCTTATAATTAGAATTTTATCTATTTTTGATATATTTTTTTTGCTAATGTTAAACATGTCTCACTTCCTCAACTAGTATTATAACATATTAAAATATTAAGGTGTGATATAATAATGATTTAGAGGTGATTAGGAGGTTTTATGAATAGAATAGGATGTCATTTATCTACATCAAAAGGACTTCACAAAACTATAGAACAATGCTTAGAAATAAATGCTGACACTTTTCAATTCTTTCCACGAAATCCAAGAGGATCTAAGTCTAGATTAATTCCTGATAGAGAAATAGAAAAATTTTTGAAGCTTAGAGATACTCATGATATAAACGAAATAGTATGTCATGGAGCATATACCATGAATTTATGTAGTGATAGAGAAGACCTAAGAGAACTGGCAATCAAGCTTATAAATGAGGATATGAAAAAAATTCGAGATTTGGAAATTGATAATTATGTTCTTCATCCAGGAAGTCATAAAAATCAAGGAATTGAGAAAGGACTTAATTTAATTGTAGAAGGCTTAAATCAAATAGATGTTTCAAATGGTCAGAAGATATGTATTGAAACTATGAGTGGAAAAGGTAGTGAAGTTGGATTTGATTTAAATCAAATTGCTTATATTATTAGTAATACTAGTATTCCATTGTATGTTTGTATCGATACATGTCATTTGTTTAGCTCAGGAATTAAACTGGTTAAATTTGATGATTATCTTGATGAATTTGACAAGTTAATTGGTATTGAAAAAATTAAAGTGATTCATTGCAATGATTCTATGATGCCATTTGGAGCAAATAAGGATAGACATGAAAAGTTTGGTAAAGGATTGATTGGAAAATCAGACCTTTTTAATATAATCTTTAATGAAAGGTTAGAAGGCAGACCAATAATACTGGAAACGCCTAACAACTTAGATGGATATAAAATTGAAATTGAAAAAATAAGGAGAAAGTTTCATGAGTTACGAGAAAATTAATAAAATTTTGGATGATTTAGATAGCTTATATCCTAATGCAAAAGCAGGTTTGGATTTTACTACTCCATTCGAATTATTAATTGCCACTATCTTATCGGCACAATGTACAGATGTTAGAGTTAATAAAGTTACAGCTGTTTTATTTAAAGAACACAATACCCCTAAAGCTATATTAGGCTTAGGTGTAGATGGATTAACAAAGTACATCAAAAGTTGTGGTTTGTACAAAACAAAATCAAAAAATATTATTAATACATGTAATGTTTTATATCATGATTATGATTCAAAAGTTCCTGATACTATAGAGGAATTAATGAAATTACCAGGAGTTGGAAGAAAAACTGCAAATGTAGTTGTGAGCAATGCATTTGGTACACCAGCTATAGCTGTGGATACTCACGTTTTTAGAGTAACTAACAGAATTGGAATTGTAAATGAAAAAGATGTATTAAGTACTGAGATAGCTTTGATGAAAGTAATACCAAAAGATAGATGGTCAAAAAGTCATCACTTATTTATTTGGCACGGAAGAAATTTATGTAAGGCTAGGAATCCAAAATGTGAAGAATGTATATTGAACGACAGATGTAAATTTTACAATTCTTAATTAAAAAAACTATTGACAGATATCTTTTTTGATGTTATTATAATGAAAATAAATCAAAGGAGATAGTTATGTTAAAAAATAGAAATTTAATTAACGCAGATGATTTTAATGTAGAAGAGATAAACGAAATATTAAATTTAGCAGAAGAAATTATAAAGAGTCCTTCTGATTTTTCTAATTTGTGTAATGGAAAAATCTTAGGGACTCTTTTTTTTGAGCCTTCAACAAGAACAAGATTAAGTTTTGAATCAGCAATACATAGATTAGGTGGAGATTGCATAGGTTTTTCAGAAAGTGCAAGCTCATCAACATCAAAAGGTGAATCTTTAGCTGATACAATAAGAACAGTATCGAATTATACAGATATAATTGCAATGAGAAACCCTAAAGAAGGTTCAGCGGTTTTAGCTAGTTCTTATGCAGAAGTTCCATTGATAAATGCAGGTGATGGGGGTCATCAACACCCAACTCAAACCTTGACAGACTTGTTGACAATTTGGATGACTAAAAAAAGATTAAACAACATGACAATAGGATTGTGTGGGGATTTAAAATTTGGTAGAACAGTACATTCTTTGATAAAAGCAATGTCAAGATATGAAAACAACAAATTCGTCTTAATATCTCCAGAAGAACTTCAAGTACCTGATTATATTAAGATATTTTTAAAATCAAAAAATATAGAATTTAAAGAAGTTGAAAAAATGGAAGATGTAATTGGTGAACTTGATATTTTATACATGACTAGAGTCCAACGTGAAAGATTCTTCAATGAAGCAGATTATGTTAGATTGAAAGATTCGTATATATTAGATAATGATAAGATGAAATTAGCTTTAGATGATTTAGCTGTACTTCATCCATTGCCAAGAGTAAATGAAATAGCTACAGAAGTTGATAGCGATCCAAGAGCAGTTTATTTTAAGCAAGTTAGATACGGTGTAATTGTTAGAATGGCGTTAATATTGAAATTATTAGGGGTGAGATAATGTTAAACATTAATAGTATTGAAAAAGGTATTGTAATCGATCATATTAAATGTGGAATGGGTTATAAAATATTCCAACTTTTAAAGTTAGACAAGGCTGACTATACAGTTGCATTGATTATGAATGCACAATCAGGTAAATTGGGAAGAAAAGATATGATTAAAATCGAAAATGTTATTGATATAGATTTTGATATACTTGGAGTATTCGATGATAATATGACCGTTAATATAATTGAAAATGAAAAAATAAAAGAAAAAATTAGCTTGAATTTGCCAGAACATTTCGAAGGCTTTATTAAATGCAAAAATCCTAGATGTATTACTCAGTCTGAACGAAGTATTGTACAAAAATTTAGTTTAGTTGATAAGGATACTAGAACTTATAAATGTGATTATTGTGATCATCTATATAACGTGGAGGAATAATGAAACTGCTGCTTAAAAATTGTCATATCATAGATAGAGATAAAGATCTATTTGCTGATATTTTAATAGAAAATGGTAAAATAAAAGCAATAGGAGAAATATTTGAAGAATGTGATGAAATCATTGATATAAACAATAAAATTGTAATGCCAGGATTCATAGATTTGCACACTCATTTCAGATATCCAGGTCAAGAAAACAAAGAGGATTTACACACTGGTAGTCTGTCAGCCCTTGCTGGAGGCTACACAAGTTGTAATTTGATGGGTAACACTAAACCAGTCGTGGATAATAATGAAATCTACAATCAAATTATAGATAAATCAAAAGAAATTGATCTAATAAATATATATCAATGCATGGCCACAACAAAAGATTTAAAATCTATAGAAATGATTAATTTTGAAAAAGCAGATAATAATATCAAATTTTTTAGTGAAGACGGGAAAGGCATAACAGACTCTTTACTAGCTTTTAATATCTTTACAGAAATAGAAAAAATAAACAAGGGTATAATGGTACATGCAGAAGACCATAATCTAACAAAGATTTCTACAAGGTATGCAGAGGATTTAGAAACAATTAGAGATTGCTACTTAAGCTTAAAAACAGGATGTAGAGTTCATTTTTGTCACGTTAGCACTATTGACTCATTGGAAGCGATAAAATTCTACAAAGAAAAAAATGCGCCAATTACTTGCGAAGTTACTCCTCATCACATATATATGAAAGATAGTGATTTTAGAGTAAATCCTTCAATAAGAACTCAAGAAGATATAGATTGCATAATAAAAATGATAAAAAATAATACAGTAGATGCTATTGCAACGGATCATGCACCTCATACTAAAGATGATAAAGATAAAGGTGCATGTGGAATGATTGGATTAGAGACAGCCTTTAATATTGCATATAAAGTATTGCATGAAGAAAATGATATATCATTAAACAAAATATCTGAATTAATGAGTTACAATCCAGCTAAGATATTAGGGGAAAACAAAGGTGTTATAAATCCGACATACGATGCTGATTTAGTTATAATTGATATTAATAAAGAAATCAAAGTAGGAAAATTTAATTCAAAATCAAACAATTGTCCATTTATTGGCGAAAAATTTAGGGGTAGTATTGAGATGACAATCGTAAATGGAAAAGTTAAATTTGAGAAAGGGGCTAAAAATGATAATAGATAAGCTTTCTGAAAGAATAAACGAAAGATCTATAGTATGTGTAGGACTAGATACTAGTACAAATTATGTACCAGAAAATATGAAAAAAGGAAAGAAAGTTAGCGAATATTTATTTGATTTTAATAAGGAAATCATAGATAATACAAAAGATTTAGTAGCATGTTTTAAGGTGCAAATTGCTTACTACGAAGCACATGGTATAGAAGGATTATTAGCTTACAAAAACACTCTCAAATATCTTAAAGATAATAATTTAATATCAATTGCCGATGTAAAAAGAGGAGACATCGCAAATACAGCAAAAGAATATGCAAAAGCACATTTTGAAGGTGATTTTGAAGCTGACTTTATAACCGTAAATCCATTTATGGGATATGATACTTTAGAACATTACTTACCTTACCTTGAATCCGAAGAAAAAGGAATATTCGTATTAATGAGAACATCAAACCCAGGTTCAAAAGATATCCAATATAAGGATTATAAAGGTCAACCACTATATTACGAAATAGGTGATAATTTGAATAATATCGCAAAGGATTATCTAGGAGAATGCACTTTAAGTTCTTTAGGATTTGTAGTAGGTGGAACTCAGAGTGAAAATGCAAACAAGATTAGAGAGAGATATCCAAATATAATGTTTTTAATTCCAGGTTACGGCGCACAAGGAGCAAAACCAGAAGATATCAGAGTTTACCTTGACAATTTTAAAAAAGGAATTGTGAATTCATCAAGAGGCATCATATTAAATTACAGAAATTTTGATGATGGAGAAGAAAATATCGGTAAATATGCTAGAAAAGCTGTAGAAGATATGAGAAAGGATATTTACGGTGAATAAATATATCGAGTCTGAAATAATACTTAATGAAGAAATTAGTGATGGAATTTTTAAATTGGTTTTAAAAGGAAAATTCCAAGGTGATCCTGGACAATTTTATATGTTGAGAGCATGGGATGAATCACCACTTCTTCCTAGGCCTCTAAGTATTTGTGATTTAGATGAGGAAAGTATAACATTTTTATACGCTGTCGTAGGCAAAGGAACATCTATAATCTCGTCGATGAGAGTGGGAGAAAGTATAAAAATTCTTGGGCCTTTAGGAAACGGATTCGAATTACATCCAGAAGCTAAATGTGCTATAGTTGCTGGTGGTATTGGGATTGCTCCAATGAAATATTTGTCCAGAAAATTAAAAAACGTGGATTTGTATGTTGGATACAGAAATACAACATATATGGAAGATGAGATTTTAAATAAAAATAAAACAATCATTTCTACCGAAGATGGATCAATTGGATTTAAAGGATATATAACGGAATACGTAAAAAACAATTATGAATATATTTATGCTTGCGGTCCAAATCCAATGATGAATTCTTTAAAGAAAAGAAATCTTGATGCGACAGAATTTTATTCACTAGAAGCTCACATGGCCTGTGGAATAGGAGCGTGTTTAGGATGTACTGTTCATACAACTAATGGACTTAAAAGAGTTTGCAAAGATGGCCCAAT
Organism: Finegoldia dalianensis; assembly: GCF_046255015.1. NCBI lineage: Bacteria > Bacillati > Bacillota > Tissierellia > Tissierellales > Peptoniphilaceae > Finegoldia > Finegoldia dalianensis. The sequence continues at coordinate 170,579 of NZ_JBDLBQ010000001.1, forward strand.
TTTTGAAAAAAATGAGGTGATATTTGATGCTTAAAACAAACTTTTGCGGCGTAGAATTCAAAAATCCTGTTGTTGGAGCTTCTGGCACATTTGGATTCGGAAGAGAATATGAGAACTTTACAGATCTAAATAAATTAGGAGGTATTTCAACAAAAGGATTAACAATTCAACCTAAAAATGGAAATACTGGTTTAAGAATTTATGAAACACCTTCTGGAATTATGAATAGTATAGGATTACAAAATCCATCTGTTCAAGAGTTCATTAATAGGGATCTGGACTATATGTTGTCTTTGGATACTGTTACTATTGCAAATATTGGTGGTTCTGATATAAAAAGTTATATTGAAGCAGTTGAACTTATATCAAGCACTGACATAAAAATAATTGAGTTAAATATTTCATGCCCCAACGTTAAAGAGGGAGGAATGGCTTTTGGAATAAAATGCGATATAGCAGAAAAAGTTGTATCAGAAGTAAGAAAGCATACCGATAAAATTTTAATGGTAAAATTATCTCCAAACGCTAATGATATAGTTGAAATGGCTAAAACGTGTGAGGATTCGGGAGCGGATGCGATTAGTCTTGTTAATACTTTTAATGCGTTAGCGATAGATATTAATAAAAGAAAACCAGTATTTGACAATATAACTGCTGGTCTTTCAGGACCTTGCATAAAACCAATAGCTTTAAGAATGTGTAGAGATGTGTGCAAAAATGTTAAAATTCCTGTTTGTGGTATGGGTGGAATTCAAAATTACAAGGATGCACTAGAATTTATTATGGTAGGTTGTCACTTAGTTCAAGTTGGTACAGCAAATTTTGTGAATCCAAATGTTATGGTTGAAATAGCAAATGGCATGGAAAACTACCTTAAAGAAAATAATTTTAAATCAATAGAAGATATCAGGAATATTATTTAGGAGGAAAATGATGGATAGAGTTGTTGAATTATTAAAAGAAAGTAATGCATTGTTAGAAGGTCATTTCTTATTGTCATCTGGAAATCACAGTGATAAGTATTGTCAATGTGCAAAATTATTACAATATCCAGACAAAGCTGAAGAAGTAATAAAAGTTATTGCTGAAAAGCTTAAAGATATTGAATTTGATACTGTTGTTGGACCTGCAATGGGAGGAATAATAGTAGCTTATGAACTAGGAAGACAACTACATAAACCAGCTATATTTACTGAAAGAAAAGATGGCGAAATGTGTCTTAGAAGAGGTTTTGAAGTAAAAAAAGGCGAGAAAGTTATTATTTCAGAAGATGTTGTAACCACTGCTAAATCTTCATATGAGACTAAAAAAGTTTTGGAAGATTTGGGAGCTGAAGTAGTAGGAATTTGTTGCTTAGTAGATAGAAGTGTAAATCTGGATATTGATTTACCTTTGTACAGTGCAACAAAAATTGATATTGAAATTTTCAAACCGGAAGAATGTCCTTTATGTAAAAAAGGAATAGAATTGGTAAAACCTGGTTCAAGAGAAATTAAAAGCAAATAATATATTATAAAAATAAGCCTAATTTGAAGATTTTCTAATGAGATATTCAAATATTAAGGCTTATTTTTTGTGTAAGAAAAAATCAAAATATGATACAATAATTAAGAATAAACTAAAAGGAATTGAAAATGGATTTATCAAATTTAGATCAAGATAGACTGCCTAAACATATTGCCATAATAATGGATGGAAATGGAAGATGGGCTACAAAAAGAAATAAACCCAGAGTATTTGGGCATAATGAAGGGATGAAAAGAGTTGTTGATGTTGTCGAAAACTCATTAAATATTGGAATAAAATATTTATCCCTGTATGCTTTTTCGACAGAAAATTGGAAAAGACCACAAAAAGAAATAGATTTTTTGATGCAAATACTCATAAAATATATAGATGACCAATTAAATAAACTAGTAACTCAAGGAGTCAAGATTAATATTTTGGGAGATATTAGTGTATTGCCCGAAAAAGTAATTCAAAAGATTGAATACGCATTGGATTCAACAAAAGATAATGATAAACTTATTCTAAATATAGCTATTAATTATGGTTCAAGACAAGAGATATTAAGAGCTGTGAATACTGCGATAGTAGATGGAGAAATCCTGACTGATGATGAGTTCTCAAAACTTTTATACACGAGAAATCAACCAGACGTTGATTTGCTAATAAGACCAGGCGGAGAAAAAAGGCTAAGCAATTTCTTGCTTTATCAAATGTCTTATGCAGAACTTTATTTTTCGGATATATATTGGCCTGATTTCAAATTAGAATCACTTATAGATGCAATTTATTGGTATCAAAATAGGAATAGAAGATTTGGTGGATTGAAATGAAATTTTTAAAAAGGACATTAACAGGAATAATAATTTTATTGTTATCTATTTTTTGCGTTTCTAAAGGTGGAATTTATCTTTTAATAATGAATTTATTCCTAAGCACTGTTGCAATTTACGAACTAGAAAATGTAATTAACAAGGAGTATTACAATAGCATTAACATTAATAATTTGATTATTAATATATTGTTTAATGTTAGTTTTAATTTAAGTATTTATTTTAAAAAAGAATTATTTGCGATTGTTTTATTGTGTAGTTTTAGTTTGATAGAATTGACTTTGTATACAATTTTTGACAAACCTATCAAAGAAGTATTAAATAACTATTTCTTACACATATATATTACGATTACTTTTTCGTTAATGTATTTTATTTCTGGAACTGAATTTATTTGGCTTATCTATATATGTTCATGGGGGACAGACACAGCAGCATATTGTACAGGAATGTTATTCGGAAAACACAAATTGACAAAGATTAGTCCTAAAAAAACTATTGAAGGAGCTATTGGTGGAATTATAGGAAGCATGATAATTGGAGCTATTTTTTCTATATTTTACGGTAATTTAAATGTTGTTAAGATAGTTATCATAGCTTTATTCGGTTCGATTATATCTCAAATTGGGGATATAAGCGCTTCTAAAATTAAAAGAAAAGCCAATGTGAAAGATTTTGGTAATATTTTTATTGGACATGGTGGAGTAATGGATCGATTTGATAGTTTTATTTTTGTTTTGCCTTATCTTTCAATATTATATTGTTTAGGGTTTTAATTAGGAGGAAATGTGATTACAATAATTTCATCAATTATAATATTTTTACTTGTAATTTTAATACATGAATTTGGACATTTTATCGTAGCGAAAATGAATGGAGTATCTGTTTTGGAATTTTCAATAGGTATGGGACCAAAACTTTTCCAAAGAGAATCAAATGGAACTCTTTATTCTTTGAGAATGTTACCTGTGGGAGGTTATTGTCAGCTAGAAGGGGAAGACGAAGAAAACGACAGCCCGAATTCTTTGAATAATCAATCTCCGCTTGTAAGGCTTAAAGTAATTTTAGCTGGTGCCATTATGAATTTTATATTAGCTTTTATTTTGTTAATTTTATTAATGTCTGTAAGTAGAGTTAGTACAGAAGTATCCGGTGTGATAAAAGATTCACCAGCATACTCTTCGGGTATACAAACAGGAGATCAAATTGTATCTATAAATGGGGAGAATGTAAGTGATGGAGAAGAATTATTAAAAAGTATCAAAGAATCACAAGGTGATTTAAATATTGGAGTAATAAGAGATTCTCAATCAAAGAATATAAAAGTCACTCCAAGATTAGAAAATAATATTAGAAAAATTGGAGTAAACTTTCAAGAAGAATATAATATTAAAAATTTTAGTATAGTCAAAGGCTTTAAAAAAGGCTTGATAACTTTTCTTAATTTGACAGGGATGTTATATAAATTCCTAGGGATGCTTATAACTGGTCAATTAGGTTTAGGGGGAGTTAGTGGACCTGTTGGCGTGGTCAAAGAGATTGGCAATGCTGCAAAAACAGGTGTTGCTAATTTAATTTTTTTATTAGCGTATATTAACATTAATTTAGGTGTCTTTAATTTATTGCCTATTCCAGCTTTAGATGGAGGAAGAGCGATATTCATACTAATTGAGATGATATTTGGTAAAAAAATATCTCAAGAAAAAGAAGGCTATATACACATGGTAGGATTAATTTTGCTTTTAGCATTAATCGCCATAGTTACAATTAAAGATGTTATTAAATTATTTTAAATGTTTTGATTAGGCCTTTATGGGCCTTTTTAAATTTGAAAGGTGAAGTAATGAAAAGAGAAGATACAAAAAGAATTTACGTAGGAAATGTTGCTGTGGGAAATGGAGCAAGAGTTACAGTTCAATCTATGACTAATACCGATACAAAAGATGTTGAAAGCACTGTTAAACAAATTAAAGAATTTGAATCTATAGGATGTGATATTTCTAGAAGTGCAATTAATGATTTGGAAGATGCTAAGGCGATACCAATTATAAAAAGTATGACGAATATACCATTTATTGCTGACATTCAATTTCATCACAAATTAGCATTAGCTGCAATTGAAAACGGGTGTGATTGTATCAGAATTAATCCTGGCAATATTGGTGGAATAGATAGAGTCAAAGAAATTGTAGATTGTTGCAAACATCATAAAATTTCCATGAGAATTGGTGTAAACAGTGGATCTATTAATCAAAAATTCATTGACAAATATCATGGAGTAAATGTGGATTCAATATGTTATAGTTGCCTTGATCAAATAAGAATGATTGAAGATATGGGATTTGATGATATCAAATTATCATTAAAATCTTCTAATGTTAATATGTCAATAAAAGCTTATGAAAAAATGTCAGAGCTATGTAATTATCCTCTACATGTCGGTATAACAGAAGCAGGTCCTTCTACTAAAGGAATTATCAAATCCAGTGTAGGAATAGGAAGTATTTTGTCAAAAGGAATTGGAGATACTATCAGAGTTTCTTTAACTGGTGATCCTAAAGAAGAAATTATTGTAGGAAGACAAATTTTAATGAGTTTAGGTTTATTAAATGAAGGAATTGAAATAATTTCATGTCCAACATGTGCTAGAACCAAGATTGATTTGATAAGTATAGTGAATGAAGCTGAAAAAAAATTGGATAAAATAGATAAACACATTAAAGTTGCTATTATGGGTTGCGTTGTAAATGGACCAGGAGAAGCAAAAGAAGCTGATATTGGTATAGCAGGTGGAAATGGAGTAGGCTTAATATTTAAAAAAGGAGAAATTGTACGAAAAGTTAAGGAAGAAGAATTATTAGATGTATTAATCGAAGAGATAGAGAGGTTATAAATGCATTTATTACTCAACGATGTATTAAAAAAAATCGGCCTAAAATATGATTCAAAATATCCAATTTACATTGATAAATTAACTTACAATAAAGATAATGATGAGTTAGATTGTTTGATAAATGTTCAAAAAGATGAGAATAAAGACAACTTGGCAGAATTTATACAAAAAGACTTATTAAATTTTATAGCAAAAATTAATATCAATTTTACAGAATATGAAGATTCAAAAATCAATTTCTCAAAAGATGCTTTGATTAAAATTTTAAAATCAAATGATTTTTGTGAATATTCTACTTGTATTGATTTCGAAAGTTCAAAAATAAATGATTCTGAAATTTCACTTATTTTTAATTTTGAGCAAATAAGGGATAAGTTTATATCAAATCAAAAGGATAATGAATTAATAAAATTAATAAGTAAATCATATAATTTAAGTTATTCTGTAAAATCTGAAATTGTTGAGTTAAAGGATAACGATGATTATAGACAAAATTTAATCGAGTACGATAATTCAATTCGAAAAAAAATAGCTAAATCCATAAAAGATACTCCAAAGCAAGAAAAAGAAGAAGTTAAAAAAACGGGAATAAAATGTGGTAAAGACATAACCAAGTCTCCAATTAAAATTAAAGAAATTATAGAAAATGAAGATGATACTTGTATCAGAGCTGAGATTATTGATGTAGATATAAGAAGCATAAAAGATGGAGAAAGTTTTATTATCTCTTTGGATCTAAGGGATGAAAGTGGAGCTGTTTTTGCAAAGAAATTTTTGAAGAAAAAAGAATTTGAAGCATTTGGTGATAAATTGAAATCGGGAGTTTATCTTTTATTAACAGGAAGGTTGGAATTTGATAGATTTACTTCTGGAAAGTCCTTTTCAATAAGACAAATGCAAGAAGTTGAAAAGCCGGAATCTAGAAAAGATGAATATGAGAAAAAACGTGTAGAACTACACATGTATTCTCAAATGAGCCAACTAGATGGATTTATTGACTTGGATGAATGCTGTAAAACTCTAAAAAAATGGGGACATCCAGCGCTGGGTTTAACGGATAAATCCGTAGTACAAGGTTATCCACAATTGTATGATGCTTGTAGCAAAAATGGAATAAAACCACTTTTTGGAATGGAAGCTAAAATAATAGAAGATGATTTTAGGATAATAACAAATCCTTATGATTCTATGAATTTGCAAGAATTTGTAGTTTTTGATATAGAAACTACAGGATTATCAAATGCAACAGAAAAAATTACGGAAATTGGTGCTGTAAAGATTGTGGACAATCAAATTGTAGATGAATTTAACCAGTTAATTAATCCAGAAATTCCAATACCAGAAAAAATAACGGAATTAACGTCTATAACAAATGAAATGGTAAAAGATATGCCTAAAATAGACGAAGTATTACCTGAGTTTTTAAAATTTGTTGGTGACTGCACTTTAATAGCACATAATGCAGATTTCGATATGGGATTTATCAAGAAAAATTGTCTTGATTTGAGAATTAAACCCGTAAGAACATATATAGACACACTAGCTTTTGCAAGGGCATTGGAACCTCATCTCAAAAATCATAAACTTGATACTTTGACAAAAAAATACAACGTTAATTTATTCAACCATCACAGAGCTTGTGATGATGCAAGAGCAACAGGAGAAGTATTCATTTGTATGGTCAAAGATCTTGAAAAAAGAGGAGTTAAATTTGATATCAATATAAATAAAATGGATTCTGATTGGAGCATATCTAAAAGAGAATCTCATATTGCAACAATATACGCTAAAAACTTAGTAGGTTTGAAAAACTTGTATAAACTTGTGACTGCTTCTAATTTAAAATATTTTTACAGAGAAGGTGGAATACCAAAATCTGAATTGAATAAAAGAAGAGAAGGTCTTGTAATTGGATCTGGAAACGAAGATGGAGAATTAATAAAAGCAATACTTGGATTTGAATCAGATGAAAAATTAGATGAGATTATTTCAAGGTATGATTTTTTGGAGGTTCAACCACCACTTTATTATGATGGAGTAAAGTCAAAAAGAATGAGCTTTAACTTAAAAAGTTGTGAAGAATTAACTAGAAAACTATATGATTTATCAAAAAAGCACAATAAACCTCTTGTTGCAGATTCTTATGCAAAATACTTCGAAAAAACGGACTATATTTTTAGAAATATAATATTAGAAGGTCAACCTAGAAAAATTTATGGCGAAAAATTCCCTACGTTGTTTTTCAGAACAACTGATGAAATGATAAATGAATTTAGCTTTTTAGAAAAAGATGTGGCTGAGGAAATAGTAATAGATAATACCATAAAAATTTCAGAAATGCTAAATGATATTAAGCCAATACCAGATGGAACTTTTCCACCAGTTATTGAAGGCTCTGATACAGAATTAAGAGAAATGACTTATAAAAAAGCTAGAAGTATATATGGCGATGATTTACCAGAGATTGTTGAAAATAGATTAGAACGTGAATTGTCATCTATAATTTCAAATGGATATGCCGTATTATATATTATCGCTCAAAAATTAGTAAAGAAAAGCAATGAAGATGGATATCTGGTTGGATCAAGAGGATCTGTAGGCTCAAGCTTTGTTGCGACAATGGCTGATATAACCGAAGTTAATCCTTTAATTCCGCATTATATTTGTGAAAACTGCAAACATTCTGAGTTTATACATGATGAAAATATTGGATCGGGAGTGGACCTTGAAGATAAAACCTGTCCTGTATGTGGACAACCATTAAAAAAGGAAGGTCATAATATACCATTCGAAGTTTTCTTAGGATTTGATGGTGATAAGGAGCCAGATATTGATTTGAACTTTGCTGGGGAATATCAACCTACTGTTCACAAATATACTGAAGAATTATTTGGAGAAGGAAAGGTATTTAGAGCTGGAACTATTGGTACAATTTCCGATAAAACAGCTTATGGATATATTAAGAAATATTTCGAAGATAAAAACGAATACATTAATAATTCAGAGATAAAATATTTACAAAAAGGAATCTTGGGAGTTAAAAGAACATCGGGTCAACATCCGGGTGGAGTAATGATAGTTCCAAGAGATAAGGATATTGAAGATTTTTGTCCAGTTCAACATCCCGCTGATGATGTTAATAGTGACATTATTACTACTCATTTCAATTATAAGTCTATAAGTGGGAGGATTTTAAAGCTTGATTTGCTTGGACACGATGTTCCAACAATTATAAAAATGTTATCGGATATGACAGGAGTGGATCCATTAACTATCCCTATGGATGATAAAGAGACTATGAGTATTTTTTCATCGATAGATGCTTTACACTTTGAAGAATTAATCGATGGTTTAGATATAGGAACGTTAGGAATACCAGAGTTTGGTACAAACTTTGTAAGAGGAATGTTAAGAGATACAACCCCAAAAACTTTTTCTGAGTTAGTTAGAATTTCTGGATTATCTCACGGTACAAATGTATGGTTAAATAATGCACAAGATCTAATAAGAGATGGTGTTGTTGAATTAAAGGATACTATTTGTACAAGAGATGATATTATGATTTATCTAATAAATAAAGGCCTTGAAAAGAAAAGATCATTTAAAATAATGGAAACAGTAAGAAAAAATAGACTTCTTGATGAGGATACACTAAATTATATGACTGAAAATGGTGTTCCAGATTGGTATATTGAATCTTGTAAAACAATTGAATATCTTTTCCCTAAGGCGCACGCCGTAGCTTATGTTATGATGAGTTACAGAATTGCTTATTTTAAAGTACACTATCCAGAAGCTTTTTATTCGACATTTTTTACTATAAAATTACAAGATTATCCAGGTGATGTTATTGTGAGAGGATTAAGTTCAATTAGAGAAGAAATGCAATCTTTGAAGGATAAATACAAAGAATCAAATTCTAAGATGACAGCAAAGGATAGTAACAAATACTCTGTATTAGAAGTAGCAGAAGAAATGTATTGCAGAGGAATAAAACAATCAAGAGTTAACTTGTATAAATCTGATAAGGCTAGGTTCAAAGTATTAGAAAAAGGATTCATTCAACCTCCTTTTAATGCACTAGAAGGGGTTAGCGATGCAAACTCTATTGCTATTTTTGAAGAAATACAAAAGGGTGATTTTATTTCAAAACAAGATTTTACTATGAGAACGAAAGTTAATAAAACAGCTTTAGAAATACTAGAAAACCACGGTGTTTTAGATGGTTTACAAAACGAAAACCAAATAAGTTTATTTGATTTTTAGTGATATGTTATAATTAGATAAATGGAGTGATTATGGATAAACATTTAATTTACAAAACTAATAATGAAAAATTAATAACATTTATTTTTGGTCAATTAGAAAAAAATGCAAAAAAAATTGAAGAAGCTTGTGATGTTATATTAAAGATTTCTGAAGAAGGTATTCTAATTAGTGGTTCTGATTTGAATATTGAAAGTGCTAGTAATCTTTTAGAATCATTAAATACACATACTTTATCCGGGAATGAAATAACAGATCAAGATTTGGATTATTTGCTTTCTAACTTAGAAAAAATAAAACAAGAAAATATTTCAAAAATTAAGGACTATATAATTTGTTACAATTCAAAAGGTAAACCTTTAAAGCCAAAAACTGTAAATCAAAGAAATTATGTTGAAATGATTAATAAAAATGATATTGTTTTTGGAATAGGTCCTGCCGGTACAGGAAAAACTTATTTGGCAATGGCGATGGCAATAAATGCATTTAGGAATAATGAAGTGGATAGGATAATTTTAACTAGACCTGCTGTAGAAGCTGGAGAAAGTTTAGGATTTTTGCCGGGAGATCTTCAAGAAAAAATTGATCCTTATCTAAGACCAATATACGATGCTATGTTTGATATACTAGGTTATGAAAATTTTGAAAAATTCAAAGAAAGAGGATTGATTGAAGTAGCACCATTGGCATATATGAGAGGTAGAACTTTAGATAATGCATATATTATATTAGATGAAGCGCAAAACACTACCAATGAACAAATGAAGATGTTTTTAACTAGAATAGGATATGGTTCAAAAGCTATAGTAACGGGAGACATTACACAAGTAGATTTACCAAGAGGTAAAAAATCAGGATTACTAGTTGCGACTAATATTCTTAGGGACATAAAAGGAATAAGCTTTTTAGAATTTGAAAAAACAGATGTTGTAAGACATCCACTAGTACAAAAAATTATTGGAGCTTATGAAAAATTAGATAACAATAGGTCAAATTATGATAATACAGATAAGTAATAGACAAGATGATTTTCAAATTGATGATGAATTAAGATCGAATATTGAAAACTCAATAAAAATATGTTTGCTTCAAGAATTAAATGATGATAATTATGAGATATCTTTGTCATTTGTTAGTGAAGAAGAAATTAAAGAACTTAATAGAGATTATCGAAATAAAGATAGTGTAACAGATGTGTTGAGCTTTCCTTTAGAAGATGATTTTCAAGTTCAAACAAATCTTTTGGGTGATATTATTATATGCTGCAAAAGAGCTTTAGAACAAGCTAAAGAATACAATCATTCTATTAAAAGAGAAATTGTGTACTTGGTTGTACATTCTATGTTTCATTTGTTGGGTTATGATCATATTGATGAAAGTGATAAAATTATTATGAGAAATAAAGAAAAATCGGCCTTGAAAGAAATAGGTATCTATAAAGATGAAGAATTTAATTAGGAAGTCAAAGGATAAAAATATTTCTAAAAATACTTCTTTTATTACTAGTTTTCAATATGCAATGGATGGAATTATTCATTGTTTGAAAAATGAAAGAAATTTTAGAACTGACATTTTGATGACCGTTCTGGTTATGATTGCATCATTAATGTTTGACTTATCAAGGGTAGAAATGGCTTGTTTGTGCATAACTATAACATTTATATTAATGGCAGAAATGATTAACACCGCCATTGAAACGATTGTTGATTTGATTTATGACAAGTATGATGATAAAGCAAAAATAGCAAAAGATGTAGGTGCAGGGGCTGTACTACTAGCTGCTTTTAATTCTATTTTTGTAGGTTATTTTATGTTTTATGATAGGATTGTACCACTTAGTCATACAGCAGTTATAAAATTGCAGAACTCACCAACTCATTTGACATTTATAGCTTTGATTTTGGTAGTTGTTATAACTTTAGTTTTAAAAAGTTTTATATATCAGAATAAATGGACTTATTTGCAAGGTGGAAGCGTGAGTGGTCACGCATCGGTTTCTTTTTGCAGCGCTACAATAATTGCTCTTCTTGCTAATAATACATTAGTGACAATACTATCATATTTTATAGCTTTTTTGGTTGCAGAAAGTAGAGTAGAAGGAAAAATTCATACACTGAGTCAAGTTATAGTTGGTGGTATAATTGGGACATTAGTGGCAATATTATTATTTAAAGTAATTATTTAGGAGTATTATGGAAATTAATAAAATGTATAAAATTGCATTGCAATATAAACAAAACGCATACACGCCATATTCTAATTACAACGTAGGATGTTGTGTCAAAGACAAGGAAGGAAACTATTATGGAGGTTGTAATATTGAAAATGCTTCATTCAGTCCGACTATTTGTGCTGAAAGAACAGCAATTTCGAAGATGGTTTCTGAAGGATTTAAATTAATAGATACTATTTTAATAATTGGAGATTCTGATTTTACGTATCCTTGTGGTGTTTGTAGACAAGTAATTAAAGAATTTTCTAACGAAGATACCAAAATAATAATAGCTAAAAATGAAAATGAGTATAAAATTTATAATATTGAAGATTTATTACCTCATGGTTTTAGTGGAGATGATGTAAATGTTTAAATCTGGATTTGTTTCAGTTATAGGTAGAAGTAATGTGGGGAAATCAACTCTTTTGAATAGAATTTTAGGAGAAAAACTAACAATTATTTCTGACAAACCTCAAACTACTAGAAATAAAATACAATTGATATATACTGACGAAAATATGCAAGCAATATTTTTAGATACTCCAGGGATACAAACACCAAAAAATAAACTTGGAGATTATATGCTTAAAGTATCGATGTCAACTTTGAACGAAGTTGATGTTATAACATATATCGTAGATACTACTGAAGAAATAGGAAAGCTAGACTCTGAAATTATTAAAAAATTAAAATTAGTTAATACAAAAATCATTCTACTAATCAATAAAACAGATAAAATATCAAGCGATAATGTCAATGAAATAGTAGAAATGTACAGTAAAGTTGGAATATTTGAAGAAATAATTCCAATAAGTGCATTAAATGGGGATAATGTAGAAGGTTATTTAACTTCTTTAAAAAATAATTTGCCTGAAGGGCCAATGTATTATGACAAAGATAGCGTAACAGATCAACCTATTAGACAAATTGTACAAGAACTAATTAGGGAAAAAGCACTAATAAATTTATCTGATGAATTACCACATGGAATAGCTATAACTATTGAAAAATTCAAAGAAAGACAAGATAAGAATCTAATTGATATAGATGCTACTATTATTGTTGAGAAAAAAAGCCATAAGGGCATGGTAATTGGTAAAAAAGGATCAATGATTAAAAAAATTGGAACTGATGCCAGAATTGATATTGAACAATTATTAGACGCAAAAGTAAATCTAAAACTATGGGTTAAAATAGATGAAGAATGGAGAAATAAAGATTCTAGATTAAGGTATTTGGGTTATAACTAATGGAACAAGATTACATCAAGACACAAGCTATTGTGTTGGAGCATATAATTTATGGAGAAAATTCTATAATTTTGAATGTTTTCAGTAAAGAAGAAGGTATTATTGGAATTTTCATCAATAATATTAATTCCATGAAATCAATTATAGAATTTAATGTTCTGTCAGTGAATGATTTTACCTTAAAAAAAGGAAATCAATTCTATTATTTAGTGGATTATGATTTAATTAACTCTAATTTTAATATAAGAACAAACTATAAATCAGAATTATTTAGTTTGGTTATAGTTGATTTAATAAAGTCAATTTTTTACAATGAAGTTTGCAATGAAAAAGTATACGCTTTGATATTGAAAACAGTAATATTCTTATCCAAATATTCTGAAGATCAATACGCTTTAATAAATGCGTTTATTTTGAAACTTGTATCATATCTTGGATATCAACCTAGTATGTTTTATCAAAATAGTCACAACAGGTTTTATTTAGATGGTGGATTTGTAGATTCTGACGGAGAATACTACCAAATAGATAATTTACACGCAAAATATATGATATACTTAATGAAAAATAGGTATGATGACATAGTTAATAAAAAGTATGAATCTATAAATGAAAACGAAATTTTAAAATTTTTGTTAAAATACACGATGAACAATTTTGGAATTGAATATTTGGGGTCATTAGGCTACCTTGAATATTTATAAGGAGAAATAATGTATAACTTATTAATAGATATAGTGACTAATAATATTCCCGAGAATTTTATAGGATTTATAAATAGATCACTTGACGAAAAAATAAGAAAAGAATTAAAAAAACTGCAATTAGTATATTCAAATATAGATTTGGATACAATAAAAGATCATTTTTTTATTTACATTACTAATATAGAAAATCTAGGATATACACTAGAAAATTACGAAAATGTAATAAATAAAGCTATTGATTCGGTAAATTTCAAATACAAATATGATTCTGAAAGTTTATCATTTAGAGAGTCTATCTTGTACATTAAAATTTTTAATGAAAAAGAAAAGAAAACAATAGAATTCAAAGGCTTAAAAGAAGATAAAGATGACAGCTTAGTTAATTCTTCTACTTTTAACAATTTTTCTTCAGAGTTACGAAAAAATCAAATAATATTAAAAAAAGAAGAAAGATTACAATCATTTGAAAAAAGCGCTAATAAACTTGCTAGAGCAAATGGTTGTTCAATTATTAATAACAAAAGCATACTCAACGAATACGCAAATAAATTTGATTATCCTGTAAGCGTTGAAGGATCATTTGACGAAAAATATTTGTGTATCGATAAATCAATACTTTATACAGTTTTGATGGAGAATTTTACGGTATTACCAATGGAATTCGATAACGGTAATAGTTCAAACTTTTTTGTTTACTCTAAAAACAAGAGTTCTGAAGATTCCCATATTTTGATTAAAGAAATTAATGACAAATTAGAAGAAATAAATAATTTGATAAACCAAAAATCAGATAGAAAACTTGAAGACTTTGTTGAGGATTTGAAAACAGTCAATTATATCAATAATTATGGTAACTTTTATGACAAAACTCAAAGACTAATAAAGATATCAATTGAATTATGTAAAATGCTATCAGTTAGTAACGAAACTATTGATTCTGTTAGAAGGATAGCATTTTTATGTAAAGCGGATAAAGCAACTGGAATTGTACAAAAATGTCCTTATTTACACGGCTTAATTGGAAAACTATATGCTAAGTCTGATGGCGAAGATAAAACTGTTTATGACGGAGTATATGAACACATTAAACCGAGATTCATATCTGAAAACATTCCAAATTCAACTGCTGCTAGAATTGTTGCAATTTCTGATAAAATGGAATATGTTATGTCTTACATAATATCTAGTAGTGATGATAATTTTAAATATAATTATAAGTTAAGAAAAACTATAACATCTGTGATTTCAATAATACTTAGATCAGAATTAGATTTTAATTTAAGTGATTTTATTACTAAAATCTTATATGTATTTCTCCAAGACAAGGGAATAGTAGATTATGAGTATTTTGAAAAAAGTATAAAAGGAATTATTCTTGATGTTTACAGGGATGAATGTATAAAATTAGGGTATGATTTTGATGAAGTTGATGTGATAAATTATAACAATTTAAATATTTTTAAGTTAAATCGTTTATTGACTAATCTTCATGACATAAACACAAAAAACAATGGCAAGTTAATGATTCAAATTATAAAGATGTTGGAGGTAAACTCTAGTGAGTGCAAGTATACTCCGATGGAATTAGATACCAATAATTTGTGCAATTTATTAGAAAAATTAGCAAACTGTTCTGATGAAGACTTACCTTACTATAAATTAATTTTCAAAGGTGTATTTAAGAAAATAAATTAAGGAGAATGTTATGAATAAAACCATGGTAGTTATTTCTGATTCCACGGGTGAAACAGCGAATCAAGTTTTGGATGCTGTTAAAGTTCATTTTGATATTAAAAATGTTAGAATAAAAAAATTCTCAAAAATTATTAGAAGAGAACAGATTGATGAAATATTAAACGAAATTAATGGAGAAATCCTAATATTTTCAACAATCGTAGATCGTGATTTGCTGAATTATTTGATTGAGAAAACAGAAATGAATGAATCGATTTATTTAGTAGATGTTCTATCATATCCTATATTAGTTTCAAGTAAGTTTTTTAAGCAACAACCTAAATTCGATATTGGATTAAATAGAAAAGTTGACCAAGAATATCTTGAAAAGATGGAAGCTTTAGAATTTGCAGTAAAATATGATGATTGTAAGGATAAATTTGGTATTTTAAAAGCTGATATTATATTAATAGGAGTTTCAAGAACTTCAAAAACGCCATTGAGTTTAAATTTAGCATTCAAAAATTATAAAGTATGTAATATTCCAATTTTACCAGAAGTAGAAGTCCCATCTGAATTATTCAAAGTTGATAAGAAAAAAATTATTGGTTTGATTATTGACTCTGATAAACTTAATAATATCAGAGAAAATCGAATGGCTAAAATTGGTTTGCAATTAGGCTACTCAGATGATTCAAGGATAGAAAAAGAGCTTGATTATGCAAAAGAAATTATGAACAAGATAGGCTGTAAAATAATTAATGTTACGGATAAAACAATTGACGAAACCTCTAATGAAATAATTTCATATATTGATAAATAACAGTAAAATTTAAGTTCTCATTTTTTGAGAGCTTTTTTTGTTTTAGCTATTGAATTATGATAAAATATTAAGAGAATACTGGAGGTAAATGTGGAAAATAGTAGATACGAAATTCAAAGAAAAATAAATGAAGACAAATTTTCTACTACATTTAAAGCTTATGATAAAAAATTAAATAGATACCTTAGTTTCAAGGATTATAACGACAAAAAATATTTTGATTCATTATCAAATAATTTAAAATCTTTATCAAACTTACATCATCCTAATATTCTTGAAATGTATGACCTAATGATTAGTTCTAATAATAAGTGTTTTTTAACTTATGAGTTTTTTGATGGAATATCATTGGATAATTTGTTCAAAAGAAAGAATGTTTCAGAGCCATTTATATTAGATATTTTAAGAAAGATTTTATTATCTTTAATTTATTCTGAAAATAATGGAATATTTTTTGGAAATTTACGAATTTATAATATGTTAGTAGATGAAAATAATAATCTTAAGATTGATATTTTTAAAAACTTTGATGGTAAAAATTTTGGAGATAGTAAATCTCAGTTAAATTATAATATAAGCGTATTATTAGAAATTCTGGAAAATTCTAATATAGATATAGAAAATAGTAATTTGAATAGCTTTTATCAAAAGCTAAGAAATAATTCTTATGATGATACACAAGGTATTATGAAAGATTTAAATGAAATTAATAATTATAAAATGACAGGTTCAAATAATGATTCTATAGATAATACAATTAAATTAGATTTAAAAAATGAGCATGAGAAAAATATGTCCTATAAAATAGATGAAAATTTATTTGAGGAAGAAGAGATAAAAAATAAAAAGAAATCACATAATTATCTTAAGTCTTTTTTAGTGTATTTTACATCTGTATTATTAGCTTTTTTTGCTGCTGCAGTAATTATTTTTTGTTATAATTTGAGGCCAAAAGCACCTGATTATGTTGGGAAAAACTTAAGGCTTGCTGTTGACCAAGCTACAGCAAATGACATTGAATTAGTTGTGGACAAATCAGTAAGCGTGGACAAGTCAGATTTTAATAAATATGTGGTTATTGGTCAGAGTCCAAAAGTTGGCGATAAGCTTTTATTTAAGAAAAAAATTAAGGTAGAACTTGGATTAGAAAAAGAAGACACAATGATTAACTTAATTGGTTTAAATTTGAAAAAAGCTAAAAAAGAGCTATCTAATCTAGGTGTAAATGTTAAGAAAGTTAGATACAAAAAAAGCTCAGTATATGATGAAGGTGTAGTAATTGCCCAAAGTATTGATGCTGGAAGAAAAATTCAAAATGGAGATTTCATAACTATAACTGTAAGTTCTGGTAAAATAAGAAAAACAGAAACTATTGAAGATGAATACACTCCACCTGAAGAAAATGAAAGACCTAATGAAGATGAAACTGATAACTCTAGTATAAATAATAATGATTCTAATTCAAATAATAATCAAGAATTTGATAATGAAAATACTAGAAAAAACGAAAATAACAGTGGGGAATAAAATGGAGTATTTTTCTATTTCATATAAGGGTGATTTTAGAGAAAAAAATGAAGACTACTTTAAAAATGAAACTTTCAAAGATTCTAAAATATTTTTAATAGCGGATGGAATGGGAGGATGCAAATATGGTGAAAAAGCATCAGAAATTGCTGTTGAAGAGTTTTTGATTTGTTTTAAAAATCATTATGAGGAAAAACTTAGCATGAAAGATTTGATTTATGGATCAATTCATCATGCAGGTTATAAAATTTTGGATTTCTCAAATTCAAATAATTGTCTAAATAATATAGGAACAACATTCTTAGCCTCTATTATTAAAGAAAATACGATGTATTTATTTAATGTTGGAGATAGCAGAGCTTATTTACAAAATGAATATGGGTTTTATCAAATATCAAAAGACCATGTTGTAAAAAACAATGAAAATCTTAAAAATGCTATAACAAGAGGACTTGGTTTTTTGAGTATGGATAAACCTGATTATATAATTAAAGAATTAAGCGATGATGACCAAATATTAATGGCGACAGATGGTTTTTACAAATTCATTGATAATAGGAGTATTGAATATATTTTGAAATCAAACTTAAACGTAAAAGAAAAATGCAATACATTATTAAAAAATGTAATTAATAAATCTGATGATAATATAACAATTACATTAATTAAAATATAGAAATTATTTATAAGCTGTCGAATATCGATGGCTTATATTTTATAAAGGAGATTTAAATGGAAGAAAACAATAATAAATTGCCTTCAAATTCTTATGTTAATTTATTTATAAATAGACACCAACATACCCCAACTTATTCGATAATTACTCATGGTTGTCAAATGAACGAGCATGATTCTGAAAAAATCAAAACATTACTAGAAAATATGGGGTTTGAACAATCTGATGAAAAATTAGATGCAGATTTTATAATTTTTAATACTTGTTTGGTAAGAGAAAATGCAGAAATGAAAGTCTATGGACAATTGGGAGCATTAAAAAACTTAAAAAGAGAGAATCCCGATATGCTAATCGCTGTATGTGGATGTATGATGCAGACTGGTCCAGCAAGAGATATAATTAGAGAAAGATATCCACAGGTAGATATAGTCTTTGGAGTAAATAACATAAATTCATTACCATATCTTATAGATAGACACCTAAGCAGCGGAAAATTAGTTGTAGATATTGAAAGAAAAGATGATATTGACGAAGATATTGCTATCAAAAGAGACAATGAATATGTTGGATATGTAAATATAATGACAGGATGCAATAACTTTTGCACTTATTGCATAGTCCCTTATGCAAGAGGTAGAGAACAAAGTAGATCTGTTGAAAGTATTTTATCTGAAGTGAAAAGAATGGTAGATCAAGGCTATAAAGATATAACTTTACTTGGGCAAAATGTAAATTCTTACGGAAAAACTCTTGATAAACCTGTTACGTTTACAGAATTATTAACTAAGGTTAATGATGTTGAAGGACTTGAAAGATTAAGATTTTTGACAAGTCATCCTAAAGATATCTCGGATGAATTAATTGACGCTATGGGTAAATTAGATAAAGTTTGCGAAAACATTCATCTACCTTTTCAAGCTGGGTCAAATTCGGTTTTAGAAAGAATGCACAGAAGATATACTAAGGAATCTTACTTAGAGAAGATAGAAAAATTAAAGAAAAGCGTACAAGGAATTACTTTTTCAACAGACATTATAGTAGGATTTCCTGGAGAAACAGAAGAAGATTTTCAAGACACTTTAGATGTGGTTAGAAAGGTTGGATACGAACAAGCTTTTACATTTAAATATAACAGAAGACCAGGAACAAAAGCTGACTTGTTTGAAGATCAAGTTGATGAAGATGTAAAACAAGATAGATTAGATAGACTTTTGGATGTTGCTTATCCGATTTTTTACGAGAAGAACAAATCATACCTTGGTACTATACAAGAAGTATTAATTGAAGGGGAAAGTAAGAATAATCCAGAAGTAATGACAGGAAGAACTAGAACATTTAAGTTAGTAAATGTTAAATGTGATAAATCTTATATAGGGAAATTAATAAATACAAAAATTGTAGATTTTAATTCTTTTGCATTAACAGGGGAAATGGTGGATTAATATGGGTTATACTCCTATGATTAAACAATACAAAGAAATAAAAGAACAGAACAAAGATTGTATATTATTTTTTAGATTAGGAGATTTCTACGAAATGTTCTTTGAAGATGCATTACTAGCTTCCAAAGAACTTGAAATTGTTTTGACACAAAGAGACTGTGGAGAAAACCAAAAATGTCCAATGTGTGGTATTCCTTACCATGTGAGTGATGTATATATTAATAAATTGGTATCAAAAGGATATAAGGTTGCTATATGTGAACAACTTGAAGATCCTAAATTGGTAAAAGGTTTAGTTAAAAGAGGAATCATTAAAATCTATACTCCTGCTACAGTAATAGAAAATGAAAATTCTGACACTGGAAATTTTAATTACTTGATGAGTATTTCAAGAAAATTAAATGAAGTAGCTATTTCATATATAGATATTTCAACAGGTAATATTTCGTATACTAATAATACATCTGATGATATTTATAAAATAATCGAAAACGAGATTTCAAAAATTACTCCAAAAGAAATAATATTTAATGATCATGAGTTTTCTGTTAAATCATTAGAAACAATAGCAACTAAGTTTTCTATTGTATTAACAACTGTTAATAATAGCACTAATGCTTTAGATTTCATTAATAGCAAGATAAAATACGATAATAGCAACAGTGAAACAACTAATATTTGTGTTGCGAATTTATTAAAATATGTATTCAGATATCAAGAGGATTTAGTTCATATCAATAGCTCTAGTAAATATTATATTAATGAGTTTATGGAAATTGATTCTAATAGCGTTATTAATCTAGAAATTCAAAAAAACTTATATACAAATTCTAAAAATGGTAGTTTGTTCGGAGTATTGAATCATACAAAAACTTCTATGGGATCTAGACTATTGCATAGTTATCTAGAAAGACCATTGATGGATAAAGAAGAAATTCTAACTAGACAAAATAGAGTTGAAGAAATTTTTGAAGATTATGAGTTATTAGTTAATTTAGAAGATTGCCTAGATGGTATATACGATTTGGATAGGCTGATAGCTAAATTATCATATAAAAGTGCCAATGCCAAGGATTTAATTGCTCTAAAGGTTTCTATTGAAAAGATTCCTTATTTAAAAAATCTTTTAAATTGCAATAAGAAAAACATGCAATTATTAGGAGAAAAATTAGATGATTTACAAGATATATACGATTTAATTGATAAATCAATAGTTGATGATCCTCCAATAACTTTGACAGAAGGAAACTTAATAAAATCTAATTTTTCTACTGAATTGGATCAGTTGAGATATAACAGGGTGAATGGAAAAAATGAATTAGTAGAATACGAAATGTCTGAAAAAGATAGATTAGGAATTAAAAACTTAAAAATTGTATTTAATAAAAAACTTGGTTACTTCATAGATGTAACCAAATCTAACTTAAATAAAGTTGGAGATGATTATGAAAAAAGACAAACATTAACTAATTCATCAAGATTTAAGACTAAACAATTAGAAGCTATAGAATCAAAAATATTAGATTCTGAGGATGAAATCTTTGAACTTGAATATAAGATATTTGAGAATATTAGAAAAATGATTCTAGAGAATTTGTCTAGAATAAAAAAATCAGCTGATCTGATTGCAATCATTGATGTGTCAAATTCACTTGCTAAATGTGCTTATTTGAATAATTATATTAAGCCTGATATCAATACTTATGGATTAATTGATGTACTAGAATCCAGGCATCCTATAGTGGAGTTAAGTGTGGGTCAATCTGAATTTATAGCTAATGATATTTTAATAGGATCAGGGAAAAATGATATACAGTTAATTACTGGACCTAATATGAGTGGTAAATCTACGTATCTTAGACAAGTAGCCCTAATTTGCATATTGAACCAAATTGGTTCATTCGTACCCGCTACCAAGGCAAATATTTCGATTGTGGACAAGATTTTCACAAGAATTGGATCAAGCGATAATTTATTTAAAGGTGAATCTACTTTCATGGTAGAAATGAAAGAAATGAGCAATATTATCAAGTATGCTACTTCAAATAGTTTGTTAGTTCTAGATGAAATAGGTCGAGGTACATCGACATTTGATGGACTTAGTCTTGCGTGGGCTATCGTTGAATATATTTCAAAGAATATAAAAGCAAAAACTTTGTTTGCAACTCATTATCATGAACTTACAGAATTAGAAAAAAAGTTGGATAATCTCATTAATATGAAAGTCGATATAAAAGAAACTAATGACTCTATTATATTTTTAAGAAAAATAAGTAGAGGTTCGACTGATAAAAGCTATGGTATTGAAGTAGCTGAGTTAGCTGGAATGCCAAAGACTCTCATAAAACGTGCAAAATCAATTTTAAAAGAAATTGACAAGGAAGATACTAAAATTGATTTGCCAATTGCAGATTTTACAGTTAATAACGATGATGACGATGAAAAAAACATTAATGAATTGGAAAATTTCAAGGATGAAATTAAAAGTATTAATATAAATGAGATTACTCCTCTTCAGTCCCTACAACTTTTGAATGAGCTTGTTATTAAGGCTTCGAAATTAGGTGATAAAGATGATTAAGTTATTGTCAGAAGATACAATTCAAAAAATCGCAGCAGGTGAAGTTATTGAAAGACCTGTTTCAGTTATAAAAGAGTTGGTTGAAAACTCTATAGATGCTGGAAGTGATACCATTGTTGTAGAAATTAAAAATGGTGGGAAAGATTTTATATCTGTTAGCGATAATGGTTCTGGAATTGAAAAAAATGAAATAGAATTAGCATTTAAAAGACACTCAACTAGTAAGCTTGAAAAATTTGATGATTTGTATGATATAAGGACATTAGGTTTTAGAGGAGAAGCGTTAGCTAGTATTCTTGCTGTGAGTAAACTTTCTGTTAGTACGAGAACAAAATCAGAAAAAATAGGGAAGAAAGTTGAGTTTAGAAATTCAAAGGTTATAAGTGAATCTGATGTTGCAATGAATGTAGGAACTAAGATAATAATCAAGGATCTATTTTACAATGTGCCTGTAAGAAAAAAATTTATGAAGTCAGACCAGACAGAAGCAAATCTAATAACAACTACAATGTACAAATTTGCTATTTGCAATACAGAAGTTTCAATTAAATACATTAAGGATAACAAAACTCTGTTTGAGACTAAAAAGAATTCTTCAATTAGGGAGAATATTATTAACTTATTTGGTACTTCGATGTCAAATAATTTAATTGATATAGATATAAATTCACGAGATTACAAAATCCATGGCTATATTTCAAATAATAATTTGTATAGAGCTAATAGACAAATGCAATATATATTTCTAAATGGAAGATTTGTTAAATCTGAAGACATAAGAAATACTGTAGAATCTAATTATAAATCTGTAATACCTAATGGAAGATTTCCATTATTTTGGTTGTTTTTTGAAATAAATCCAAAGCTTGTAGATGTTAATGTTCATCCAAATAAACAAAAAGTTAAAATTTCTATTTTAGATGAAATATTGGAAGATCTTAATAAAAAAGTTAGATTTTTATTAGAAAATAATTCACGAATTGCAAATATTAGCCAGTCAATTCCTGATGATGACAAGTACAAAGATTTAAGAAAAAATTATTTTGAATCTGATTCTAACTTAACTAACTATAAATACGATAAGGTATCAGAGCCAACTTATTCTTATAACCTTTTTAATGATAATTCAAAATTAAGCAATTTGAGAAATATAAAATATAAAGATGAAGCAGAAGATATTATCAGAAAGCCAAAAACTACCGAAGATTTTTTTGGTGCTAACAAGATAGTAAATCAAAATAATTTATTTAATAAAGATAGTGAACAAATTAAAGTTGAATCTTCTTTAAAAAAATATGAAAAATTTGATATACTAACAGTTTTATTCAAAACGTATATTTTAGCTAAGGATGAGTTTGACAGTAAAATATATTTGTTTGATCAACATGCATGTCATGAGAGAATTAATTATGAAAAATTAACAAAACAAATCCAAGATAAAGAAGTAATATCTCAAAATTTAGCTTTTCCAATTAATATATCTTTAACTGATGAATTAATGGAAATATATACGAATAACAAGAATATATTTGAAGAATTGGGATATGAAAGTGATGTTTTTTCAGATGATTCCGTTGTTATTCGTGCTGTTCCTTATTTATTTGGAAATTCAAATGCTGAGTTTTTATTTACTGATATTTTGGATACTATTGCTAAGAATTCAAATGATCCTTTTGACGTAATAGAGTCTAAAGTAATAAAGAGATCTTGTAAAATGAGCGTAAAAGCCGGCGATACATTAAGTAACTTTGAAATAATTAAACTTTTAGAAGATTTATTTAAATGTGAATATCCATTAACTTGTCCTCATGGAAGGCCAACTTTTATTGAAATGAATGAAAAAGATTTAGAAAAAATGTTTATGAGGATAAAATGAAAAAAAAATGTATTGTAATCGTCGGACCTACTGGAGTAGGGAAGACCAGGTTGAGTATTTTTTTAGCAAAAAGATTAAACAGTCAGATTATTTCTGCAGATTCTATGCAAATCTATAAGTATATGGATATTGGTACTGCAAAAGTCGAACTAAAATATCAGAAAGAAATAAAACATCATTTGATAGATATAGTTGAACCAGATGAGAATTTTAATGTAGAGCAATTTCAAATCCTTTGCATAGAAAAAATTGAAGAAATTTCATCTAAAAACAAAATTCCAATTATTGTTGGAGGAACAGGATTATATATCAATTCTATAACACATAAATTAGAGTTTAACACTGTTAAGTCTGATGAAAAATTAAGATATGAATTGGAAAATATTGCAGAATCACAAGGTAATCAAAAACTTCACGAAATCTTAGAAGATATAGACACTGAGTCGGCAAATAAAATTCATATGAACAATGTCAGACGTGTTATTAGAGCAATTGAAGTGTATAAGCTTACTGGTCATAAATTTAGCGAAATAAATGACAAATTCGATCATTATAACGATGATTATGATTTTTATATAATTGGATTAAATGATGATAGACATATCCTTTATGAAAGGATTAATCAAAGAGTGGATGATATGATCGATGAAGGCTTTATGGCCGAATGTAAGTACATTTATGAAATGACAGATGAAAATTCCCAATCAATACAAGCTATAGGTTACAGAGAAGCTTTCATGTATTTGAATAATGAGATCTCTTTTAAAGATATGGTTAGTTTAATGAAAAAAAATAGCAGAAAATATGCCAAGAGACAATTAACTTGGTTCAGACAAGATGAAAGAATTCATTGGATGAATTTGAAAGATTTTAAAAAATTTGAAGATATTGAAAAAATTTGTTTGGAAAATGTGAAAGAATGGTTATATGATAAAAGATAAAATAAAAGAATGGTATGATGTAGATGATTATAGCTACGATACAGTAATAAAAAGTAATAATCAACTATCAGATAAATTTAAAGAATTGGAGAATTTGGAGTTTGTTAATCAACTTAAGGTTTTGAAAGCTTTCCAAGATAATAAGTTACAAGCTACAGATTTTGCATCAACAACTGGATACGGATATGGAGACGTTGGAAGAGATAAATGTGAAGCGATTTTTAGGGATATTTTTAAGGCAGAAGACTGTCTTGTTAGACCTTCAATTGCTTCTGGAACCCACGCTTTAAGCTTATTGATGAAGGGCGTATTATTACCTGGAGATAAGTTGTTATATATTACGGGTTTGCCTTACGATACATTACAAGAAGTGATAGGCATAGAAGGTAATTCACCATGCAATTTAAAAGAGTATGGTATTGACTTTGACTATGTCGATTTGGTAGATAATAATATAGATTTAGAATCTGTAGAATCTAAAATAGACTCTTCGGTAAAAATGATTGCTATTCAAAGATCAACAGGATATAGCTTGAGAAATGCTATAAATATTGAACAAATTGAAAAAGCGGCTAAATTTATCAAAGAAAAATTTCCCGAAATTATCATCATGGTTGACAACTGTTACGGAGAGTTCACTGAATACAAAGAACCTATTGAGGTTGGATGTGATGTTATTGCTGGATCTTTAATAAAAAATCCAGGTGGTGGAATAGCGCTTTCTGGTGGATATATTGCTGGTAAAAAATCCATCATCGATAGGGTAGCGAATACATTAACAGCACCAGGAATAGGGAAGGAAGTAGGAATAACTTTTGGCACTACTAGAAACACACTGCAAGGGTTATTTATGGCTCCCAAGATTACAATAGAAGCTATGAAATCAGCATTATTATTTTCTCATGTATTTAAAAAATTGGGATTTAAAACAATACCTGATGTGGAAGATAAAAGAAGTGATATAATTTGTGCGATTATTTTAAAAAATGAAGAAAGAGTTGTTGAATTTTGTAGATCTATTCAAGAATCATCTGTTGTAGATTCACACGTAGTTCCTTATCCTTGGGATATGCCAGGATATGATGATAAAGTTATAATGGCATCTGGAAGCTTTATTGATGGTTCTAGTATAGAGATTTCAGCTGACGGTCCATTAAGAGAGCCATATGTAGCTTATTTTCAAGGATCACTAAGTTATAATCAAGCATTACTTGCTTGTATGAAAGTTGTTAAGAATTTAAAAAATAAAAATCTAATCTAAATTAATAAAAGCCTTCCTATTGCAAAATAAGAAGGCTTTCTTGGTATTATTTAATAAATAGTTCTGTATAGGCCAATAACTTTTCCTAAAATTTCTACATCTTTTACAATAATAGGATACATAGTTGAATTAGAAGGTCTTAGTTCAATATGGTCTGAATGTCTGTAAAACCTTTTAACAGTTGCTGATTCATCCATTAATGCAACGACAATATCTCCATTATTTGCAGTATTTTGTTTTCGTACAATTATCTTATCACCGTTTAATATTCCATCTTCAATCATAGATTCTCCTTGGACTTTCAAAATAAATACTACACCTTGTGATGTATATTCAATAGGAAGAGGAAATGTATCTTCGACATTTTCTATGGCCAAAATTGGCATTCCAGCTTGAACTTTTCCAACAATAGGAACATCTATAGTCTCTTTTTTTATTTCGTTTTCTTGTTCTTCATAAACACTATCTATAATTTCTAAAGCTCTATTTTTTAAAGGATCTCTTCTTAAATAACCCTTCATTTCTAATTTCAAAATATTGTTATGAACAGTTGATGTAGAATTGATATTCAAACTATCACCAATTTCACGAATAGCAGGGGGATATCCTTTGTAATCTATATATCTTTTTATAAATTTTAATATTTCTATTTGCTTAGAGGTTAAATCATCGTACATTAATATACTCCTTTTCTATTCTTTTCTTGATTATATCATATTTCTTCAAGAAATGAAACATTTGTTTCCTTTTTTAATAGAACATAAAAATTTTTGTTGACATATAAGAACATATGTTGTAGAATAAAAACATAGAACATATGTACAGAAAATAGTTTCTGAACGGGAGGAAATATGAAAAAATATAAAATTACAAATAAGTTCAAATTTTTTAGATTTATATCGATTTGTTTTGTAGCATTGTCTTTGATGATTTTAGTATTAACGTCTAATCTTAGTTATGGTAATTATCAGAATCAAGAATATAACACTGAGTATTATATCGTAGAACCATCAGATTCATTATGGAAAATTTCTATAAAATTCAAACCAGATAATATGAGTACAAGACAATTTATATCTATAATAAAACAATACAATAGATTTATAGAGGGTAGCTCAATTAAAGTAGGCGAACATTTGAACATACCTTTAATAAATAAATAAGATACTGTTATACTCCTAATACTATCTAATAACAGTAATGAAGATCAAGCGCATGTCTTGATCTTTTTGTTTTTCTTACTTATTATTTTTTAAATCGTTGTTCAAGCTATTAAGAGGGTTCTTATTTACTGCATTTCTTAAACTATTATTATCTACATGTGTGTAAATTTGTGTTGTTGACACTGATTCATGTCCTAAAATCTCTTGTAATACTTTTATATCGACATCACCATATTGATACATTAAAGTAGCTGCTGTGTGGCGTAATTTATGAACACTGTATATACTAGTGTCAAATCCACCAACTTTTAAATAATGTTCTATTCTGTACTGTATTGCACGATTGCTCATTCGATTTCTTTTTTTGCTGATAAATAGTGCGTCATTATCGATTTCTGGTCTTATTTTAAGATAATTATCTAAAGCATCTAAACACATATCATTTAGATAAACAGTTCTTTCTTTGTTTCCTTTACCGATAACTCTCAATGTATTTGTTTTTATATGATCGATGTTTATGCTACTAAGCTCTGATAGTCTCATGCCACAGTTTAAAAATAACACTGTAATACAGTAATCACGAGCTTTTATTTCTTCATCTTTTTCACGTAGTATAACTTTAAGTAAATTTAGTGATTCATCTAGAGTAAGATATACTGGTTGTCTAATATTTTTTTTTGGCGAATCTAAGAGTTCTGCAGGGTTTATTATATCAAGTTTTCTAATATTGATAAGATACTTATAAAACGTTCTGATACTAGAAGTTTTACGACTGCGTGTAGACGAACCATTGGATCTATTATGATCTAAAAATCCCATAAAAGAATGCAGATCAATAACATCAATATTTTTGAAAAAATTCAAATCTACATTAGAAGAATCAATCTGAACAATATCATCAAATGATTTTAATTTTATATTTTGCTTACGCGCTATAATGTATTTAATCATTAAATTGATATCGTAAGCATATTCTTTAACTGTATTTGACGAACGTCCTTTAATAGTTTCTAAGTAGTCTAAAAAGTCCATAAGTATCATAGGATAGCTATTCATAGTTCATAGTACCTCCAAATTTTTCATATACAATGTCACAAAATTATTATTTTGTGACATTGTAATTTTATCAAAAACCTCCTCTATTGTCAAAAAAATATAGCAATTAAAATTTGCTATATTTTTTGATCTACTATAAAATTTTTTAAGTTTTCTAATCCTTGTTTAATGTCTTCAATACTTGTTGCATAGCTCATTCTAATATATTTGTCGTCTCCAAAAACAATACCTGGTACGAATGCAACGTTATATTTGGAAAGCAATTCATTACATAATTCTAAAGAATTATTAATTGTACTATTATAAAATTGATCTATTTTAATGAATATATAGAATGCTCCTGCTGGATAAATATATTCTATGTCAAATTCATCTAGTTTGGATACTATATAGTCTCTTCTGGACTTAAATTCACCAATCATTTGCTCTACTTCATCAGATTCGTCTTTTAACGCTGTTAAACCGGCTATTTGGCTCAATGTATTAGCATTGGATGTAATATGTCCTTGAAGTCTTTTTATGAGCTTAGAGACCTCATTAGTGCTACAAGAATATCCCAACCTAAATCCAGTCATTGCATAAGCCTTTGAAAAACCATTAATTGTTATTGTTATCTCATTAATTTCATCAGATAATGAGGCTATACTTATAAAATCTTTATCATATGATAATCTTTCGTAAATTTCATCAGATATAATATATACATTATTTTCGACAGCCCAATTACCAATACTAAGTAATTCTTCTTCTGAATAGATAACTCCTGTAGGATTAGAAGGATTATTTAATATAAGACATTTAATGTTTGAGTTTTTATATTGGTTTAATATATCGACATCGACTTTGAAGTTTTCGTTATATGGTAAAATGACAGGCTTACAATCTGTTAATTTACACATTTCAGGATAACTTAACCAATATGGAGATGGTATAAGAACTTCATCATTAGGATTTGTTAATGCAAATAAGCTATTAACTATTGCTTGTTTAGCACCAGTGGATACAACTATAGAATCTTTATCGCATTTTATATGATTACATTTGTTAAGTTTTAAACTTATTTCTTCTCGTAAATTAGGTATTCCGCTAGTATCAGTATATCTCACAATTCCGTTATCCAAGTACTCTAAAGTTTTATCAATTATATATCTTGGAGTCTTGAAGTCTGGTTCTCCAACTGTAAAGTTATAGACTTTTATTCCTTCTTTTTTTAATTTATTAATTTTAGCACTCAACTCAAGTGTTAAAGATGGATTTATACTGTTAATTTTATTTGATAACATAATTGCTCCTTAATTCGTGTAGTTTTTTTATAGATTTAAGTGTTGTATAATTTAATGCAAAATTTCCCATTAAATAGTTACCATCAAACTGCTTTCCATGACAGTCGCTTCCTGCTGTATATATTAGTTTGTTTTTTATAGCTATATTTAAATATTTTTTGATATCAGTAAATGAATGCTTTGAATTAATTACTTCAATTCCATCAATACCCATTTCTATGATATCATCTACAATATTATCATCATTCAATGTTATAGGATGTGCTAAAACACATACTCCATTAGCTGATTTTATAGAATCAATAATGTTTTGTAGTGATGTGAAGTTTTTTGCGACATAACATTTACCTTTTGGAGATAAATATTCGTTAAAAGCTTCGTTTTTATTTTTGCATATATTAATATCTACTAAATATTGAGCTAAATTACTTCTAGAAAAAACTTTATCCTTACTATAATTTAGGACTTTTTCTTTGTCAATTTTGATTCTGAATTTAGCAAAATTTTTCTCAAAAATATCAATTCTATTTGCTCTATCATTTATGGCTAATTCAGAAATTTTTCGTAAGTTTTCATTGGAACTATCTACATAATACCCAAGAATATGTACTTCTTTGTTTTTGTAAGTTATACCAAATTCTACAGCTTTAATGATGTTAGTATTACAAAGTTCTGGATCAGCAGACATTAAAATATCATGATCAGTAATTGCAATTTCATCTATATGATTTTTATTTGCAGTTTTTTGAATTACTTCAATACTTAATCTTCCATCACTTTCTGTAGAATGCACGTGCATATCAATCATTTTTAAATCCTTTTAAAGTTTTTCATATTAGAAGAAGGTCAACAAATGTTGACCTTCTAAGTTAATTCCTATTTTGCGTAATCAGATACCCTATTTTCTCTTATGACATTTACTTTAATTTGTCCAGGATATTCTAATTCACTTTCAATTTTATGAGCTACATCTTTTGCTAATATAACCATAGCGCTTTCATCAATAACTTCTGGTTTAACCATAATTCTGATTTCTCTACCGGCTTGTATAGCATAAGAACTTTCAATACCATCAAATGAATTAGCTATTTGTTCTAGATTTTCTAATCTTTGGATATAGTTTTCCATAGATTCACGTCTAGCTCCAGGTCTTGCTGCTGATATTGCATCAGCAGATTGAACTAATATAGATTCGATACATGTCGGTTCAACATCTCCATGATGAGCCTCAATACAATTGATAACATCTTTAGGCTCTTTGAATCTTTTAGCGGCGTTAACGCCTAGTTCAACGTGTGGTCCTTCGATTTCGTGGTCAATTGCTTTTCCTAAATCGTGAAGTAATCCACCTCTTTTAGCTAATTTCACGTTTACTCCTAGTTCACTTGCAAGCATTCCAGCGATATTAGATACCTCAATAGAATGTTTAAGAACATTTTGTCCATAACTTGTTCTGTAATGTAGTTTACCTAGAATTTTAATCAATTCTGGATGTAAACCATGTACATTAGTTTCATCACAAGCTTCTTCGCCTTTTTCTCTTATAGTATTATCTACTTCTTTCTTGGCTTTTTCAACCATTTCTTCAATTCTAGTAGGATGAATTCTTCCATCAACTATAAGTTTTTCTAAAGCGATTCTTGCAATTTCACGTCTTACAGGATCAAAAGCTGATAATACAACAGCTTCTGGAGTATCATCAATTATTAAATCTACACCTGTTAAAGTTTCAAATGCTCTTATGTTTCTACCTTCACGAC
The DNA here is from genome assembly GCF_046255015.1 of Finegoldia dalianensis. Lineage (NCBI taxonomy): Bacteria > Bacillati > Bacillota > Tissierellia > Tissierellales > Peptoniphilaceae > Finegoldia > Finegoldia dalianensis. The sequence continues at coordinate 202,312 of NZ_JBDLBQ010000001.1, forward strand.
CAATGATTCTACCTTTCATATCATCATTAGGTAAATTAACAACAGACACAGTAGATTCCGCTACTTGATCTGCAGCATATCTTTGAATTGATGTACTAATGATTTCTCTTGCAAATTTTTCAGATTCTTCCTTAGTTTTGGATTCGATTTCTTTAATAATAGCAGCTTGCTCACGTATTGTTTCAGATTTAACTCTATCAAGAACAATGTCCTTGGCTTCATCGCTTGTTAATCCTGCAACTTTTTCCAATTCTAATTCCTTTTCATCTATTATGGATTGAATTTTTTGTTGCATATCGTCAGCTTTCTTTAATTCTGAATCTAGCTTTTTATGTTTCTTCTCTAATGATGCATTTTTTCGTTCTAAATTTTCTTCTTTAGAATTAAGTCTATCTTCTTGACGACTGATTTCTTTCAATCGAGATTTGTTTTCACGATCTAAATCACTTTTCATCTTAAAGATTTCATCTTTTGCTTCTACTAATAGTTCTTTTTTCTTAGCTTCAGCATCTTTGTTTGCATCTTCAATTATTTTAACAGCATAATCTTCAGCGCTTCTGATTTTTTTCTCAGCCATGCTTTTTCTCAAAAAGAAACCTATTACAATACCTAATATTGCAGCAAGAATACCAATTATTAAAGATGTCGCGGTGCTCATAAATACACCCCCTTTATTCAATTTTCAATATTCATTAAATAAATCTTTTGGATAAATTTACTCTTTTAGTGTAGTACAAATACCGTTGATTGTCAATATTTAGATATATAATAGAAAATTATATAACATCTATTTCAGATGTATTATTTCTATTTGTAATTCTATAGTTAATATCTCCAATAGCAGATAAGTGAGCGTTATGGGAAATCATTATAATTTGTTTATTGTATTCTTCACTAATTTCATTGATAAAATTTGCTACATTGTGTATATAGTCTTCACTAACATGCTTACAAGGTTCATCAAGTACAATAATATTGGCAAGACTATTCTCATACAACATGATAAAAGAAATTCTTAGTGCCAAAGAAACTATGTCTACTACTCCCCCACCTCTAGCATCGACAATATCGTAGGTAAAAGTTTTGATCTCACCATCAATATCCAAGTCCTCTTCTATAAAAAACTTGGCAGAAGGATTGTTATTTTTAATTTTTATTTCGATTTTAAAATTCATTTCTTTTTCAAAAATATAACTTAAACATCTACTTACAAGGTTTTCTATTTGAATTTTAGCTTGTTCTCTTGAATATTCTGAAGTCTTGTCATAGAGCATTTTGATGATCTCAAGTTTTTCTATTTGCTTTTCAAGGGCATCAATGCTTTTTTTTGTAGCTAATATTTCTTCTTCTATTGATTTTTTTACCGCTAATTCACTTTGATACTTAATTTCCAGAGAAGTGATTTTGGATTGAATTTGAGTTAAATCAAATTTTTGCATCAGGAAGAAGCTCCTCAGCTTTTTGTAAATCTTGTTCGATTTGATTTTGAAGTTTAGTAATTTCTGATTCAAGATTTTCAGGATCTATATTTAATTCTTTCAACTGGTTAAGTATATCTTCTTTTTGCTTCTCTAAATTTTCTAACGCAATTTCGGCTCTATTTTTTTCTTCTTTAGCTTTATCAAGTCTTTCTTTTATGTTGTTAAAACGTTCATTAGTATTCATTATTTCCTTAACTCCTTTACTATTTGAGTAACATGATTTTCATCTATTTCACTTAGACAAAATGGACATATTTTTTCTTTGTAAAGATTTTCTTTGTATTTATTTATCAAGTCATCTATTAAAAAATTACATTCAGCTAATAGTATAGTATTCTGTTGATAAATCTCTTGTTTTTCATCTAAGGTGTTTTTTATTATTTTTAGTTTGGTTAACAATTCGAAAGCTTTGTTAATATTTAATAATATAATTTGTAAATTATTGATAGAATTCAATTTATCTAATTTATCATTTTGGTCTAAAATGATTTTATTAATTTTTAGATATGAAATGTTAAGTTTATATAGTTGTATATATTTTTCTTTGTTTCTATCAATTCTATTTGTTAATTCTGATACTTTAGATGTATTAATACTTGTTAATACCTGACTATTATCCCTTATTTCTTGGTTAATTCTATAGTAATTTTCATTTAAATTAGATAACTGATTTAAAATTTGGATATCATTTTGAGTATTTAATAAGATATTATAGGATTTATGCACTTGTTTAAATTTTTCTAATTTACTTTCATAATTTTTAAAACTACTATTTACATAAGTAAATCTTTCATGTAATGGTTTTAAAAACTTCAATAGTGTAAGATTTTTATCGATGCTATCAATAATTTCTGATACCAAATCCGTATATCTTAAATTATTCAATTTTACATTACTAGATTTGATACCTTTTATTATTTGCTGATAATACTCATATAATTGATTAAGTTTTGAGAAGGAAGAAATATTATCTTCTGTATTCTGCAAAGTTTCTGAACAAATATCTAGTCCCTTGTATTTATCTAAGTATTTATAACCATTTTTAATCCTGACATTTAATTCAGAAAGTTTAATGGATAATGTTTTCAATATATTTAATTTTTCAAAATTTTTGGCTAAATTATTGTATAAAACTTTTAGGTTGTCAATTTTTATTTTTTCTTCATTTAAATAATCATATTTATTTAGAGATTCTTCTTTTTCGTTGATAAAACTTTTTTTAAAATTTAATTCTCCTTTTGTGCTTTTTATTTCTCTTGAGACATTTCTGGATGCATTGTCTAGTATATCAATATTTACTAGTTTCCCGATAGCATTTGCTTTTGTAGAATCTGTTTCTGACAGTAAAAATGAATTTTCTAATTGTGAAGCGATTAAAATATTGTATTTCTCGTTCAAGAGATTAACTTTTTTAAAAAGAAAATCATTTTGAATTTCTGATGGTATTTCTCTACCGAAGTTTTCATATTTCTTAATATCTTCACTATCAGGATTGTTTTTAATGTAGTAATAATTAGTATTACCTTTTCTACCTCTTAAAATAAAATTACCGTTGTTAAATACAATTTTGACTTCAACATTATTGTATCCATTTCTGATTAATAAATCCGTTGTGTAATCATTGAATAAGACCCATGATAGAGCTCTTATCAAGGCGGTTTTCCCACTATCAGAAGCACCTGTAATTAAGTTTACTTTTTCTGAAAGCTCAAAATGACCTTGTTCGTATGACTGAAAATTAGTTAAATATATATCGGTAATATACATTATTCTATTCTCCTTATGGCTTCATCAATAATTTCTTCATCTATTTTCATTTCTCTTCCTATGGATTTTAAGTTGTTATTGATGTCTATAATCGGATTGCTTGATAACATTGATAGTCTTTCTTTTATATCTAGTAGGCTTTTGTTTTTAATAGAATACGGGTTTAATTTATCATTAGAAAAAATTTCACTACTATTTTTAGCACTTTTTAGAAAAATTTCTTCAATTTTGATATCATTTTTTGTAAGTTCGATTATCAAGACCTTAGGTATTCTTTTTCTTTCTGATTCAGTATTAGTCATTCTAGCAATACTTCCTGGATTTGCAAAAAACTTTTCATTGACCTTTACAGTTTTAAATCCAGTATGATAGTGACCACTTAAAACAATATCACAATCAGTATCCATAATTTGATCGATTAAAGTATACTCAATTTGTTCAATAAATTTCTTATACAATAAAAAGCTGTGTATCATTAGTATATGATAGTCTACATTATCTAATCTTTTAGGATAATAATAGGATTTATCAGATGAATCAATATCATGAGTATATGGTTGGCCAGATATTTGAACCCTCAAACCATCCCTTTCCATGATAATAGGATTATCTTCTTCAACTAGTTCTAATACATCTAATGAATTGTATAGTCCCATCATAGCTCTATCTATAGAGTTTGGATTATAACCATATATATCATGATTCCCACTTATTATGTGAATTTTCTTCGGAAAAGTTTGAAATAATTTACCAAATTTAGATGCTGTTTTTATTCCAACATCTGCTTTATCAAACAAATCTCCACCGTGAAGTATCATGTCAACATTTTCATTTATTGATATTTCTCTTATTTCTTCAATTTTTTTATAAATAGAATCTTCGTAATCGTCAATTCTAGATCTAGGATTTCTAGATTTTATATGTGTATCTGTAAAAAATAATATCTTCATAATAGAAATAATGGGCAAGTAATACTTGCCCTAGTCTAATTCATCCTCACTTATTTCGTTATTCGATTTGTCTTTTATATCATCGTTATTTTCTTTTTTGATAGCCTCCGAATCCTCTTTTGATCTTAATCCATAAAATTCATAAGTTTTATCGATAATTTCTTCAAGTATTTTTGGGTTTTCTTCTAAAAATACTTTGGAGTTTTCTCTACCTTGACCTAATTTTTCATCTTCATAACTGTACCAAGCACCTGCTTTTTTTACAACTTTGCAGTCAGTGGCTAAGTCTAATATTGTACCTATTTTAGAAATACCTTCTCCGTACATAATGTCGAATTCTACTTGTTTAAATGGAGGTGCTACTTTGTTTTTGACGATTTTAACTTTAGTACGATTTCCAACAATATCGTCACCTTTTCTAATAGCTTCTCCTCTTCTAATTTCAATTCTAACTGAAGAATAGAATTTTAAAGCTCTACCACCCGTTGTAACTTCTGGATTACCAAACATTATTCCAACTTTTTCTCTAAGTTGGTTAATGAAAATAACTGTACAATTGCTCTTGGAAATAACACCTGTTAATTTACGTAAAGCTTGAGACATTAGTCTTGCTTGTAGACCAACATGGCTGTCTCCCATATTTCCTTCTATTTCAGCTCTTGGAACTAGTGCTGCAACAGAGTCAATGATAATAATATCTACAGCAGAACTTCTTACAAGAGAATCACATATTCCTAAAGCTTGTTCACCTGTATCTGGTTGTGAAATGATAAGATTGTCTGTATCTACACCTAAGTTTTTAGCATAAATTGCGTCTAATGCGTGTTCAGCATCGATAAAAGCTGCAGTACCACCCATCTTTTGTGCTTCAGCAACTACATGGAGTGCCAAAGTTGTTTTACCAGAAGATTCAGGTCCATAAATCTCAATAACTCTACCTCTTGGTAAGCCACCTATTCCTAAGGCAACATCCAAATTTATAGCTCCAGTAGGAATAGCTTCGATATCTTTTTGAACATGATCTCCGAGTTTCATTATAGAGCCTTTTCCAAATTGTTTTTCAATGCTTGCAAAAGCTTCTCTTAAAGCTTGATCTTTTTCAGATCCATTAGCAAAATCCATGACTACCTCCTAAAAATTAAACAGAACATAAGTTCTTGTGTTTATTATACCACAAACCAAAAAATAATTATATATTTTTTAAATCTAATACATTAACATTCTTAAAAATATAATCACATAAGCTGATTACAGTTAATACAATCGATATATAATATAGGTACATATCTAAAGCAAACCCTAATTTATCCGCAGTATTAATTAAAATTAAAACAATAGCGATAAATTGTGTCATAGTTTTTGATTTTCCCCAATAACTTGCTGCTAATGTAACTCCATTAGATGCAGCTAATATTCTGAAACCGCTAATAGTAAGTTCTCTTAATACAACTATAACCACGCTCCATGCAGGAACTTTTCCTAGTTGTACTAGGACAATTAATGCACTGCAACTCAACATTTTGTCTGCTAATGGATCCATAAACTTTCCAAATGTAGTAACTAAATTTTTCCTTCTAGCGAGTTGACCATCAATAAAATCTGTTATTGCAGAGATTATAAATATTAACGCAGGTATATAATTGTCTGTTTTGAATATCAGTAATGATGCTACAAAAAATGGTATTAAAATTACTCTTAATGTTGTGAACTTATTTGCAATATTCATATCAATCACGTCTTTCTAAATAATCTTTAGGTATTAAAATTTTTCTAGGCTTGCTTCCCTCACTAGGACCAACAATACCTTTTTCTTCCATTTGATCTATAATTCTTCCCGCTCTAGCATATCCTATTTTTAATTTTCTTTGTAATAGAGAAATTGATGCAGAATCTTCTTTCAAAATCATTTCTACAGCATCTGTAAATAGAATATCTGTATCGTCATCTTCAAGATCTATACTTTCTGATTTATCTATGTCTTCTATGATTTCTTCTTTATAATTAGTTTCATTTTTATTTATTAAAAATTTAACCACATTGTCTACTTCTTCATCAGAAATAAAAGCGCCTTGAACTCTACTAGGTTTTGCCATTGATGATGGGAAAAATAACATATCCCCTCTTCCTATAAGCTTTTCTGCACCAGATTGATCTAAAATAGTCCTAGAATCTATTTGGCTACTAACAGCAAAAGAAATTCTAGACGGTACATTTGCTTTTATTGTACCAGTAATTACATCCACTGTTGGTCTCTGAGTTGCAATGATTAAATGGATACCACATGCCCTTGCCATTTGAGCTAGTCTACAAATAGCATCTTCAACATCATTTGCTGAGACCATCATTAAATCACTTAACTCATCTATTATAATAACAATATAAGGTAGTTTTTCAAGTTCATCATTTTTATTTTTCTTATTGTAAGCTTTGATATCTCGAACATGATTCTCTGAAAATATTTGGTATCTTCTTTCCATCTCTCTTACAGCCCAATTTAAAGCGGCACTTGCTTTTTTTGGATCCGTAACAACTGGAATAGCAAGATGTGGGATATTGTTATATATGCTCAATTCTACAACTTTTGGATCAATCAATATAAGTTTTACATCATTTGGATTTGACTTATACAAAATACTCATTATTATGGTATTGATGCAAACAGATTTACCACTACCAGTAGCTCCTGCTATAAGTAGGTGTGGCATCTTATCAACAGAAGTTACAATACATTTCCCAGAAATATCTTTTCCTAAAGCTATTGGCATCATTGATTTTTCTTTTACAAAATTATCAGACATTAAAATCTCTTTTAACATTACAGAATTTTTAACGTCATTTTCTACTTCAATTCCTACTACAGATTTACCGGGAATTGGAGCTTGTATTCTAATTCCACTAGTAGCCAATGAAAGTGATAAGTCATCTGCCAGATTAACTATCCTTGAAACTTTGACGCCTGCTTTAGGCTCTAATTCGTAGCAAGTAACAGTAGGACCTCTATCAATCTGAACAACAGTCGCATCTATTGAAAAGTTTTTTAGAGTTTCTTCAATCATCTTTGCTTTCTGTAATACAGAATCATCATTATCCTCCGCATATTCCGCATTTTTCAAAAGTTCTAATGGAGGAAAAGTATAATTACTTTGTCCAGAGAATTCACCAAAGTCTATAACAGATAGTTGTTCTCCAGATTCTTTTTCATTCGATTTATAATCGTTGAGTTTTGGTTTTGGAGGTTCATATTCTATAGATTTATTTAAATCAGACTTTTCTTTAATAGGATTTTTAGAAATTCTTTCTTTTATAGGTTTATTTTGCTTAATCTCGTGTGATTTTTCGATACTTTTATTTTTTTTGTTCTTTTTATTTTTTGTTTTTATATCTATAAATGTCTTTTTAACAAAAGTAAAAAATTCTTGAAATAACTCTTTTAAAGTTAAATTCATTATTGCAGATATAAAAAACAAAGAACAAAAAACGAGTGCAACATATAAACCTATGTAGCCTATAGCAATGTTTAATATTGATGCTATAATAGCTCCAATTACTCCAATACCACTGTAGTCATTTGCTAAATTTAAATTCAAATCAATCCTTTGATTAATATTAAGATTTGGATAGTTTGATATACTAATTAAACTCATTACGAAAATTGAAGAAACAGCCAATATATAAGTAATTTTTCTTAGTTTATTTCCATGGTTTATATCAGATATCGTCGATATTGTATACAGTATACCTAATGATATAAAAACGTATGAAAAGATGCCAAAAGTATTAAAGTATATATTTTTTACAATAATTCCCAAAACACCAACTCTGCTACTAGCCATAAAAATAAGTGAAATAATTAACACTAATATAATTATTAATTTTGTCGAAGATTTAGCATTTTTTTTGCTATTAGATTTTGATTGAGTTTTGTTTCGTGATTTAGTATTTCTAGCCATAATTAGTAGCCTGTATGGCCAAATCCGCCATCATTTCTATCTGTTTCATCTAGTACTTCAACTTCCTCAAATTGAATATTTTCGTATTTTTGAAGTATCATTTGACAAATTCTATCCCCAGATGAAATTGTATATTCCTCATTCGACAAATTGACTACAGGAATTTTTAATTCTCCTCTGTAATCACTGTCTATAGTACCAACACAATTTATCAGAGTTATTCCATGTTTAATACTCAAACCACTTCTTGGTCTGATTTGAACCTCATAACCTTCTGGAATCGCAATATATATTCCAGTAGGTACAAGAGTTCTTTCAAGTGGTTTTAAAGTTATATCATTTTCAGTATAAGCTCTCAAATCCATACCACTAGACCCAATTGTTGAATATTTTGGTAGAGGGTTATTAGATTTATTAATTATTTTAACTTTCATAATGTCCCCTTTCAAAAATATAGTTGAGTAATATATTACTCAACTATTAATTATTTATCTTCTATATTTTTATCTTCAGATTTTTTATCAAAATTCTTCTTTTCTTTTCTTTCTGGTTTTGGTAAAAGAGCTTTTCTGGACAGTGTCATCTTACCTTGTTCATCTATATCCATAAGCTTTACCATTATTTCATCGTTTTCTTTTAAAACATCTTCAACTTTATTAGTTCTTTCATGTGCTATATTAGATATGTGAAGAAGACCTTCTTTTCCAGGTAATATTTCAACAAAAGCACCAAAATTCATAATCTTAGTAACTCTTCCTAAATATTTTTCACCGACTTCAGGTTCTCTAACTATTTCTTTAATCATATCTATGGCTCTTTGAGCACTTTCAGTGTTTTCACCAGCTACTGTAATTTTACCATCATCTTCGGTATCAATTTTCACGCCAGTCTCATCAATAATTTTGTTTATGACTTTTCCACCTGGTCCAATAACTTCTCTTACTTTTTCAGGTGCAATATTAATTACCATAATTCTAGGAGCATACTTTGAAATTTCTTTATTTGGTTCACTTATACATTCGTTCATTAATGATAATATATGAAGTCTACCAACTCTAGCTCTTTCTAAAGCTTCAGTTAATATTTCTTCAGAAATTCCAGTAATTTTAATATCCATTTGCAATGCAGTTATACCATCTTTTGTACCTGCAACTTTAAAATCCATATCTCCTAAGTGATCTTCTAAACCTTGAATATCAGAGAGAATTACAACATTATCATCTTCCTTAATCAATCCCATGGCAATACCTGCAACAGGTTCTTTTATTGGAACACCTGCATTTAATAAACTAAGTGTTGAGCCACAAACAGATGCTTGAGAACTAGAACCGTTAGAACTTAATACTTCAGATACTACTCTTATTGTGTATGGGAATTCTTCTTCTGATGGAATTACAGGTAATAGAGCTCTTTCAGCTAAAGCGCCGTGACCAATTTCACGTCTACCTGGACTTCTTAAAGGTCTTGCATCCCCTACAGAATAAGGTGGGAAGTTGTATTGATGCATATATCTTTTATCTTCTTGTTCAATTAATCCATCTAATACTTGTGCATCAGATGGAGTTCCTAATGTTGTAACAGATAAAACTTGAGTTTGACCCCTTTTAAACAAACCTGAACCATGTGGTCTAGGTAATATATCAACATCACAAGTTATTTCTCTAATTTGATCAAGTTTTCTATTATCAGGTCTGATATGATCTTCTAATATTAAACGTCTTACTTCTGCTTTTTCTAAATCATCATATATAGTAGAAACTTTTGAAGCTATACTTTCATCATATTTTTCAACAAAATGATTCACTACATCTTTTTTAAGAGTATTAATGTGATCTTCTCTATCTAATTTATCTTCATTAACTGTAATTTTCTTTAAATCTTCAATACAGAATGATTTTACTTCTTCATCTAACTCTACATTTTTTTCTGGTTGAACGAATTCTTGTTTTGGTTTTCCGCATTCTTTTTGAATTGATTCAATAAATTCACAAATTTTCTTGATTTCTTCATGTGCTCTAAGAATAGCTTTTAACACTTGTTTTTCAGTAATATTATTACATCCAGCTTCAACCATCATGATAGCATCTTTAGTACCAGCTACAGTTAATTCAAGATCAGACTTATCTCTTTGTTCTTGCGTAGGATTTATAATAAATTCACCATCAATCATTCCTACGGCTACAGAACCAGTAGGTCCTAAGAAAGGAATATCCGAAATGCTCAATGCGATAGATGATCCTATCATAGCTAAAATATCGGGAGTATTATCTTGATCCACAGAAAGTGCAGTAGCTATAACTTGTACATCATTATGATATCCTTCAGGGAATAATGGTCTTAAAGGTCTATCGATTAATCTAGCAGTTAATGTAGCTTTTTCACTAGGTCTACCTTCACGCTTTATAAATCCTCCTGGGATTTTTCCTACAGAATAAAGTTTTTCTTCAAAATCGCATGTTAATGGGAAGAAATCAACTCCCTCACGTGGCTCTTTTGATCCTACAGCAGTAACTAGAAGTACAGTTTCTCCAGATTGAATTAAACATGCTCCATTAGCTTGTTCAGCAACTTTTCCAATCGTAACTTCTATTTTTTTACCGCATAAATCATATTCATATTTTTTTATCATATATTCTCCTTATAAATAAAAAGAGCGGAAAAACCCGCTCTTTCAATTATCTTCTAATGTTTAATCTTTTAATTAAATCACGGTATCTTTCAATGTCTTTATTGCTAAGATAGTTAAGAAGATTTCTTCTTTTACCGATCATTTTGAAAAGACCTCTTCTTGAATGGTGATCATTCTTATGAGACTTTAAATGTTCAGTTAAGTAGTTTATTCTGTAAGTCAATAAAGCTACTTGAACTTCTGGAGAACCAGTGTCTCCTTCTTTTGTTTGGTATTCTTTGATTATTTCTTCTTTGATTTCTTTGTTGTACATAATTTCCTCCATAAATTTAATATTCACCATTACAGCGATATCGTTGAGGTTTCGAATATCAATGTAACAGTAGTACTTATTTATATTATCATATAATCTTGTAAATGTAAATCTAAATCTTGGTTTTTTGCAAAATTATAATCGCTTTTTAATTTATTGATAAGTTCAATCTCAGAATTAAATTTTACATTATCTCTTATTTTGTTTATGAATACTAATGTCAAAATTTTTCCATACAAATCACCTTTAAAGTCTAAAATATGAGTTTCAATCTTTACATCATGCTCATCGTAGGTTAGATTTTCTCCTACAGAAGTTATGCCTTTGTATATTTTGTTATCATAAATAACATTAGTATAATAAACGCCAGCTGCTGGTATAATATATTGTTTACATTCTAAATTAGCAGTAGGATAACCTAAATTTCTTCCTCTATGTTTACCGTCGACGACAACTCCCTTAATACTAAATGGTCTGTAGAGCATTGAATTAGCATTCTCAACGTCTCCACTCATTAAAAATTTACGAATTGTTGTCGATCTAATAGGGACACTTTTAATAAATTGGTCATCTATAGTGTAGAGCTTATAATTAAAAACTTTTTGAAAATCTTCTAAAGTAGATACATTACCAGATGCATTAATTCCGAATTTGAAATCTTTGCCCACAACTAAATTTTTGAAATTAGTATGCTCTTTCACATAATTTAAAAACTCTTCAGGCTTAAGGGATAAAAAAGCTTTATCAAATGACTTGATTAAGCAGTAATCTACATTCATTCTTTTTAATATATTTATTTTATCATCCGTTGTTAATATGTTTTTAAACTTATCGTATTTTAAAACTTCTGAAGTATGTGACTTGAATATAATAACCCCTGATTTACCTAAGCTAACACATTTATTTATAAGTTTTTGATGTGCTAAATGTAATCCGTCAAAATTTCCTAAAGTAATAGCATCAATATTAATTTTTACATTATCTTTGTCTAAATCAATTATTTGCATATGTCAAATACCTTATTCATTTTTAAAATATTATCTTCAATACTGCCGATTCCAATAAATTTATTCTTACAAACTACTTTGATATTATCAATGTTTTTGTGGTTGATGTTCACTTTAACACCATTGGTAATTTTTTTATATAAATTATCATCAAGTTTTATAGATTTCATTTCTGTTAAACTTTCGTAGACTGAAAATGATACATCGTCAATATTACATTTTCTAAGCGATTCTATTTTTATTGAATCTTTTATATCAAAACCACCAGAATTTACTCTGATAAGTGATTTCATGTATGCTAATCTATCTAATTTTTTGGCAATATCTTCTATTAAAACTCTAATATACGTTCCCTTAGAACATCTAATTTTGATTATACATGAATTTTCTAGAAGATGTAATGGTTTAATATTATAAATTGTAATTTTTCTAGATTTCCTCTTAATTTCTTTATTTTCTCTTGCGTATTCATAAAGTTTTTTTCCATTTACTTTAACCGCGGAATACATCGGAGGTATTTGTTCAATGGTTTTACCATTTAAATCATCTAAAATTTGTTTTAATTTTTCTTTATCGTATGTTTTATCAGAAAAACCTGTGACATCACCAGACAAATCAAGAGTATCTGTACTTGTACCAAAAACCATTTCAAATATATATGTTTTACCATATTGCATTAGATATTCTGTTATTTTAGTTCCTTTTCCAACGCCTAATAACAAAACTCCAGTAGCATCAGGATCTAGAGTACCAGCGTGTCCAATCTTTTTAGTTTTTAAAATTCCTTTACATATAGAAACAACATCTTGAGATGTATATCCTTTTTCCTTAAAAACATTAATTACGCAATCCATATCTATCAATTTCTTCTTTTATTTTATTTAACACTGCGTCATAAACACCGGTAATTCTTGTGGCAGCAGCATTCTTATGACCGCCTCCACCAAGATTTTTGGCAATTAATCCTACATCAATATTACCTTTGCTTCTAAAACTTACCTTGAACTCATTTTCAGTTTGTTGTTTAACCAATACTGATATTTTGATTTTGTCAGTATCTCTGAAAGTATTAATTACACTGTCAATATCTGAAACTTCAACATTATACTTATTTAATTGATCTGTCATTACAAAACCAATTGCAACATAATCATTATAAATTTCAGTCTTGGATAAAACTTCATTTTCTAAAAGTTGTGCTTCAAATTTTTTTGATTGATAAATTAATTCATTGATTTTCATCATGTCTGCACCATATTCAACTAATTTAGAAGCTTTAGCTAATGTATCAGCAGTTGTAGCAGAATATAAAAATCTTCCAGTATCAGTTGAAATTCCTGTTAAAAGTGACATGGAAATTTCTTTATCAATTGGTAGATTAATTTCATTTATTAAATCAAATACTAATTCGCAAGTTGAACTATAACCTTTTTTTACTATGTTAACGTCACCGTAAAACTCATTACTTTGATGATGGTCAATATTTATTCTGTATTTTGCTTTGTTAAATAACTCATCAATCTTACCTAATCTCTCATAATTAGCACAATCTAGACAAATTATCATATTAATATTAATATCTGTATTATCTGATAACAAATCCAAATTAGGAAGAAATTTTAAATTTTCAGGAATTTTGTCAAACTCAATTGGATATACCTTTTTCCCTAAATTTAGTAAACTTTTTGATAAAGCAGTTAATGAGCCTAAGTTATCACCATCTGGGTCTAAGTGAGAAATTAGAGCAATTGAATTTGCATCCTTCAATTGCTCTTTAAATTTCAAGATTTCATTATTAATCTTCATTATAATTTTCCTCGTGAATTGATTTTATTAGATTTTCAATATGCATACTTTTTTCACTAGTTTCATCAATTTTGAAAATCAGTTGTGGTACATGTCTTAAATCTACACTTTCACCAATTTGTTTTTTTAAGAATCCTTTTGCTTTATTCAATCCTTCAAGAGTTTGTTTTTTCTTTTCATCATCGCCTATTACCGCAATATATACTGTAGCAAAACTCAAATCATTTGTTACTTTTACGTCTGTAACAGAAACATTTAGTTTGTCAATCCTAGGATCTTTTAGTGAATTAATTATAGAACTTGAAATAACTTTTTTGATTTCTGATGAAATTCTTCTTACTCTTTTAATATTCATAATTCTCCTATCTTTGTACTTCGTTTAGCACGTATGCTTCCAGTACATCTCCTGGCTTAATGTCATTATAATTTTCTAGGCCCATACCGCCCTCATATCCTTGAGTCAATTCTTTAACATCGTCTTTATATCTCTTCAATGAAGAAATAGGACCTTCGAAAATTAATATTTCATCTCTCAACAAACGAACCACAGCATTTCTAGTTACTTTTCCTGTATTAACATATACTCCGGCAACAGTACCTACTCCTGGAACTTTGAAAGTATCTCTAACTGTAGCTCTCCCTAAAACTTCTTCTTGATATTGTGGTTTTAACATACCAGTAATTGCATTTTTTACATCCTCTATAGCATCATATATAACTCTATAAGTTCTTATTTCTATAGATTCATTTTTTGCCATATCCAAAGCCACTTGAGTTGGTCTTACGTTAAAACCAATGATTATAGCACTTGATGCAGATGCTAAGTTAACATCAGATTCAGTAATACCACCGACAGCACCGTGAATTATATTAACTTTTACTTCATCATTGCTTAATTTTATTAATGATTGTTTAATAGCGTCAATTGTACCTTTAACATCAGTTTTTATTATAATATTAAGATCTTTAGTTTCTCCGTCTGAAATTTTTCCAAATAACTCGTCTAAGTTCACGTTTGAAGAAGACTTGATTTGTTCTTCACGGTTATGGTCTTTTATTTTTTGAGCATAATTTCTAGCTTCTTTTTCATCTTTGACAGCGTATATCATATCGCCAGCTTCAGGTACTTCGTTTAAACCTAAAATCAATACCGGTGTTGAAGGACCTGCTTTTTTAACTTGCTTTCCTTGATCATTAAACATAGCTCTGATACGACCACTTGCTTGTCCACTAAATACCATATCCGAATGTTTTAGAGTACCTTTTTGCACTAAAATTGTAGCAGTTGGACCTCTTCCCTTGTCTAACTGAGCTTCAATTACAGTACCTACAGCAAGTCTATTTGGATTAGCTTTTAGTTCTTCCATTTCCGCGACCATTAAAATCATTTCAAGTAATTCATCAATACCTTCACCTGTTCTAGCAGAAACTGGAACTAAAACTGTATCTCCACCCCAGTCTTCAGGTACCAATCCATTTTCAGCTAATTCAGTTTTTACTCTTTCTATATTAGCATTTTCTTTATCTATTTTATTAACAGCGACAATTATTGGAACGCCTGCGGCTTTTGAGTGATTTATAGCTTCTACTGTTTGAGGCATTACACCATCATCTGCAGCAACTACCAATATTGAAACATCTGTTACTTGTGCTCCTCTACTTCTCATTGCTGTAAAAGCTTCGTGACCTGGTGTATCTAAAAATACTATTTTTTTGTCGTTAACTCTAATAGTATACGCACCAATATGTTGTGTAATCCCTCCGGCTTCTCTACCAGCTACTCTAGAATTTCTAATTCTGTCAAGTATAGATGTTTTACCATGGTCAACGTGTCCCATTACAGTGATGACAGGTGGTCTTTCTTTTAAATCCTCATCCTTATCTTCAAAATCTAGGTTAAACACGTCATCGTCATCAAAATCTTCGACTTCATCTTGTTCAACGATAACATTGAATTCACCAGCCACTAAACTAGCAGTATCAAAATCAATTTCTTGGTTTTGATTTGCCATTATACCTAATTCCATTAGTTTCATTATTAATTCACTAATAGATACACTTATTTTCTCAGATAAATCTTTTACTGTAATTGTAGGTTGAATAATAAATTTCTTAGGTTCTTTTGGCTCATTCTTGATGACTTCTTCTTTTTTATTTTTATTATTTCTATTATTCTTGTTATTTGTATTATTTTTATTTTTGTTAGAATTTTTATTTTTGTTATTTTTAAAATTCTTATTCTTTTTCTTATCTTTAGAATCATGCTTTTCATTCATTTCAGATTTGTTTTTATGTTTTATCTTATCGAAATGAGATACAGATTCATCATCATTATTTCTTGGATGTTTTGGTTTAAATCTTTTTTTAGAATTATCATCTTGTTTATTAGCTTCAGTATGCGATTTACTTTCCACGTTTTCTTTTGAAATTTTATTTACATCTTGTCTATTTTCTTTTTTTGAATTACTGTTCTTTTGATTATTTTGAACTTTTTTTGGTTTTTCATAAAAAGATTTAACTTTTGATATTTGGTCTTTATCTAATGTTGACATGTGACTTTTAACTTCTATTTTGTTTTCTTTTAATTTGTTCATTAAGTCTTTTGTTGAAACATTCAATTGTTTTGCCAATTCATATACTCTTATCTTTTCCATACAAAGACCTCCTTTTGATTAATCTTCTACATGGTTAATTAACTCCTCATATATAAGTGCGTCTACATCTGTTTTTAAAACCTGATTTAGTCTTCTGTTTTTCTTTGCCTTGTTTATACATTTTAAATCCTTGCATAAATAAGCCCCTCTGCCATTTTTCTTATTTGTCAAATCTACAGAAACTCCGTCTTCTTTATTAAAAACAACTCTTATTAGTTCTTGCTTTGGTTTATTTTCACCACAAACAACACATTTTCTTAAAGGAATTTTTTTAGTTTTCATTTAATACTCCAAAACTTAAATACATTTAATTTTCAGAATCTTCTGCAATTTCGGCGTTTTCAGATTCTAAAGAATTATCTTCTTCAGTATCCTCAATATCTTCAATTTCTTCTATATCATCTGATTCATGATATTTAATTTTATCAAAAATTTTTTCTTTATCTTCATCTCTAACTTCAATACCATTAGATTCTAGAAAATCTACTTCTCCATCGAATTCAACAGACAAGCTACCATCTTCATAAGATTCTAAGTATTGGTTAAGTCCTTTGATGTCTATTTTCCAGTTCGTTAACTTAGCTGCAAGTCTAGCGTTTTGTCCTTCTTTTCCGATAGCTAAAGATAATTGATCTTCTGAAACAATTACACGGCATATTTTTTGAGCTTCGTCAATGAATGTAGCTATAACTTCAGATGGACTTAAACTATTAGATATGAAAGTATTAATATCTTTTGACCAAATAACAATATCAAGTTTTTCGCCATTCAACTCATCCACAATAGACTTAACTCTGGTTCCACTGAAACCTACACATGAGCCAACTGGATCAACATTTTCATCATTACTGAATACCGCGATCTTAGTTCTTGAGCCAGGTTCCCTTGCAACGCTAAAAATCTCAACAGTTCCATCATTTATTTCCGGAACTTCTAATTCAAATAATCTTTTTATTAGAGAATTATCTGTCCTTGATAATATTATTTGAGCTCCTTTTGTAGTGTTTTTAACCTCTTTAATAAAAAGTTTTAATCTTTTGTTTGGAGTATATTCTTCAGATTTTATTTGTTCTGAAACTGGTATTATACCTTCTACTCTACCCAAATCTATATAGACAATCCCACGTTCAACACGTTGAACTGTTCCAGTGATTATTTCTTTTTCTCTGTCAATAAATTCGTTATAAATATTATCACGTTCTGCATCTTTTAGTTTTTGAATAACAATATTTCTAGCAGTTTGAGCAGCTATTCTTCCGAAGTTTTTAGGTGTTATTTCAATTTTCACTTTATCACCTAAATCGTATTTACGTTTAATAGTCTTAGCTTCTTCTAAACTTATTTCAGTATTTTTGTCTTCAACATTTTCAACAACAGTTTTGATTGCATATAAATTCACCTTACCGTTGTCTCTATTTATGTTAACTTCTACAGAACTTTCTTCGTTTTCATGGTCTTGATAATCAAAATTTTTCTCATAGCTTTTAATCAATGCTTTTTCTAAAGCATCGAAAACAACTTCTCTTGGTATTTTTTTTGATTTTTCTAATTCATCAAGAGCCTTTATAAAATCATTGTTCATATATTACTATCAATCGAATAAAGAAAGCTTAATCGATGATATATTACTCCTTTCAATTTTAATTTGATTTTTTTCTAATTCTAAAGATATTTCTTGATCATTAAAATCTTTTAAAATACCTTTGAACTCTTTCTTACTATCTAATTTTTGATATAAATTTACTATTACAACATTCCCTAAATTTTTTTTGAAATCTTTATCTCTAGTAAATGGTGTAGTTATATCTACTGATGCAATTTCTAAATAATAGGGATCTGAAATAGGATCTATTTCGTCCAGTTTGTCAGTTATTCTATTATTTATTAACTCACAATCATCAATTGATATTAGACCTTCATCCTTTTCAATGTAAAAAGTCAAAATATTTTTTCCATTTTGATTTGAATATTCTACATCATAAAAGTCGATTCCAGTATCTTCAATTAAAGGGCTGAGGTCATTATTCATAAGTTCCCTAAGATATTTCTTATTCATATATCTCCTTTTCGTAAATTATTTAAATAAATAAGAGTGGGATTCCCCACTCTTAGCCACAATTTATTCTAAACTAATTGTATCATAATTAATCATAATAATCAAACTATCTTCTATTTCTTAAAGACAAAGGCTTATCAATTATTTCTTTCATAATGATAGCTTTTTTCAATTCATCTTTATGTTTAAATTCATCATTAATCTCAACTCTAATCAATTCTAATTCGTCGTTTTTTTCTTCGAAAAAATCTTTATCAATTAATTTTTGATTTTCTTTTCTTTTATTTGTTTGCTCAAAATTATTGATATTATTTTGATTGTATTGAGAATTGTTTGATTTATTATAAGATAATTTGGTATTTGATTTATCTTTTCTTAAATCTTCTAATGTCTTTTTCTTGCGATAATCCTTACGGTTAAAGTTTTTTTGGTAACGTCTCGAACTACTTATGTGAATAAAATAATTAGCAAAAAACTTTACAACTATTATCGTAATTACAAGAGATAGAAAAGAAAACATTACTTATCATCCTCTTTTATTTTTTCGCTATTTCCTGAGATAGCTTGTCTCATCTCAGTATCACTTATAATATTTTTCATATTATAATAATCTAAGACTCCCAAATTACCAGATTCTAAAGCTTTAGCGATAGCTAGTGGAACCTTTGATTCACTTTCAACTACTTTTGCTCTCATTGAACGAATTTCTGCTATCATTTCTTGTTCTTTTGCAACAGCCATAGCTCTTCTTTCTTCTGCTTTTGCTTGAGCAATTCGTTTGTCCGCCTCTGCTTGATCTGTTTGTAGTTTCGCTCCAATATTTCTTCCTACATCGACATCTGCTATATCAATAGAAAGTATTTCAAATGCAGTTCCTGAATCCAATCCTTTGTTCAATACAGTTTTTGAGATTGAATCTGGATTTTCAAGAACAGATGTATGAGATTCTGATGAACCTACAGTAGTAACGATGCCTTCACCAACTCTAGCTATTATAGTTTCTTCTCCGGCACCACCAATTAATCTTTCAATATTGGCCCTAACAGTAACCTTAGCTTTAACAATGACTTCAATACCGTTCATTGCTACTGCTGCAATGTTTGGAGTTTCAATTACTTTTGGGTTAACAGAAACTTGTACTGCTTCTAAAACATTTCTACCAGCTAAATCAATAGCTGCTGCTCTCTCAAATTCTAACTCAATATCCGCTCTTTGTGCAGCGATTAATGCATTTACTAAAGTATTTACATTACCACCTGCTAGATAATGCGCTTCAAGTTGATTAGTAGTTAGATTTAATCCTGCTTTTGTTGCCTTTATAAGTGGATTTATAATGTTTTTAGGAATAACTCTACGTAATCTCATACCTATTAATTGTGAGATTTTAACGTGGACTCCTGAAAACTGAGCAGTAACCCATAAACCTACAGGAACTAACGAAAAGAATACTAATAGCAATATAACTATTAATATAGGTAATAAAAATGGAATTTCAAATGGCATTTTACACTCTCCTTACTATAATTTTAAAATCTTTTATTTCACTAACAACAACTTCGCACCCTTTCGGAATAAAATCTCCCCTAGTAATAGCGTCAATATAATCGCCATCTATTTCGATTTTGCCGCTCGGCCTCAAAGGTGTTATAGTAATTCCTTTTTTGTTCAAGTATTTTTTTGATGACTGAGTAAATGATTTTGAGTTAGTTTCCTTTAAAACAAATTTATTGAATTTACTTGAGTCAAAATCTTTACTTAAAAATACTAATATAAACAAAACATCAATTGTTATGGCAATAACTACTGTTAAAAACGCTAGGTACAGATTATTAATAATCATGCTTATACCTACAATTATTGATAAGACACCCACAATTCCAGCAATAAAACCACCTGGAACTATTAGTTCTAATCCAACGAATAAGAGCCCTATTAAAAATACCAATATCCCTACTATGTTGATATCACCGTGATTATAATAAGACAAAATAAATAGAACAGAAAAAACAGCAGTTAGAACACCGTATTTAATCTTCTTGTTTGATAACATAAGCAGTGTGATACAAATAAATGTTACTGCTAAAAAAATCATACTTAAAATATGATTAGAAAATATATCCATAGAAAACGATAACACCTCCTAAATATCTTTATAACACAATTATACACTAAAAAAAGCAATAAAAAAAGATTCCTATAAGGAATCTTTCATTAAATATCAATTTCATTAGAAATTTCTTTTTTTTCTTTTAGCTGCTTCAGATTTTTTCTTTTTCTTTACGCTAGGCTTTTCATAATGTTCTCTTTTTCTATATTCAGATAAAACTCCAGATCTAGCACATTGTCTTTTAAATCTTTTTATAGCATTATCTAATGATTCGTTTTCTCCTACTTTAATTTCTGACATGGTTTCCCTCCCCTCTTTATTGCAAGAATGCTCACAAAAGAGCAGAATTTATACCAAAATAGTATAACACAATTCTAATAAAATAACAATATTTTTATGGCCAGCTAAGTTTTTTCTTACCTAACACGTGAAAATGCATGTGATGTACTGTTTGTCCACCATCTTCTCCACAGTTATTTACTATTCTATAGCCAGACTTATCAATATCGAACTCTTTTGCTAGTTTTGCAATTACTTCAAATATATGAGCAACTATTTGTGAATTTGATTCATCAATATCATTAGCACCAGAAATATGTTCTTTAGGTATAACTAAAAAATGTACTGGAGTAACAGGATTGATGTCGTGAAAAGCGTATACCAAATCATCCTCATATATTTTTTTAGAAGGTATTTCTCCATTAACTATTTTACAAAATACACAGTCCATGACTCGCCTCCGGTGATATTATACCAAAAAATATTTAAATTTTCAATTATTCACACACAAGTTCTTCATTTTCTCTTCTATTACATATGACGTCTATTATTTTATTTGAAAGATTTGGATTATATTCTCTTTTTACTCTTATATAATTTGTTGTATATCCTTTAATGTAGCCATCATCATTTTTCGATTCGAACAATACTTTTATTGGTTGATTTAACATATTATCTAAAAATTTATCTGTATAGTATTTTGATTTTTCTATTAGTAGTTTACTTCTCTCTTTTTTTACAACTCCAGATACTTGATTTTTCATTTTACTTGCTACGGTGCCTTTTCTGTTAGAATATTTAAACACATGTATTTTTGAAAATTGAATCTTATCAACAAAGTTTAATGTTTTTTCAAAGTCTTCATCAGTTTCTCCAGGAAAACCAACTATTATATCTGTAGTAATTGCAGCATTTGGGTAATATTCTCTTATTAAATTGATAGTTTTTTCATATAAATCTGTATCGTATTTTCTATTCATAGATTGAAGTATTGAATCAGAACCGCTTTGCAAAGATAAATGAAAATGATCACAAAATTGTTCTACTTTACTTAATCTATCTAAAAATTGCTTGTCGACAATTCTTGGTTCTAATGAACTCAATCTTATTCTCTTTATTTTATCAATTTGTCCGATATCTTCTATTACATCAATTAAACCAATATCTTCATTTTCTAAGTCTTTTCCGTATGAAGCTACATGGATACCTGTCAGTACAATTTCTTTGAAACCATTATCTGCTAATCTTTTTGCTTCTAAAACAATATCTCTAATATTTCTAGAACGTATAGGTCCTCTCGCGTAAGGAATTATACAGTACGAACAAAATTGACTACAACCTTCTTGAATTTTAATATAAGCTCTTGTCATAGAATGCTCTGTATTTATAGTTAATTCTTCAAATTCTCTATTCTTACCTATATTTTCGACCTTGTTTATAGTTTTATTAGATGATTTTGCTAGTTCACATAGTTCTACGATTTCTTTTCGGTATTTTGTTCCGAGAATTACATTTACACCTTGAATGTTTTCTATTTCATCAGGACTAACTTGAGAGTAACAACCTACAACAGCAATAACTGCATTACTGTTCTCGGATCTAATCTTAGATATTTGTTGTCGACTTTTTCTATCGGACAAATTTGTAACGGTACATGTATTAAGCACAAAAACATCGCAATTATAATCTTCTGTAATCTCATAACCATTTTTCACAAATAATTCAGCCATAGCTTCTGTTTCGTATTGATTAACTTTACAACCTAATGTTGAAAATTTTACTTTTTTCATTATTTTATATCTCCTAATTCATATTGAATAATACTCAAAGCACAAATTGGAGCTGTATCTGCGCGTAAAATTCTGTTTCCCAATGAAACTGATTTAAATCCTTTTGACTTTAAAACATTTAAATTTTCTTCAGATAAGCCGCCTTCTGGGCCAATGAAAATATTTATATCTTTATAATTTGAATTAGTCAACAAAGATTGAATGCTTTCTGTTTCATTTTCATAGAATACTAAACTTAAACTATTATCTTGATTTGATATTTCATTGATATTAAGTAGTCCTTCTATTTCAGGGATAGATGTTCTCTTTGACTGTTTCGATGATTCTAGTGCGATTTTTTCAAATCTATTCTGTTTTTTAATCCACTTTTTTTCATCTAATTTGACAACAGTTCTTTCAGTTTCTACAAATACAATTTTATTTACACCCAATTCAGTGGCTTTTTGAATGATATACTCATTTTTATCTGATTTAAGGATACATTGATATAAAGTAATGTTCAAAGGAGATTCATATTGAACGTCATCTTCATCTATTATTTTACAAATTATTTCATCGGGAGTAATATCTTCAATTTTAGTTACAAAAGTTGTATCTCCAATTACTTGATGAATCAAATCACCTTTAGAAAGTCTTAAAGAATTTTTGATGTGATTATAATCTTCATCTTTTATTATAATTTTATCATCTATCTTATCTTTGGGATTTCGAAAAGTTCTATACATTTTTGAACCTACTTATTACGCTTATCCATTCACCTTTTTCAGATATTTCTACAATTTCAAGGTTGTTTTTTTCTAAAATATTTACAATGTTATCTCTTTGAGAATTGATCAATCCTGAGCATATGAAAATGCCATCTTTTTCTAACGCTTTTGGCAAATCTGGAATTAAAATGTCTAATACGTTCAATAAAATATTAGCTATTACTACATCGTATTTTTTATCAACTTTATCTAGTAGAGAGCCTTCTACAGCTTTGATATTAGATATTTTATTCAGTTCTGCATTATCTAATGTTGCTTCTACAGCTAATGGGTCAATATCTGTAGCAAAAACTTCTTTAGCACCTAATTTTGAAGAAGCTACAGATAGTATTCCTGATCCACAACCAATGTCTAAAACACTCTTATTATCAAGCTGCAGCTGTTGAAGTTGTTCAATACATAAGTTTGTTGTTTCGTGGAGTCCTGTACCAAATGCCATTCCTGGATTAATTTCTAACACGGTGAGATCTGTTTCATCTATTTCAATCCAGCTAGGTTTTATAAGAATATTACCAATATAAAATGGTTCGTAATACTTTTTCCATTCATTAGCCCAGTCCATATCATCAATTTCTTTGTTCTTACTAATTTGAACATCTATCTTGTTATTGATAGAGAATTCATTAATTTTTGCTTCAATTTCTTCATAATTTACTTTATCATCTTCGTAAAAAGCTTTAATGATTACATTATCATGTGGTGTAAAATCTTCGTCGTCTATTACCACCCAGTAAGGTTGATCTTTCTTAAAATCTAAAACATCTTGATAATCATCTATTTGTAAATTTTCTATTCCTAAATCGTATAGTATAGAACTTATGATTTCGTCATATCCTTTTGGACATTTAATATCAAAGCTTAGCCATTTTTCCATTATTCAAACATATCCTTTATTTTATCAAATATTGATTTCTTTTCATTTACATTTAATTCTTGATTCATACTTTCTGAAAATTCAATCAATTTTTCTTTTTGAGCTTTATTTATTTTTTTAGGAACAATGATCTTAACAGTAAATAATATGTCTCCTCTTGTATTAGAATTTAAATATGGAACTCCCTTTGATTTAAGTTTAAATGTTGTATTTGGTTGAGTTCCTTCTGGAAGTTCAAATTCTTCTATGCCATCTAAAGTTGGAACTTCAATTTTTGAACCAAGTACAGCCTGAGCATATGTGATAGGCATATCAAAAACAATATCATTATTAATTCTTCTGAAAAATTCATGTTCTCTAATCTTTATGATAACATATAAGTCGCCTGGACTACCATTGTTTTCGCCATCATTACCTTCGCCCTTTACACTCATGATAGCTCCATTGTTTATTCCTTTAGGTATAGTAATGTTTATTGTTTTTCTTTGAACTTCGTATCCTTTACCTTTACAATTTTCACATTTTTCATCGATTACATAGCCTTCCCCATGACATTTATCACATTCTGATTGTTGTGTAAAAATTCCAAAAGGTGTTCTTTTAGTATCGTTTATGATACCAGTACCATTACATTTATCGCATTTTCTCTTTTTTGTTCCTGGCTTTGCTCCATCGCCATTACAAACATGACATTTTACCTTTTTCTTATAAGAAATTTCTTTTTTAATACCGTTAATTGAATCTTCAAAATCTATTTCCAGTTCAACTTGAATATTAGAACCTTTTCTAGGGGCATTTGGATTTCTAGAATATGATCTAGAACTAAAACCACCAAATATATCACCGAAAAAATCACCAAATATATCACCGATATCTGAAAATCCTCCACCTGATCCTTGATCAAATATTCTATCTCCGTACATATCGTATTTTTTTCTTTTTTCTTTATCACCTAAAACCTCATATGCTCCGTTAATTTCTTTAAATTTATTTTCAGCTCCAGGATCACCACTGTTTATATCTGGATGATATTTTTTCGCTAATTTTCTATATGATTTTTTTATTTCTTCTTGAGTTGCGTTTTCATTAATCTCAAGTATTTCGTACAAATTTTTCATTATTCACCATCCTAATCTACTGACTTATCTATTTTACTAAAAGATACAAAAAAATCAAGGGGTAAGAATTTTACCCCTTTTTTAAGATTTTTTAGCTATTATTTATTTTCGTCGTCATCAACAACTTCATAATCAGCATCTACAACATCATCATCTTTTTTAGATTCTTGTGAAGCTCCTGGTTGTTGAGCTGTGTTTTCATATAGTTTAGAACTTAATTTGTACATTTCTTGAGTTAATTCATCTGTCTTAGCTTTAATATCGTTGTTATCTCCTGAGTCTAGGATTGATTTTAAAGCTTCTACCTTTGAATTGATATCAGATTTTTCGGATTCTGAAACTTTGTCGCCTAAGTCTTTGATTGTCTTTTCAACTTGGTAAATTACAGATTCAGCGTTATTCTTTGTTTCAATAGTTTCTTTTTTGTTTTTATCTTCTTCAGCATACTTACTTGCTTCGTCAACTTTTCTCTTGATTTCTTCATCGCTCATTTTAGTTGAAGAAGTAATTGTCATAGCTTGTTGTTTTCCAGATCCTAAATCTTTAGCACTTACGTTTACAATACCATTCGCATCAATATCAAATGTTACTTCAATTTGAGGTACTCCTCTTGGGGCTGCTGGAATTTCAGTTAAGTTGAATTGTCCTAACAAAGTATTGTCAGCTGCCATTTCTCTTTCGCCTTGTAGCACTTTGATTTCCACGGATGTTTGACCGTCAGCTGCTGTTGTAAATACTTGAGATTTTTTAGTTGGGATTGTAGTGTTTCTTTCGATTAATTTTGTACATACTCCACCTAAAGTTTCGATACCTAATGATAAAGGTGTTACATCAAGTAACAATAAATCTTTTACTTCACCAGTTAATACTCCACCTTGTAATGCTGCACCAATAGCAACACATTCATCTGGGTTAATATCTTTTTGTGGATTTTTTCCTATTAATTTTTTAACAGCTTCTTGAACAGCTGGAATTCTTGTAGAACCACCAACTAATAAAACTTTTTCAATATCGTTGTGACTTAATCCAGCATCTTCTAGTGCTTGTCTTACTGGTTTTAAAGATTCTTCAACCAAGTCTGATGTTAATTCATCAAATTTTGATCTTGTAATATCCATATTTAAATGAACTGGAGTTCCATTTACTGCAGAAATAAATGGTAAGTTAACATTAGTAGAAACTCTTGTAGATAGTTCTTTCTTAGCGTTTTCTGCTGCATCTTTAAGTCTTTGTTTAGAAGTAGCATCTTTTCTCAAATCCACACTATTTTGTTTCATGAATTCATCTGCAAGATAGTTTAATAATTTTTCATCAAAATCATCTCCACCTAGTCTGTTGTTACCACGTGTAGCTAATACTTCGAATACGCCATCTCCAACTTCAAGGATTGAAACGTCGAATGTACCACCACCTAAGTCATAAACCATAACTTTGTGTTGATCAGTTTCTTTATCAATACCATAAGCCAATGCAGCCGCTGTTGGTTCGTTGATTATTCTTTTTACGTTTAAACCAGCAATCTTACCAGCGTTTTTAGTTGCTTGTCTTTGAGAGTCTGTAAAGTAAGCTGGAACAGTAATTACTGCTTCTGTAACTTCTTCTCCTAAATAACTTTCAGTGTCAGCTTTTAATTTTTGCAAAATCATTGCTGAAATTTCTTCTGGAGAATAATCTTTACCATCAATGTTTACTTTGTATTCAGTACCCATTTCTCTTTTAATTGATGTGATTGTTCTGTCTGGATTTGTAATTGCTTGTCTTTTTGCTGTTTCACCAACTAATCTTTCACCATCTTTAGTAAATGCTACAATTGATGGAGTAGTTCTATTACCTTCAGAGTTAGGAACTATAACAGATTCTCCACCTTCCATAACTGCTACTGCTGAATTTGTTGTACCTAAATCAATACCTATTACTTTACTCATTATAAAATCCTCCTTTTAGATTTTTATCTATATTTAAAATTCTTATTTACTAACTTTGACCATTGCAGGTCTGATGCATTTATTATTTAAAATGTATCCTTTTTGGAATACTTCTAATATCATATCTGAACCATTATCACTATCTTCAGTAATAACTGCATGATGATAGTTTGGATCAAATTTGTCTGAACAATCTACTTCTTGCAAGCCAAAATCTTTTAGTGATAATAGAAGGTTGTCTCTAATTAATTCAACACCACTAGAGAACTCATCTTTTTCTTCTTTACTATCAATAGCTCTATCTAAATCATCTATTATAGGTAGAATTTTCAAAATCAAAGACTCGTTGGCTAATTCAATAGACTGTTGTCTTTCTCTATTTGTTCTATTCTTATAATTGATAAAATCCGCTTGTAATCTTTTTAAAGAGTCTTTTAAATCCTCTATTTCAGTATTTACAATTTCATCTTTATCATTATCAACTTCTTCTTTTATTGACTCATTTTCGTTTTTATTTAAATCTTCTTTTTCCAAGTTTTGATCTTCGTTTTTTAACTCTTCAGAAGATTGACTTTGTTTTAAATTTTCTTCATTATCTTTCATAATAATCCCCCCTAATAATTAATCCATTAATTCTTCTAGATAATTTAAACATAGCTTCTATTGAAAGTTCATAATTCATTCTCATAGGAGCAACAATAGCTATAACACCTATGTTATTTTTGTTGAAGAAATAAGAACTCTTGATGATTGTGTTTTCAACAAGTGATTGTTCGTTATTTTCATCTCCCACTTTAATGTCCAAGAAATTATCTGAAGAATTAAGAATATTCACTATTTTATCTTTGTCTTCAAGGTATTCTATTATGCTTTTGACTTTGTCTAAGTCGCTGTATTCACTATACTTGAAAATATTTGATAAACCTTCAACGGATACATACATTGAAGATAACTTATCTCTTTCATTTTCAATAATATCGGTAATTGCACCTTTAAAAAGATCATTATATTTATATTTTGAAGAAAATTCGTCTAAATTATCATAAACTTCATTTAGATTTTTTCCTAAAAAAAGTTTCTTCAATAGAAAATTAATCTTAATTAATTCATTTGGTTCTATGACTTGTTCTGATGAAATCACAGTATGATTTAAATCACCAGAATCATATAACGTTAATAAAACATAATTATATTCGCTAATTGGAAGTAACTCTATGTGAGATAAATGCATCCTATCTGATTTTTTTAACATAGAAATAACTGGATACTGAGTTATCTCAGAAATGAATTGAGAAGAAGATTTAATTAATTTCTCAGGTTCAACAATTCTTTCATAGGGTTTTCTTATAGACATTAACGAAGAGCTAGAATCATCAGTTTTATAAAGTTTGTCTAGAATATAATCCACATACAATCTGAAAGCTTTTTGCGACGGAATTCTTCCTGATGAAATATGAGATTGAACTAAATATCCCAAATCACCTAAGTCGCTCATTTCATTTCTGATAGTTGCTGGACTGAAACCTATATTATAATTCTTTGATAAAACTCGAGACCCTATTGGCTGAGCAGTCTTTATATAATTGTCTATAGTAGCGAGTAAGATATTAAATTTTCTTTGTGTTAAATTTTCATTCAAGACCTCACCTCTTTTTGTTAGCAACCTATTACCTTGAGTGATAATAAAATTATACACTACGATTTATACTGTGTCAAGTGTTATACTAAAATATCTACGAAAAAACTATTTGACACGAAAAAGCCTTGATTTGTAAAGCTTATATGGTTGTTGTTTAAAGTTAACAATCCTTTATTAATCCAGTTATCGATTAATTTTTTGTTATTCGTATATAAATTTATGCCAAATTTTTGAAAGTATTCTTTTAAATCTAATCCATCTTTTAATCTCATATTGGTTATTATGAATTCAAACTCTCTTTTTTCTAAATCAATTTTCTCAGAAAAACTAATAGGCTTTTCATTTTGTAATATTTTGTTTTTGTAATCGGGGTAGAAAAACTCATTTGTATATCTCAGTTGATTTAAATATCCAGATGAAGATAAACCAAATCCATAATACTGCTCGTCTTTCCAATAAATCTTGTTGTGAATGGATTCAAAATTATCTTTTGCAAAATTAGAAATTTCGTAGTGTTTATAATTTTCTAAACCATTACAAATCTTCATATACATTTCGTATTCTATATCATCATTTCTATTTATGTCTTTATAGTTTTTGTAAAATTTTGTTCCAGGTTCTAATATCATGTTATACCAAGAAACATGGTTTGGATTAAGTTTCCTAATATAATAAAGATCATTATCTAGAGACTCTAAGGTTTGATTTGGAAATCCAAATATTAAATCAATTGAAATATTATCAATGTAACCTTTAATTATTTCAAATGACTTAAAAACATCCGATACTGTATGCTGTCTTCCTAAAAATTTGTTGTACTGATCATTAAATGATTGAACTCCCAATGATATTCTATCTATACCAACTTTTTTATAGTTTTCTATTTTTTCTTTTGTGACGAACTCCGGATTACATTCAATAGTAAATTCCTTTAATTGTAAGTTAAAACAGCTATCTATTACGTTATACGTTTTTTCAATATATTTAGAATCCACAAGATTCGGTGTTCCTCCTCCTATATAAATGGTATCTATTCTGTCATTAGGATTTTTGTACATATTTATTTCTTTTTGTAATAAATCAAAGTATTCATCAACTCTTTGGTATTGTTTCGTCATTGTTGAAAAATCACAATAATTACACTTATAAGCACAAAAAGGTATGTGAATATAGATTCCTTTCATAACTCCTCCTATAAAAATAAGCCAAACTTTCGCTTGGCTTAACAAATTTAATTTCCTTCATCATATTTTAAGACTGATAAGAAAGCTTCTTGAGGAACATCTACGCTACCTACAGATCTCATTCGCTTTTTACCTTCTTTTTGTTTTTCTAATAGTTTACGCTTTCTAGTTATATCTCCACCGTAACACTTAGCAAGTACATCTTTTCTGTATGCTTTTATAGTTTCTCTTGCGATAATTTTATTTCCTATTGCAGCTTGTACAGGAATTACAAATTGATGTCTTGGTATTTCATCTTTAAGTTTCGTTACTATTTTTCTTGCTCTTTCATAAGCTAAATCTTCGTGAACAATTAATGTTAACGCGTCAACTTTTTCTGAATTAATCATTATTTCTAGTTTAATTAAATCAGATTTTTCATAACCAATTAATTCATAATCCAAAGATGCGTAACCTCTTGTTTTTGATTTTAAAGCATCATAAAAATCATAAATTACTTCATTTAATGGTAATTTGTATTTTATTGTTACTCTTTTTTCATCAAGGTAAGTCATATCTATGAAAGTTCCTCTTTTTCCTTGACAAAGTTCCATAATTACTCCGACATAATC
Source organism: Finegoldia dalianensis (assembly GCF_046255015.1). Lineage (NCBI taxonomy): Bacteria > Bacillati > Bacillota > Tissierellia > Tissierellales > Peptoniphilaceae > Finegoldia > Finegoldia dalianensis. The sequence continues at coordinate 233,219 of NZ_JBDLBQ010000001.1, forward strand.
TGTAGGAGTCATGATTTCTGCATGAACAACAGGCTCTTCAACATAATCAATTTCAGTTTCCTTTGGGAAATTTGTAGGATTTTGTATTTCTACTTCAGTTCCATCTTTTTTATGAACTTTATATATTACACTTGGAGCAGTAGCAATGATATCTAAGTCAAACTCTCTATCTAATCTTTCTTGAATAATTTCCATGTGTAACAACCCTAAAAATCCACATCTCAATCCAAAACCTAGTGCGATTGATGTTTCATTTTCAAATGTTAAAGCTGCGTCATTAACTTGAAGTTTTTCTAGTGCATCTCTTACAGAATTGAAATCTTCACCTTCAGCAGGATAAATACCACAATAAACCATTGGTGTAACTTGCTTATATCCCTCCAGAGGTTTATTTACAGGATTGTTTTTATCTGTTATAGTGTCACCTACTCTAGCATCTTTTACATTTTTGATACTGCAGACAACATATCCTACATCTCCAGCGCTAATTTCATCTGTGCTTATCATTCCGGAAGATGTGTAACCACATTCAGTAACTTCAAATGATTTGTTAGTAGACATCATTAAAATTTCAGATCCTGGCTTTATACAACCATCAAAAACTCTGACATAAACGACAACGCCTTTATAAAAATCGTAATATGAGTCAAATATTAATGCCTTTAGAGGCTTATTTTCGTCTCCAATTGGTGCAGGAACGTTGTTTACTATGTCTTCTAAAACATCTACTATATTTATTCCTTCTTTCGCCGATACTGCAGGAACATTTTCAGCATCTAATCCAATAATATCTTCTATTTCTTTTTTGGCAAAATCAATGTCGGCACTTGGCAAATCAATTTTATTTATTACAGGTAAAATTTCTAAATTTTGGTCGATGGCCAAGTATACATTTCCTAATGTTTGCGCTTCTACACCTTGTGTTGCATCGACAATTAATACTGCACCTTCACACGCTTTTAATGATCTACTTACTTCATAAGTAAAATCAACATGACCAGGTGTATCTATTAAATTTAGGTTATATACATTACCATCTTTAGCCTTATAAGATAACTTAATGGCTTTTAATTTGATAGTTATACCTCTTTCGCGTTCTAAATCCATAGAATCCAAAACCTGTTCACTCATTTCTCTATGAGTAAGCATACCTGTCTCTTCAATCAATCTATCAGCTAAAGTTGATTTGCCATGATCTATATGCGCTATTATTGAAAAATTTCTTATGTATTTTTTATCGTGTTTCATTTAAATCTCCTAAATCGAACCAATCTTATCAACAGGATATAATCTAAAGAAAACAACACCGATTATTGAATCTTTATTAATGGGTCCGATATACCTGCTGTCATTATAATCATCTAGTTCTCTATTATCATTTATAACAAAATATTCATCTTTACTTAAAACCCATTTATTGTTGTTTAATTTTTTGGACTGTTGTAGTAGAATATAAGGTTCATATATTCTTTTTCCATTAACAAAAATATCATCATTTATAATTTCCACTGAATCCTTAGGCATTGCAATAACTCTTGCAATATTAGATTCTGAATTCTTCTGATCATGATACTGAACTATATCAGTTTTTTTAATATATCCAGTAATTTTGTTTAATTTGTTAATGAGAACAAAATCTCCAGAAGTTAAAGTGGGACTCATATTTGATGATTTTACTATTTGTGTTTCTAAAATAAAAGTTTTTATTACGAAACATACTACTAAAGCTATAAATATTGCAAATAGCAAATTTGAAAACTTACTATTTAAAAATTTCTTCATACTATCACCATTCTTTACCAACCTATTATAACATAATTTACAATTAATGTTCTAGATTACTTGAAATAATTAATTCTATAGTGTATAATAATAACACTGTTCAAAAATAAAGGAGGGATATTATGGCAAATATTAAATCAGCAATTAAAAGAATTGATGTAACTAAACTTGAAACAGCTAGAAATAAATCTAAAAAATCAGCTATCAAAACTTTCATAAAGAAATTTGAAGCAGCTGTTGAAAAAAACGATAAAGAAGACGCTACTAAATTATTTAATTTAGCAACTAAAAAGATTGACCAAGCTGCAAGTAAGAACACAATTTCTAAAAACAGTGCAGCTAAAAAAATTAGCAGAATGGCTAAAGAATTAAACAAATTAGCATAGAAATAATGTAAAGGATCCATTACATTATTTAAAGGTTGAAGTAAATTCAACCTTTATTTTTTTGCTAAAATTTCGCAAATACTATTTTCTATATAGTACTTAGAATTTAACGTATTTGTTTTTAATGTAGTTTCTATTTCATACATTTTATGAATCGCAAATCTTAACTGGTCATATCTCCAATTTTTCACAAAATTTTGAACTTTATTTAATTCGTATGATGATATTTTTACTCTCTTTGTGATTTCAGTTTGCGAAACTTTCAAACGTAGAAGTTCTTTTATATATAATAAATTTCTAAATAATCTAATAACCATATGAAGTGTTTTAAAAGTGTCTGATGTGTCATTTATAAGTAAATTTAAGTAATATATCGTCTTAGATAAATCTTTTAATGCTATTGAATCTGTTAAATCAAAAATATTTTTATCATATTGATTTATTAGAGAATTCAAATCATGTTCTGTTATTTCATCTTTCTCTAAGTTTATAAACTTATCTAATTCATTATTAACATCAATTAAAGTCTTTTCAGAATTTTTTATAAGATAAAGAGAATATTCAATAAAAATATTAACGATATTATTATTAATCTTCTTCCCTTTTAGGTAGTTTATTATATAAGCTTTTAATTGATTTCTGTTTAACTTATTGAATTCAATATCTGATCCATAGTTTATTATTTCTTTTAAAAATTTAGACTTAAATACATTTCCGTATGATGTCATTATAATCAAAGTATACTCTGGAATATCTTTAATATAAGGTAATATATTATCAATACTTTCCTTGTTTTTTGAAATTCCTGTTTTAGTTAAATCTACATCATCGATTAAAATGAGTCTTTTATCACTAAACATAGGAATAGTTTCAGAAGAACTATATATTTTTTCGAAATCTGATAATTCGTATTCATCAAAACTTTGAGCATTGTAGTGCTCTTTTATTAATGACAGGTATTTTTCTATATAAAATTTTTCTTCTCCGTGTATTAAAATTAGATTAGACAACAAATTATTATCTAATTTTTGTTTCGCCAATGAAAAATCCATCTTTTGCTCCTCTATTCTTAAAGTAATATAATACGAAAATTGTTGTAATAATTGAATTTTGTTCTTTCACTAAAAAATTAAAAATCGAATATTTATCTCTATTAGATCTTATAGTATTAAATATCTTGCTTGATACAATCTCAATGTTTCCATCTTTATCAGTTCTTTTTATTGGAATATTTAGTTTATTTAAATTATCTAACGTTTGATGATGTGGGTGTCCATAATCATTTCTTAGACCTACAGAAATAATAGATAATTTGGGATTAACCTTTTTTAAGAAATTTAAATCTGAACTGTTTTTACTTCCGTGATGGGAAATTTTCAACACATCAGATGTTATATCTTCATTTAAAATATTTCTTTCATATTCTGCAGAAATGTCTCCTGTGATTAGTAATGAAATATCATTAACATATACTTTATAAACTATAGATTTATCGTTCTCTTCATCACTTATGGATTTATCAATGACTTTGATATAAACATTTCCAATTTTTAGTAATTGATTATTTTGTAGATTTACGTAATGGTTATTTTGATTATACTTGCTTTTTAATATTTTTTCTCCATTAGTTCTAGATAAAACTATTGGATTATAAGATTTGTTAATATTAATTAAATTTTTACTATGATCTTCATCAAAATGAGTCAAGAATACATAATCAAGATTATTTAAACCTATTTTGTGAAGATATTCTACAAGGTAAGTTCCAGATTTATCTTCTGATTTGTATGAACCTCCTGTATCTATCATAAAACTTTTAAAATATTGTCTTACAAGTAAGCAATCACCTTGACCAATATCTACAAAGTTTATATGCGTAATAGGATTAAAAATATTTAAAATTACCGGCATAATTACGCTTATCAAGAACATATTTTTTAAAGTTTGTTTATTAAAATCGTTTAAAGTTTTAATGTAGTGTCTGTTATAAATTGCAAATATTATTATATAATAAACAAAAATCATCAATAGAGAAAAGCTCATAAAACTATGAATTTGTATATTAAATGAATTAATTGTAATGAAGATATAATTTATAATCTTTAAACAAAATTTTATAATTTGAACAAATACATAATTAAAGCTATTAGGTATCAAAAGTACAATAGCCGACAATTGTATGATAAGTGTAAAAATAGGTAAAATAATGGTATTTCCAATGATAAAACCAAATGTAAATTCATTAAAAAACCTCAGTTGTATTGGTAATAATATTATATAAACTAAAGTGGAAAGCATCAAATAATTACGTAGTTTGCTATTTTGTTTTTTGAATTTTGGATATAAATATAAAATAGTAAATGTTGCTAAAAATGAAAAAATAAATCCGACATCAAATAGATTATATGGATTCATAAACAAAATTACAATAGCTGCAATAATTAAATTATTTAAATTATACCAGTCTATCTGCATTTGATTAGATAATTCCACTATAACTAACATAATAAACGCTCTTAATATTGATGAAGGTAGTCCTACTGCATATCCATATATTGCAATTAAAAACAAAGATAACCAAGAAATAATTTTTCTGTTAATCTTAAAAATACCAAATAATTTATTAAAAATCGTGTATAGAATAATAATATGTAGCCCACTTATTGCGAATATATGACTTATTCCTAATGTCTTAACATTATTAGTGTAATCTTCACTCAAAAAATTAAACCCTGTAAATACTGACTTTAAAACAGATGATTCAATATTATTAAAATTTGAATCTAATTTAAAAACTATGTGGTTTAAAATTTTACTTCTAATTCTTAATAAATGGGAATTAGATTTTCCTATTATTTCGGGATTAGACCTACAGTATATATCACCATATATATTACTTTTTAGTAAATAAAATTTATAGTTGAACATATATGGATTACCATTCGTATATGCTTTATTAACTTTTGATCTAATATTGACAATATCACCAATATTTAAATCTTTTTTTGTTGTTAATAAAAATTTTATATTATATTCATTAGTTACCTTTACAATATACTTTTTATTAGATCTGTTTTTATTGATTACTACAGCGTTAATATCTACAAATTCATTATCTTTAATATTTTTGTAATTATCATTAATAATATTTAAATGAACTACAGTTAGAAATAACACTAATAGTGATACAATAAGTTTATTTTTATCTTTAAACAGAAATATTCCTGTAATCACTACATCAACTGCTAGAAATATTGGATTGAAATATATGTATAAAATTGTTGTTAAAATTATCTGTATTAAAATTACCGTAGTGATTAACATTTTTCACCTAATTAATAGGAATCACAGCTAATAATCGCTGTGATTCCTTGTATTTTTAATTATTTGCTTAAATTATAAAAAGTCTTTATTCCATCGTATACTGCAGTAGATTCTAGCATATCTTCAATTCTTAATAATTGATTATATTTACAGATTCTGTCAGTTCTTGATGTTGAGCCAGTTTTAATTTGTCCAGCATTAGTAGCGACAGCAACATCGGCTATAGTAGTATCTTCTGTTTCTCCCGATCTATGAGATATTACGGCAGTGTATCCGTGTCTTTTAGCTAGTTCGATGGCATCAAGAGTTTCAGTTAAAGTTCCTATTTGATTTAATTTGATAAGAATAGAGTTACATACACCCATTTCTATACCTTTTTGTAATCTCTTAACATTTGTTACAAATAAATCATCGCCAACTAATTGGATTTTAGATCCCAATTCTTTAGTTAGTTTCTTCCAACCATCCCAATCGTCTTCAGCTAATCCGTCTTCAATAGAAATAATAGGATATTTTTCAACTAAGTTTTTGTAATATTCAATCATTTCATCACTTGTTCTTACTGCATTATCTCCAGCCATGTTGTATTTACCATCTTCATAAAACTCACTAGCTGCAGCATCTATAGCAATCATTACATCTTTTCCTGGTTCATATCCAGCTTTTTTAATAGCTTCAACTATAGTTTGTAAAGCTTCTTCGTTAGATTCAAGATTTGGTGCAAAACCACCTTCATCTCCGACTGCTGTATTTAATTTTCTAGACTTTAATACATTCTTTAAATTATGAAATACCTCAGTACCGATTCTTAAAGATTCTTTGAAGTTTTCTCCACCTACAGGCATAATCATAAATTCTTGAATGTCTACATTATTATCAGCGTGTTGTCCGCCATTTAGAATGTTCATCATTGGTACAGGTAAAGTCTTACCGTTTACGCCTCCAATATATTCAAATAATCTTTGTCCATTTTCATCTGCAGCAGCTTTTGCAACAGCTAAAGAAACACCTAAAATAGCATTTGCACCAAGTCTAGATTTATTTTCAGTGCCATCTAATTCTATTAGATAATTATCTATTCCAACTTGATCAAATACATCCCAGCCTACCAATTCATCTGCTATTTCTAAGTTTACGTTATCAACGGCAGTTTCTACGCCTTTTCCTAAAAATCTTTTTTCATCATTGTCTCTTAATTCTACAGCTTCGTGTACTCCAGTAGATGCACCTGAGGGAACTATAGCTGATCCCATTGCTCCCGCTTCAGTGTAAACTTCAACTTCAACTGTAGGATTTCCCCTAGAATCTAAAACTTCTCTTGCATAAATGTCAATTATTAAGCTCATTATTTATTCTCCTTTTTTAATTAAAGATTTGCCTGTCATTTCTGAAGGCTTATCTATTTTCATCAATTCTAAAATTGTTGGTGCTATATCAGCTAGGATACCATTATTCAACTCGATTTCTTTGTCAGGATATTCTATAAAAGGCACGGGATTCGTTGTATGTGCCGTGAATGGTCCACCTGTCATTTCATCAATCAAATATTCACTATTCCCATGATCAGCAGTTATCAAAGCATAGTAATTCCCGTTTTTATCTATAGCTTGTAATATTTCCTCTAAACATTTATCAACGGTTTCAACGGCTATTTTGTCTGCAGAAATTACACCAGTATGACCAACCATATCTGAATTCGCAAAGTTTAATATTATCAAGTCGTATATATCTTTATTAATAACATCAACAACATGATTTTTAACTTCTACAGCACTCATCTCTGGCTTAAGATCATAAGTGGATACTTTTGGAGATGGAACTAGTATCCTATCTTCATTTTTGAATTCCTTTTCGATACCACCATTAAAGAAAAATGTTACATGGGCATATTTTTCTGTTTCTGCGATTCTTAATTGCTTTAATCCATTTTCAGAAATAACTTGTCCTAACACATTTTTATATCCTTGTTTTGGATATGCTATTTGTACATTATTGATAGTTTTATCGTATTCTGTCATTGTTACAAATGAAATACCTTTGTATTTTGTTCTTGTAAAACCATCAAAATCATCGTCTACAAAAGCTCTCGTAAGTTGTCTTGCTCTATCTGGTCTGAAATTAAAGAATATAAAAGAATCTTCATTTTCGACTTTTGTTATGTTATCATTTTCATCGATTATTGTACATGGTTCAATAAATTCATCAGTGATATTTTTATCATAACTATCTTGTAAATATTCGACTGGGTCATTATTTTTATTTCCTACTCCATTAGTAATGCAATTATATGCTTTTTCTACTCTGTCCCATCTCTTGTCTCTATCCATTGCATAATAACGACCACAGACAGATGCAATCTTACCTACACCAATTTCTTTTATATCATCTAGTAATTTCTGTAAATCATTTTTTGCAGATGTTGGTGATACGTCTCTTCCATCTGTAAAACAATGTATTACTACATCATAGAAATCTAATTTTTTGCACATTCTAAGGATTGCTACAAGGTGATCATAATGAGAATGAACTCCACCAAAAGAAACCAATCCTAATAGGTGTAGTTTTTTATTTTTTTCTTTAGTTTTTAAAATGATATTTTTTAAAACTTCATTTTCATAAAATTTTCCAGATTCTATGTCATTAGTAATTTTACTTAAATCTTGATAAATTATTCTACCAGAACCAATATTCATGTGTCCTACTTCAGAATTTCCCATTTGACCCGCTGGAAGACCTACTTCATTTCCTGAAGCAATTAATTGTGAATTTGGATATTCACTCATTAGTCTGTCAAAAGTTGGAGTATCAGCTAATTTAATAACATTTCCTGGATAGTCTTTGCCTAATCCCCAACCATCTAAGATTATAAGAATTAATTTGTCTTTTTTATTCTCCATAATTAATTAGTTTAGAAAAACTTTCTGCTTCTAAACTCGCACCCCCTACTAAAGCTCCATCAATGTCTTCTTTCGACATAATATCAGTTACATTTTCAGGTTTTACACTTCCACCGTATTGTATTCTAACTGAATCAGCTAAATCTTTACTATACATTTCTGTCAATAAATTTCTAATAAATTTACACATTGATTGTGCATCGTCACTTGAAGCTGTTTTACCGGTTCCAATAGCCCATATTGGTTCATAAGCGATTACAAGTTTAGATTTTAATTCTTTTTCGCTTATTCCTTTTAAGTCAGATCTTATTTGTGATTCCACAATTTTTTCATGATTGTTAGATTCTCTTTGTTCTAAGTTTTCTCCGCAGCAAAGTATTGGTTTAAGTTTGTGAGTTAAAGCTGATATTATTTTCTTATTTAATAGTTCATCATCTTCTTTAAATATAGTTCTTCTTTCAGAATGACCAATTATAACATAGTCCACTCCCAAATCTTTCAGCATATTGGGAGAAATTTCTCCTGTAAAAGCGCCGCTATCTTCGAAATACATATTTTGTGCTCCAGTAGAAATATTTGTATGTTTTAATTCTTCTGTAAGTGTTTTTAGTGATGTGAATGGAGATATAATGCAAGCTTCGACATTATCAGAAACTCTCAGATTCTTTAAATCATTTAAGAAATGCTTAGTCTCTCCATCTGTCATATTCATTTTCCAATTTCCTGCAATTAATGGTTTTCTCATATTACTATCTCTCATCAATACAATCAATACCAGGTAACACTTTGCCTTCTAAAAATTCCAAAGAAGCTCCACCACCTGTTGAAACATGTGTTACCTTGTCTTTATTTCCGGATTTTGCAATTGCTGAAGCACTATCGCCGCCACCAACAATAGTTGTAGCATCAGATTTTACTAAAGAATTTGCAACTTCAAAAGTACCTTTGCTAAATTGTTTGATTTCAAATACTCCCATTGGTCCATTCCATACAATAGTTTTGGACTTTTGTATTTCTTCATCAAAAATCTTTATTGTTTTCGTGCCAATATCAAATCCAGCAATATCGTCTGTAAATTCATCTATACCAATTATTTTTGAATCAGATTCTTCAGTCATTTCTTTAGCTGCCATGAAATCCACTGGCAAGAATATTTTAACTCCTCTTTCTTGAGCTTTTTGCAATAGAGATTTTGCTAAATCTAATTTATCTTCTTCAATTAAGGATTTACCGACATTTTTTCCTTGTGACTTAATGAATGTAAATGCCATAGCCCCACCTATTAGTATAGTATCAACTTTATCCAATAAGTTTTCTATAACTCCAATTTTATCAGAAACTTTTGCACCACCTAATATTGCTGTAAAAGGTCTTTGCGGATCATCAAGAGCTTTTCCCATGATTTCTATTTCTTTTTGAACTAAAAATCCTACAGCACTTGGTAAAAACTTAGACACTCCAACGTTTGATGCGTGAGCTCTATGGCTTGTTCCAAAAGCATCGTTTACATATAAATCAGCTAATTTTGATAATTCTTTAGAAAATTCTTCATCGTTCTTTTCTTCTTCTTTTCTAAATCTCGTATTTTGAATTAGCATAATTTCTTTAGATTGTAATTGTTTACTTTCTTCAATAACAGAATCATCCACAACTTTATCATTATCAACAAATTTTACTTCTTGACCAATAATTTCAGAAAGTTTTTCAGCAACCGGTTTTAATGTGAATTCAGGTTTTGGTTCGCCTTTTGGTCTACCTAAGTGACTCATTAAAATAACTTTAGCATTATTATCTATTAAATACTTTATTGTTGCGATAGATGCTTCTATTCTATTCGTATCAGTAATAATACCATCTTTTATTGGAACATTAAAGTCTACTCTAACTAATACTCTTTTATTTTCAACATTTAAATCTTTTAGTGTTTTTTTATTCATAGATTAACCTTTCTTTGAAAAGAGTCGATTGCAAAAATATTTTACCATCGACTCTAAATAGTTTTATTATCTTGTAGCTATAATCTTTGCTAAATCAAATACTCTTGAACTATAACCCCATTCGTTATCATACCAAGAAGCAATTTTTACCATATTTCCTAAAGCATAAGTCATATCAGCATCAAATATTGAGCTTCTTTCATCTCCAATGATGTCTGAAGATACTAATTGATCTTCAGAATATCCTAAGATTCCTTTTAATTCGCCTTCACTAGCTTTTTTCATAGCATTATTGATATCTTCTTTTGTAACTTCCTTACCTAAAAGAACTGTTAAATCAGTAATAGATCCAGTAGGAGTTGGTACACGAACTGCAAGTCCTGTCATTTTACCTTCTAATTGTGGTAGAACTTTACCAACAGCTTTAGCAGCACCTGTAGTTGTAGGAATCATACTTAAAGCAGCTGCTCTTGCACGTCTTAAATCCTTGTGGTGAGCGTCTTGAATGTTTTGATCGTTAGTATAAGCGTGAATTGTTGTCATTAACCCTTTTTCAATTCCAAATTCATCATCTAAAACTTTAGCTACTGGAGCTAAACAGTTAGTTGTACATGATGCATTGGAAATAATATCATCATTTTCTGGGTCATATTCTTTGTCATTTACCCCAACTACGATCATTTTAACATCTGATTTACCTGGAGCAGTTAATAATACTTTCTTTGCACCAGCTTTAATATGTTTTGATAAACCTTCTTTGTCTTTAAAAGCTCCCGTTGAATCGATAACTAGATCAACACCTAATTCTTTCCAAGGTAATTCTTCTGGATTTCTGTTATTTACAACAGTTATTTCCCTATCACCAATTTTAATTTTGTCATCCGCTAATACTTCAACGTCTTTTTCAAAAGTACGATAAATTGAGTCATACTTTAAAAGATGTGCATTTGTTTTAAGGTCACTTGTAATGTTCAATGCCACTAATTCAAGATCAGGGTCATTTTTTTGAATTAAAATTCTTGTTACATCTCTACCTATTCTTCCAAATCCACTAATTGCTACTTTCATTTAATCCTCCTTGAAATATTTCATAATACATACTCTTATTATATACCCGATATATAATCTTATTAATCAAATTCTAAACCTCAATATGAAGAGTATAATTGGATATATTTGTGCAATGGTCTGATATTCTTTCCAAATTTGATAGAATATCTAAGAAATTAACTCCAATTGTTGAATCACATTCATTGTTGTTAATTCTTTTGATATGATTATGTCTATATTTTTTTTCTAAAAAGTCTACATTATTTTCAATATTTGCGACTTTAGAAGCCAATGATTGATCATTATTTTTAAATGCCATAGTTGAATCTATTATTGCATTTTCTACATTTGTATATAAATCTTTATATTCATCGATAGCTACTTTGCTAAATTCTTTTTCTTCGTCATAAACAAGAGTTACAATTCCACATATATTTTCAACATGATCTCCTATTCTCTCGAGATCATTAAGCATATCTTGCATAATAAAAATTTGTGTATGTTCTTCATCTGAAATAGATTTATTAGATAATTTTACAAGATACTCAACGATATGTTTTTCCAAATTATTAATTCTTTTTTCTTCTGCTAATATTTTTGATCTTAGTTTTTTGTTACCTGTCATAAAGTATTCATCAACATTTTTAAAATTTTGATATACAATGTCACTCATTCTAATAACTTCAAGTCTAGCTTGTTCAACCGCAATAGAAGGAGTTTCTAAAATTCTGTCATCTAAATATTGTAAGTCTTTTGCGTGTTCTTCACCTGGAACAATTTTCATAGCAGCTTTAACTAAAAAGTTTGAAACTGGAAGTTGAATTGCAACGTTTATTATATTGAATAAAGTATGATAATTTGCTATTTGTCTTGAAACATTTAATGGAGTTAACATGGATACTATGTTCTGCATCAATTTATTTAAAAATAATAGTACAATTATCGTACCAATTGCGTTAAATAATAAATGTATTATTGCTGCTCTTTTAGCATTTTTCCCTGCTCCTACTGATGAAAGTAAAGCAGTAGTAGTAGTACCAATATTGCCCCCTAATAAAAGAGGAGCTGCTTGATTGATTGTTAATAATCCCTGTTTTCCCAAAGCTTGTATTAAACCGATAGAGGCCGAAGATGATTGTACTGCAGTAGTTAAGAAAAATCCTACAAAAACTCCAATTATCGGTGAGTTTAATTTTAATAAAGCATTTTTAAACCACAATTCTTTAGATAGTGGATTTAATCCATCTCCCATAGTATTCATTCCTATGAAAATTAAACCTAGACCAACAAAGACTTCACCTAGATTTTTTTTCCTATCATCTTTTGCACTCATATATAAAAGTACACCAAAAGCTACAATTAATGGTGCATATTTGGCAATGTCAAAAGCGATTATTTGTGCAGTGATAGTAGTTCCGACGTTTGCCCCTATAATTACTCCAACAGCTTGGTTTAAAGGCATTAAACCTGCATTAACAAAACCTACAACCATTACTGTTGCTGCAGAAGATGATTGTATTACTAATGTTACTACTATACCTAGTAAGACACCTATGTATTTATTCCTAGTTAAAGAACCTACTATCTTTTTTAATTTATTACCTGACGATTTTTGGAGACCTTCACCCATTATTGTCATTCCGAACAAGAAAAGTGCCAACCCACCTAAAACCGGAGTTATAATATCCATAATACCTCCTACTTTAATCCTGGAAAATCTATCTGTCTCAATGCTTCAAATAAAACTATATTGCACGAATTTGCTAAATTTAATGATCTATCAATTTCCATATTCATTGGAATCTTTATAGAATGATCATTATGTTTAGCTACCAAATCTTTATTTATTCCTGAAGATTCCTTTCCGAACACGAAAAAATCACCATCTTGATATTCAAGCTCATGATAATAATTTGTTGCAAAAGTTTCAACATAAAAAACTCTATCATTTCCTTTAATGTATTCTAAAAATTCATTCATATCATCATGAATAACTAAATCAACTTTATCCCAATAATCCATGCCGGACCTCTTTAATAATTTGTCATCTAGTCTAAAGCTAAAAGGTCTAACTAAATGTAATCTAGAATTAGTTAGAACACAAGTTCTTCCTATATTTCCTGTATTAGAAGGTTTCTCTGGTTCTAAAAGAACAATATTTATCATATCCACCTCTTTACGATTCTTTAACTATATTTTAATATTCCCATAAAAAATATACCATAAAAGAAATAGTATTTCAATTTTAAAAACGATTAAAATTTTAAAACAAAAAGACCATCAACACAAAATTGTTGACGGTCTGTCGATTATAAATATTGTTTTATTTTTTCAACTATTTTTTCTGTTGTAAATCCAAAGTGATCCATTATTTTACTACCTGGAGCGCTCATTCCGAACTCATCTATTCCTATATTTAATCCATTAAGTCCAGTATATTTTTGCCATCCATAAGTTGACAAACATTCAATGCTAACTCTTTTTTCAACATTTTTTGGAATAACAGAATCTTTGTATTCTTGATCTTGTTTGTCGAAAATTTCTTGACACATCATTGATACAACTTGAGCCTTAACTCCTTCTTTTTCAAGAGCCTCACTTGCATCTAATGCAAGTTTAACTTCAGAACCTGTTGCTATTATTACTAAATCAGGAGACTCTTGTTTTTTTAGAATATATCCTCCTTTTAAGGCTTGTTCGTTAGTTTCTTTTAAATTAACTAATTTTTGTCTAGATAATACTAAAGCTGTTGGTGTTTCTTTATTTTCTAATGCTATCTTGTATGCCATTGATGTTTCAAAGCCATCAGCAGGTCTAATAGTATTAAGATTTGGAATAGTTCTAAGCATTGCTAATTGTTCTATTGGTTCATGAGTAGGTCCGTCTTCTCCAACACCGATTGAATCATGAGTCAATATATATAGTACTTGTCTCTTCATTAAAGATGACAATCTCATCGCTGGTTTTAAATAATCTGAGAAAATCATAAATGTAGCACAATAAGGAATTAATCCACCATATAAACTTATACCATTCGTGATAGCAGCCATTGCGTGTTCTCTAACACCGAATTGTATATTCCTTCCAGATCTATTTGTTTGCGTAAATACATCTAAACCATCCATAAATGTTTTATTAGATGGAGCTAAATCCGCAGATCCTCCAACAATATTTAATTGTTTATCTTTTAATCTATTTAATAAAACATGTGAGTATGATCTTGTAGCATCATCTTTTTCGAAGCTAGTAAACTCTTTAGATGTTAAATATTCTTCATCAATTTCTTTAGATAAGAATTTCATTAATTTATCATATAGGTCTTTGTGAGTGTGTTTGTAGTCTTCAAACATACTTTCCCATTCAGAATAATATTTTTCCTTTTCTGAAGTTGATTGCGCAAAAAGTTCCTTAACTTCTTGTGGAATATGGAATTCTTCTGTAAAGTCTAATCCTAATTTTTCTTTTAAACTTGGGATGTTTTCTGCGCCAATTGGAGCCCCATGAGCTTTTGCAGTTCCTTCAACAACACTTCCATAACCTATTTTTGTTTTTATTTCAATAAATGATGGTTTATCTGTTGTTTTCGCAAGTTCGATAGTTTCTCTTATTTTTTCTATATCATTTCCATCTTCTACAAAATAAGTATCCCAGCCTAACGCTTCATATCTAGCTCTGACATTTTCCGAGAAAATATTTTTTGTATCGCCTTCAATTGTTATATTGTTAGAATCATATAAACAAATCAATTTTGAAAGTTTTAATGATCCAGCTATTGAACTAGCTTCATTAGTTATTCCTTCTTGAAGACAACCATCACCAACAATTGTGTAAGTATAGTTATCAAAAATTTTGTGGTTTTCGGTATTAAATTGGCTGGCCATATATTCTTGAGCAATTGCCATACCAACAGCCATGCTCAATCCTTGTCCTAAAGGACCAGTCGTAGCATCAATTCCTTTTGTATGCAAATATTCTGGATGTCCTGGTGTTAAGCTGTTGTATTGTCTAAATTCTTTTAAATCATCAACAGTTATTCCAAATCCAAATAAATGTAAAAGTGAATATAACATTGCAGACCCATGTCCAGCCGATAAAATAAATCTGTCCCTATTTATCCAATCGCTGTGTTTTGGTGAAAAATGCATTATGTCATTAAATAATGTAAATGTCATAGGGCTTGCACCTAAAGGAAGTCCAGGGTGGCCTGAATTCGCTTTTTGAATCATTTCTACAGATAATAATCTAATAGTATTAATAGCTAATTGTTTTTTGTCCATATCATTCTCCTCTATAAAATTCCAATGTTATTATATCACATTATTTAATCTACTTTAATGAGTATTTGCTTCCAATATCCACAACAATTCCCAACAATTCCATTTTTGTTAAACTCATCAATACATCAGATATATCTTCATTTAATTTTATAGAAATTTCATCTGGTGAATTGGCGTCAATTTTCAATAAATTATATATTTTACGTTCTAAATCATTCAAATCAAAACTTAATTGTGGCTTTTCAATATATTTATTTTGAAACTCAGGGATTTGAGTTATAATATCCAAAACGTCGGTTAATATGTAAGCTCCATCTTTTATTAGTTGATTAGTTCCGGTTGAATAAACTGAGTTAATATTTCCTGGAACAGCAAATATATCTCTACCTTGAGACAAGGCATAAGATGATGTGATTAATGTACCGCTTTTCTCTTTTGCTTCAATAACGACAGTTGCAAGTGATAAACCAGAAATAATTCTATTTCTAAACGGAAAATTATATGGCAATGGTGCTATTCCAAAAGGATATTCACTCATAATTACTCCGTTATGTGATGAAATCATATCTTGAAACACTCTATAATTGCTCCTTGGATAAACTTGGTCTATTCCACACCCTAAAACTCCAATTGTTTTATTATTATTTTCAAGAGAAGTTTGATGAGAAATTTTGTCTATACCAAGAGCCAATCCACTAACAACTGGTATTTTATATTGTGATATTTCAGATACAAATTTTTTACATGCATAAGATCCATATTGACTACATTTTCTAGCTCCGACAAATGAAACACAATTATCGAAATCTTCAGTCAAATCACCTTTATAGTACAAAGTATATGGTGCATCATCTATTTCAAGTAATTTTTTCGGATATTTTGAATCACCATATGTAGTAAATTTTATACTGTTTTTCCATAATTTTTCTTTGTACAAATTTATATCGAATTTTTTCATATTTTTTAGAATAAATTCGTAAATTTTAGGATCTACTTCTAAAAGTTTTTTTGCATTATCGTAGATAATCTCATCTAATGTATTATAATTTTCAATAATTGGACCTATCCAATTATAATTCGTGTTCAAACTACTTAAAAATAATAATAAATCTGAATCCATAATTTACCCCTTTTCTTTACATATAGAATACCATTAATTTTTATTTTTTTACAATAAAAAAAGTCGACTATTATAAAATAATCGACTAATTTTTAATAGATTACAACTGGCATTCCATTTTCAGCCGAATTGAAAATAGTACGAACATGATTTATAGGAGTATTTATACAACCATGACTTCCAGCACCATTAAAGATTTGTCCACCGTAGGCGGCCCTTCCCTTTGTATCGTGAATTCCTACACCAGTATAGTCAATTTGCATCCAATAATCTACATGAACTTTATATTTTGATCCGTCTGGATTTAATCCTCTTAAAAATCTATCAGTTTCTTTTGACCAAATTTCAAATAATCCTGTTGGTGTTTCGTGGTCAATTGATGGATCTCCTGTAACAACAGGTGTGTCTAATACTAGTTTACCATCTTTAAAATACCACAAATGTTGTGCTCCCAAGCTTATTTCAATATAGCTTTTTCCAAGAACTCCATTATTTCGGCTTCTTCTGCTATATACTAAATCACTGTCTATGGTTTTACCGTTTTTTAAAGCATCTGTAATCATAGCTACTGTTTGTTTTTTGTTAATTTCATTTCCAAAAACTTTTGCTTTAACTTTTATGGATTTACCATTATGAGTTGTAAAATCAAAATCTTTTCCAACAACTTCAAATTTTTCTTTCAAGTCATCTACAAAAATTCTAACTTTTTTATCTTCAAACTTATAATTTTCATCTAAGAAAATAGAATTATCTTCTATTTTTTGTGATTCTCCGTTTGGCAATTTTAAAGTAATAGAAGCTTTTGCAATATTTTCAAGTTCTTTTTTGTTTGGCTCCAATGATTTTTTTGTAACTTGAGGATTAATATATTCTGAAGATAATTTGATTTCATCCTTGTGTTCATTAAATCCTTTTATTACGGATTCACAAACTTTATCCAAATCAAGCTTATTACCTAATTCTTCAGGTTTGATTATTGCTTTTTTGTTTTCAAAAATCAATTGGGCGTTTTTTGGTTCTTTGATATTTTTGAATAGCTCACTATTTTTAATCGTTTCTTTTAATTTTTTAGAATCTACACTTTTCTTAACTTTTACATCTGTTTTTATTCCTTTAATAAGTTCTACTGGCCACAAAAAACCATGTTGTACATAGGTTTGATTTTCCAAAGCAACTTGTTTTAAACCCGCTTGTGAATTATTCAATGTAACAGTTTTATTATCTCTTCCTATAATTGATGTAGTTTGCTCATCAAAAATGTTTTTAACATCAGAAATTTTTCTTACTCCTAAACTTTCACCATTAATTTTCGCGTTAGGATAAGTCATGAAGCTAAAAAATATTGAAACCAATATATAAATACCTAAAAGAATTGAAACAACCCAAATCCATGATTGAGATTTTTTTGATTCTTTCAGTTTATAAATACTATTATTTTTTGAAGACTCATTATTCATTTGAATAGTTTTATTGTCTTCATCTTTTTGTAAATCATTTTTCAATTTATCACCTTCTATTAATTATTTCTGTACCTAGAATGATATCATAAATACACAACACTAGTAAACATTTATATTAAATTATACTTTTTCTATAATCTATACTTAATCAAATTTGTGATAATTTTAAATAAAATAACAAAGATTTGCTTTAAAATTGTAAAAAATGATGTATAATTAAATTGATAATACAAATAAAGGGGTGAATTATGGAAAATATTAATCTGGTAGTTTTATCAGATTCTACCGGGGACACAGGTGATCAAATAGCAAGAGCCGCTTTAGCTCAATTTGATATTACTTGTGAAAATGCTAAATTTCACTTATTTGGACATATCCGATCTATTGAGCATCTTAATTCTACATTACAAAAATGCTTAGAAATGGATAATATTATCATATATTATAGTTTAGTTGAAGAAAGTTTAATTGATAGTTTAAAGAAATTTTGTGATATGAATAATCTCATATCGGTAGATATTTTAACTCCATCAATTGTAGCCATCCAAAGGCTAACAAAACGATCTCCAGCAACAAATCCAGGTGCATTACGTAAACTTGACGAACATTATTTTAGAAGAATTGATGCAATAGAATTTGCTGTACGATATGATGATGGAAAAGATCCAAGAGGAGTCGCTAGAGCTGATATAACGATTATTGGTGTTTCTAGAACTTCGAAAACACCATTATCTATGTATCTTGCAAATAAGCATTACAAAGTTTGCAATATTCCACTTGTACCAGAGTCACCAGTCCCAAAGGAACTTTTTGAAATCGAACCAAAAAGAGTCATCGGTCTTACTAACTCTCCTGATAAGCTAAACAAAATCAGAAAAGAAAGACTAAAATCTATGGGATTGCCAACTGAAAGTACATACTCTGATTTGGGTAGAATACTTGATGAATTAGATTATGCTGAGAAGGTAATGAAGAAAATCGGATGTCCTATAATAAACGTTTCTGACAGAGCAATCGAAGAAACGGCAGAAGTTATTATCAGACATCTAAAAAAAATGAATGATTAAAAAGGAGTTTTTTAAATGACAGAAAAATATGTTTACAGTTTTAAAGAAGGTAATAAAGACATGCGAAGCCTTCTTGGTGGAAAAGGTGCCAACTTAGCCGAAATGACTAATATGGATATACCTGTTCCAACAGGATTTACTATTACTACTGAAGCTTGTAACAAATTTTATCAAGAAGACGAAAAATTATGGGATGGATTATTTGAAGAAATCAAATCACATATTGAAGAAACAGAAAAAGAATTAAACAAGAAATTTTCCGATGAAGAAAATCCTCTACTGTTTTCTGTTCGTTCTGGCGCTGTAATATCTATGCCAGGTATGATGGACACAATCTTAAACCTAGGTTTAAATGATAAATCTGTTATCGGTTTAGCCAAATCAACTAATAACGAAAGATTTGCTTATGATTCTTATAGAAGATTTATTCAAATGTTTTCAGATGTTGCAAGAGAAATTCCTAAAGTATTATTTGAAAACGAATTAGATAAAATAAAAGAAGAAAAAAACGTTACAGATGATACAGATCTTGATAGCGAAGATTTAAAGAAAATTGTTGAAAAATTCAAAAAAATCTACAAAGAAGAAATGGGCGAAGATTTTCCACAAGACCCTATCGATCAATTGAGATATGCAATAGAAGCAGTTTTTAGATCTTGGAATAATCCTAGAGCCAAAATTTATAGACAATTAAACGGCATCGATGATAAATTAGGTACTGCAGTGAACATTCAATCAATGGTATTCGGTAACATGGGAAATACATCTGGAACAGGTGTTGCATTCTCAAGAAACCCTGCAACTGGTGAAAATAAATTATTTGGTGAATTCTTAATGAATGCACAAGGTGAAGATGTTGTTGCTGGTATAAGAACTCCTCAACCAATCAGTCAATTACAAGACGTTATGCCTGAAGTATATAAACAATTCCATTCTATAACTAAAAGATTAGAAGAACACTACAGAGATATGCAAGATTTGGAATTCACAATTGAAAATTCTAAATTATATTTACTTCAAACTAGAAACGGAAAAAGAACCGCTATCAGCGCACTAAATGTCGCAGTAGATCAAGTAAATGAAGGTTTAATTTCAAAAGAAGAAGCTATTTTAAGAATCGAACCAAATAGTTTAAATCAACTCCTACACCCTACTTTTGATCAAAAAGAATTAGAAAATGCTGAAGTTATTACAAAAGGTTTAGCTGCTTCACCTGGAGCCGCTAGTGGTCACGTTTATTTTAGTGCTGAAGATTGTAAAACAGCTGCATCTAAAGGCATTAAATCAATAATAGTTCGTCAAGAAACATCTCCTGAAGATATTGAAGGTATGATTAAAGCTGAAGGTATATTAACTGCCAGAGGAGGTATGACATCTCACGCTGCAGTAGTTGCACGTGGAATGGGTGCATGTTGTGTAGCAGGTGCTAGTGAAATAAGAGTAGACGAAGAAAACAAAGTAATCAGAGGTAAAAACATCGAAATCAAAGAAGGAGATTTGATTTCATTAGATGGTAGCACTGGATATGTTTATAAAGGAGAAATTTCTAAAGTAAGTCCAGAACTTACTGGTAACTTTGCCCAATTTATGCAATGGGTTGATGAAATTAAAAGATTAGGTGTAAAAACTAATGCAGATACTCCAAAAGATGCACATCAAGCAAAAGAATTTGGTGCTGAAGGAATTGGATTAACAAGAACTGAGCACATGTTCTTCAACGAAGAAAGAATTCCAATCGTTAGACAAATGATTCTCTCAAACACTACCGAAAGAAGACAAAAAGCTCTTGATAAATTAAGACCTTTCCAAGAAGAAGACTTTTACAACATTTACAAAGAAATGGGAGATTTATCAGTTACTATCAGACTTTTAGATCCACCACTTCATGAATTCTTACCAAAAGAAAAACATGATATTGAAGAATTAGCGAAAGAAATGGATTTAACTTACGATGAAGTAAATGATATTATTTTAGAACTTCACGAAGTAAACCCAATGCTTGGACACAGAGGTTGTAGACTAGCTGTAACTTATCCAGAAATTTATAGAATGCAAGCAAGAGCAATTATTAGCGCTGCTCTAAAAGTTAAAGAAGAAACTTCACATGAAATAGTTCCTCAAATTATGATTCCGCTTGTTGGAGAAAAGAGAGAATTAAAATACGTTAAGGATCAAATAATTGAAGAAATCAATCAAGTATTTGAAGAAACAAATCAAAAACTAGAATATCAAATCGGTACTATGATTGAAATACCAAGAGCTTGTTTAATGGCTGATGAAATTGCCGAAGAAGCTGACTTCTTCAGTTTTGGTACAAATGACTTAACTCAAATGTCATTTGGTTTCTCACGAGATGATGCAGGTAAATTCTTATCAGAATATAAAGAAAATAAAATCTATTCAAGAAGTCCATTTGAAAGATTGGACCAAGAAGGTGTTGGTCAGCTAATCAAAATTGCTATTGAAAGAGGTAAATCTTCAAACCCTGATTTACACGTAGGTATTTGTGGTGAACATGGCGGAGATCCTGAAAGTGTTGAATTCTGTCACAGAATTGGATTAGATTATGTATCTTGTTCCCCATACAGAGTTCCAATCGCAAGATTAGCAGCAGCTCAAGCAGCAGCAAGAGAAAAATTAAAATAATTAGTTTTATTAGATAGAGTAACTATGTTTACTCTATCTTTTTTTTGATTTCTATTAAATAATTATAATCACAATTTATGGTATAATGTATGAAGTTAAGGAAGTGATAAAATGGCTTACGAAATGATTACACTTAGTAGTGAAGAACATGATAATTTTGTTAAAAACCATAAATATGGAGAATTAAATCAAATATATAAATGGCAATTTGTAAAAAAAGGATGGATTGGAAAAAATATTGGAATTAAAAAAGATGGCAAACTTGTTGGTGCCTGTTTAATTTTATTGAGAAAACTCCCGGTTCTTCCCTATTATTTTGCTTATGCTCCAAAAGGACCTGTGATTGACTATGAAAATAAAGATGATTTAAAATCAACTATCCAAATTTTAAAGGATTTTTGCAAACAAAACAAAGTTTTTTCTTTGAAATTTGACCCTCAAGTTTCTGTGGAAATTGATGGATTAATTGACTACTTAAAAGAACTTGGATGTTACCATCATGGTTTAAAAAAAGGGTTAGAATATAATCAACCTAGATATTATATGATAACTGATATAGATAAATCTGAAAAAGAAGTTATGAATTCTTTTCAATCTAGAACTAAAAGTGTTGTAAAAAAATCTTTAAAAAATGGACTTGTATGTAAAAGATGCGACAAGAATGAATTATCTAAGTTTTCAAAATTAATGGAAATTACAGCTAAAAGAGATGAATTCAATCACAGAAGTCATGAATATTTCGAGAATTTATATGATGTTTTAAATCCAGATGGTGATTGTGAATTATACCTAACTAAGCTTATTCCATCAAGTGTAAAAAAATCAAATGAAGATGACTTAGAGCAAATAGATAAACAAGAGTTAAAAACTAAAAATAAATTGGAAAAAGATATAACGGAAGAAAAAAAGAATAATTTCTTAAAAGAACTAGATGTATTAGATAATAGAAGAAAAAGATGTAAAGATTTAATCGAGCAAATGAATGGATACATCGAAAATGATGTTGAGGAAATTGTATTATCAGGAGCATTATTAACATTTTGTGGAAAAAAATCATACTATCTTTACGGAGCATCTTCAAATGATTTTAGAGATTTAAGTCCAAATTATTTAATGCAATGGACTATGATGAAAAGAGCTATAGAAAAAGGATGCACATCTTATGACTTCGGTGGAGTATCAGGATATACTCCGGAAGATAATGTAGAAGACCATGAAGCCGGCTTATATGAATTTAAAAAAAGATTTGGCACTGAAATGATAGCTACAATTGGAGAGTTTGACATAGTATTTAATAAATTTATAAATAAATTATTTGAATTTGCGCTAAAACACAGATAATATAAAAACTAGGATTGATATAATAATCAATCCTAGTTTTTTAATCCAATAAATATTTTAATTTATTTTTGTAAACTTTTCTGTAAAATACAATAAACAAGCTAATTCCCTTACATATAACAAGTGAAGATATAATTACCCATATCCATTCAATTCTCAAGTTATTATACATAACCAGAAGGGACAATGGAATTCTGATGAAATTAAATATAATTCCGTTTATAGAAGGATACTTAGTTAATGAAATTCCATTCAAAAATCCAGTAGTAGCTATTTCTACACACATGAATATTTCAGAGATTGACAATATTCTTAAATACACTACCCCTATATTTAACGTATTATGATCATCTGGAATAAATAGCTTAAATAATTGTGGAGCAAAAGTGAATAAGAATATAGTTGTGAATATTCCTATACCAACACATATCTTCATACCTTTTTTGTATCCTTCCATTACTCTGGAATAGTTTTTCGCTCCGTTATTTTGAGCAATAAAGGTAGATAATGCAACACTGAATCCACCTACAGTTAACCATGTAATAGATTCTATTTGATTGCCTATTTTTTGTGCAGCTATAGCTTCTTTTCCCCAATGAGCTATAATAGCAGCCATTATTATAGAAAACGTCGCAAAAAGGCATTCTTGAAGGGCTATAGGAAATCCCAAATCAAAAAGTCTCTTTACATAAATTAAATGCATTTTTTCTTTCAAGTATTTAAAATATTCAAATCTAACTATCATAAACATAATACATGCTGACATTTGAGCGATAAAAGTAGCAAGCGCAGCCCCTTTTATTCCCATTGGGTTTATAAAACCAAATCCAAATATCAAAACAGGATCTAATACTATATTAATTCCCAAAGCAATTGTGTTTATTATAAAAGGAATTTTACTTTCCCCCTGTCCATTTAATATTCCTGTTAGAACTGGATTTATGAAGTTAAAAAATATTGAAGCTACAAAAAATCCGTAATACTCAAATGCTAGTTTTGTGACCGATTCATCCAGATTAAAGAAATGTATTATTTGTACTTTAAGTAAAACCATTAATAAAATAAATACAAATCCAACTATTAATGCAAATTTTATCGCATTAGATATGTATTTTTGTACAGAATCCATATCCTTTTTACCAATGCAATCTGCTACAGATATTTGTGCACCTACGCTTAACATCATACATATCGCATAACTCAACCATCCAAAAAACCCTACAGTTCCAGCCGCAGCTACTGACTCTATAGACAATCTTCCCAACCAAAATAAGTCCATCAGATTATAACTCATCTGTATAAAAGATGTTGCCATAATTGGTAATGATAAGCTTATTAATTCCTTATAAATATTACCTTCAGTAAGATTTCTAGTTTTCAATTAACACCATCCTTTATATATTATTTCTTAATTTTATCAAGTCTTCTTTAGTAAAATTGTATTTTTCATGGCAAAAATCACATACCAATTCAGCTTTTCCATCCTCTTCAATCAATTCATTTAACGTTTCTTTTCCCAATGAAATCAAAGATCTTTCAACTCTATCTCTATTACAATCACATAAATATTTTACTTCTTTTTCACCCAATAATTTTAAATCAAAGTCTGCAAAAAATTGATTTAAAACGTCAAAAGGATTTTCATGATTTACAAATAGTGAAGAAATTGGTGGAAAATTATTAATATCTTTTTCCAATTTATCAATTAATGATTCATCATATCCTGGCAATGCTTGAATAAATAATCCTCCAGCGCTTTTTATCGATAAATCGGTATCTACCAAGACCCCCAAAGCCACAACTGTTGGTCTTTGATCAGATTGATAGAAGTAATTACTAAAATCTTCAGCTATTTCACCACTAACTAAACTAGTTTGACCTATATAAGGTTCCTTTAATTTAAAATCTTTTATAACAGTAAGTAGACCATCATTTCCTACAAAATTACCAACATCTAATTTTTTATTAGATTTTGGTGGTAAATCAACTTCTGGATGACTTACATAACTCTTTACCTCTCCTCTACCGTTAACTGTAGAAATTAACATTCCACCTGGTCCGTTCCCTTGTAAATTTAATGTAATATTGTGTTTGTCATTTTTTAATTCGTGACTCATAATTGACGCCATAGTACTTAATCTTCCCAACGCAGCGGATGCTGTTGCTGATGTATTATGAATATTTCTTACTGATTGTACTAACTCCGTAGAATCTACAATTATAAATCTAAATGATTCTGTAGAATCGGTAGCAATATATAATTTATTTATCATATAACCTCCAAATAAAAAACCCCCTAAAAAGGGGCATATTAATAATATTTTATTATAATTTTTTTACATTACAAGCTTGAAGACCTCTAGGTCCATCGGCGATATCAAATTCAACTTCTTGATTTTCTTCTAGTTTTCTATATTCGCCGTTATCTTCCAATGCAGTATAATGCACAAATACATCTCCATGATCTTCTGCTGAGATAAATCCGAATCCTTTTGTAGCATTAAACCATTTTACAGTTCCTTTTGTCATATTTCCTCCAATATTTAACGTAGTTTTCATTTACTATACTAATATAACATACACAATAAAAATATACAACGAAATAATTATAGTTACCTAATAACATATAAATAATGCACGTTGGGTACAATTATTAAGAGTTTTACCTGTATCAAAATCTATTATTTTAACAGTATTAAATCCACTGTTGTACAACATAAATCTTAGTGCATCCAAACTATAAACTTTTTCTGTTTGAGTTTCTCTAATCCTTTGATAAGAATTATCCTGATTTTTCACAAAAAAGTCAATATAAAAATCTATCAAATTATCTTCTTCATAATATTGATTAACCCAAGTATAAAAAATATCCTCATATTCATACACAAAGTGATTGTTACCCATTACTTCTATTAGCTTATAAGGAGTGTTTACATCAAACATAAACACTCCTGTACAATTTTCATTAATATTTGAGAACAAATTCTGTAGTTTTTCTGAGTCTAGTATATAGTTTATTGTATCTAAAGTAGAAAAAATAAAATCATAATTTTTTGTTAATTCTAATTGACATAAATCCTCATTAATAATACTGATATTAGGAAATTTATCTGCACAAATTTTCAACATTTCTTTACTAAGATCCACTCCAGTATAATTAATTGAGGCGTTATAGAAGTATTTTGTCATATTTCCACTACCGATTCCTAACTCAAGAATAGATTCTGGTTTTATGTCTAATTTTTTTAATTCTTTTTTGATAACTTCAGAATATTCTTCATAATCAATATCAAAAGTTAATTTATCATAAATATACGCAAATTCTTTATACATCTTGATTCCAAATGAAAATGTAAGGTATATTTCGATATGATGATTTATAATTCAAACCATAACCAACTATAAAAACATCATCAATTTCAAAACCAACGTAATCAGCGTTATATTCAACTTGTCTTCTGCTTGGTTTATCGAGCAATACACATGTTTTAACACTTTTTGGATTTTTTTGTTTAATATATTCCAAAGTATTTACGATTGTATTTCCAGAATCAATAATGTCATCAACTATTAACACATCATAGTTTTCTAAATTTTCTCTTACATCAGTAAGGATTTTTACTTTACCTGTTGATTTTTCAGCGTCTTCATAAGAAGATGTAGTCATAAAATCAATACAAATTGGCATATCTATTTGTCTAACCAAATCAGACATGAACATAAAACTTCCTCTAAGAAGAGATACTACACATAAATTCTTATCTTTGTAATCTTTGGTAATTTGAGCACCTAATTCTTTAACTTTATCTTTAATTTGTTGTTCACTTAATAATATTTCTTCTTTCATTATTCACCCCTGTATTTGAACTATTTATATTCTCATCTATCTTTTTTTCAATCTTCTCTAATAATACTAAAATTTTATTTAAAGTATATTGTACGCTGACCAACACCATAATCAAAACAAAACCAAATGTGATTTTGAATTTCATTACATATTTTCCTTAATAGAACTAATAGAATTATTAATATCGTCAATTAAATGTGAATATTTTTCGACTTTTTCTTTTTCTTTCTCTACAAGAGCTTCAGGAGCCCCTTTTAAGAATCCTTCATTGTTAAGCTTTGATTCCGCTCTCTTTAATTCTGATTTAGCTGTATTTAATTCTTTTTCTAGTCTTTCTAATTCTTTAGAATAATCAATTAAATCATTCAATGGAATAATGATTTTATAAGAATCTTTAACAATTACTATATTATTATCTTCTGATATATCTTCGTTAACCTTATATTCGTTTATAGAAACGCTTGATCTAAATAGTGACTCTAGTTGTTTAAAATCTTGCTCCAAGCTCTTATCAGATGTCAATATATATATATCAGATTGTTTTTTAGGCGCAATATTCATTTCTTGTCTTGAATTTCTAATACTAATTACAGATTCAACTAACTTGTCAATAATTTGTTCTTCGTTTTTATATGATTTTGTTTCAGAATATTTTGGCCATGTTTCGTTAATCAACATATCATTTTTATTAGGAAGATAGCTATATATTTCTTCTGTGATATATGGCATAAATGGATGTAATAATTTTATTACATTAGTCAACGTATAAATCAAAACTGAGATTGCAGATTTTTTTAAAATAGAATCATCTCCATAAAGTCTTGGTTTAACTAGTTCAATGTACCAATCACAGAATACATTCCAAGTAAAATCATATATTTTTTCAGCTGCTATACCAATTTCGTATTTATTTAAATTAGTAGATACTTCATCAATGACATCATTTAAGCTTGATATAATCCACTTGTCTTCAATTTGTAATTCGACATCATTGATGTTTTTAACATCATCTTCTACATTCATGAAAACAAATCTGGATGCGTTCCATAATTTATTGCAGAAATTTCTATTCGCTTCTACTTTTTCCATGTAGAATCTTGAATCATTTCCAGGGGTATTACCAGTGATTAACGCAAATCTTAACGCATCTGCTCCATATTGATCTATAACTTCTATAGGATCAATACCATTTCCCAAAGATTTTGACATTTTTCTTCCTTGAGAGTCTTTAACTAATCCTGTCAAGTAAACATCTTTGAAAGGAACTTCTCCCAAATTATAAAGTGAAGAGAATACCATTCTAATTACCCAGAAGAAAATAATATCATATCCTGTTACTAGCACATTTGTAGGGAAGAAATATTTCAAATCTTCTGTTTCGTTTGGCCATCCTAATGTGGAAAAAGGCCATAATGCAGATGAGAACCATGTATCCAAAGTGTCTGGATCTTGAGTATATTTTTCAGGGTCGGGATTTTTTCTTGCAACTACAACTTCACCTGTTTCATTATGGTAATAAACCGGAAGTCTATGTCCCCACCATAATTGGCGAGAAATACACCAATCTCTAATGTTTTCTAACCAATTTACATAAACTTTTTCGAATCTTTTTGGAATAAATCTAATTTCTTCATTTTTATAAGCGTCTAAAGCTAATTTTGCTAACTTATCCATCTTAACAAACCATTGTTTACTGATTAATGGCTCAACAGTAGTATGGCATCTTTCACAATGACCTACAGCATGTTCATGTTCTTTTACTGAATCTAGTTGTCCGATTTTTTCCAAATCTTCGATAATTAATTTTCTTGCTTCATATCTATCTAATCCAGAATATTTACCATATCCTTCAACAATCTTTGCATCCTCATCAATTACAACACATTGACCTAGCTCATGTCTTGCACCTACTTCAAAGTCATTAGGATCATGTGAAGGAGTAATCTTAACAATTCCAGTTCCAAATTCCATATCTACATAGCTATCAGCAATAACTTTAATTTCTCTATTAACTAATGGTAATATCAAAGTTTTTCCAACAATGTCAGTATATCTTTCATCATCTGGATTTACAGCGACTGCCAAATCACCCAATAATGTTTCTGGTCTAGTAGTAGCTATTACAATATAATCATCAGAATCCTTGAATTTATATCGAATATTCCAAAAATGTCCCGATTCATCTTCGTGGACAACTTCTATGTCGCTTATTGCAGTATGACAATTTGGACACCAATTTACAATTCTGTCACCTTGGTAAATCAAATCATCATTGTACATTTTTATAAATACTTCTTCTACTGCTTCTGTTAAATTGTCATCAAGAGTAAAAGCTTCTCTACTCCAATCACAAGATACTCCTAATTTTTTTAATTGATTTTTGATATTTCCACCGTATTCACGTGTCCAGTCCCAAGATGCTTCCAAAAATCCATCTCTACCTAAAGATTCTTTGGATTTTCCTTCTTCTTTTAATTTACTTACAACTTTTGCTTCAGTTGCAATACTAGCATGGTCTGTTCCTGGAACCCAAAGAGCACTATATCCATCCATTCTATTTTTTCTAATCAATATATCTTGTATAGTGTTATTTAACGCATGACCTAGGTGTAAATTACCCGTTACATTTGGTGGTGGCATTACAATTGTAAATGGTTTTTTATCATTATCAATAACGCCTTTGAAGTAACCTTCATTTTCCCAAATTTTATATATCTTATCTTCAAAATCTTTTGGATTGTAATTTTTTTCTAAATTTTTCATAATTCTCCTAAATTTTATTTAAAATATGGATTGTATTTCTTTTCGTCACCAATATTAGTTTCTGGTCCGTGTCCAGGATAAACTTTTATATCATTATTTAAAAGTTTTAGCTTTTCAATACTATTTTTAATGTCTTCAAAACTTGCAGTTGGCAAATCATATCTACCTATTGAATTCTTGAACAACATATCTCCTGAAAACATTACATCTTTGTAAATATAGCAGCTAGATCCATAAGTATGGCCTGGAGTTTCTAAAACTGATATTTTAGAATCATTAAACTCAATCGTATCTCCTTCTTTTACATAATAATCTGCTTTTAAAGTAATTGGATTTCCAACTTTTCTTGTATAATTTTTTTCAGGATCTTCAAGTAAATCTTTTTCTTTTTCTGGAGCGTAAATAACTGTATTTAGCTTATTTTTTAATTCTTCAGCTGCAAATATATGATCAAAATGACCATGTGTAATCAATATAAATTGTATTTCTAAATTACGATTTTTGATATATTCACAAATATCATCAGCTTGTGCACCTGGATCCACAACAAAACATTTATTATCTTCCGATAAAATGTACATGTTTTCTCCATATTTTGTAGTAACTATTTTGTCTAATGTCATTATTCACTCCTACTATCTATAATTATCGTAACTGGTCCATCATTTGTAAGTGATACCTTCATATCAGCTCCAAATTCCCCAGTTTGAAAAGGTACATTTTCTTTTTTTAACTTTTCAATAAACTTTTCGTATAAATCTCTAGCAAATTCTCCTTTGGCACATTTATCAAATGATGGTCTATTCCCTTTTCTAGTACTTGCATACAATGTAAACTGAGAGACAAGTAAAATTTCATAATTTAAATCTTTAATTGAAAGATTAAGCTTATCTTCTTCATCAGAAAATATTCTTAAATTAACAAGTTTTCTGATGCAATAATCAATATCCTGTTCATTATCTTCCCTATGAATTCCTAGTAGTACTAAAAAACCATCTTTAATTTCACTTTTTGTCGTACCATCTATTTCAACTTTTGCTTTATTAACTCTTTGAACTAATAATTTCATTATGAATTCACCCTAAAAACGTCTATAGTTCCTTTAATATTTTTAATTCTAGCAATTACTGTATCGATCTGAGAACTAGAACTAATTTCTAATATTATATTAATCGTTACTGTTTTATCTTTATTTGTTCTAGTGTTAAATGTTTTAATGTTTAATTTGCACTCACTTATAACTTTAGTTATATCAGCAAGATAACCGACATTACTAAAAGATATTATTTGAAGTTCAACTTGATAATTATGATTGATTAAATTATTGCCCCATCTAACTGTGATTAATCTATCTTTGTCATTGACTGATTTTACATTGGAACAATCTCTTCTGTGAACACTAATTCCTCTACCTCTAGTAATGTATCCGACTATTTCGTCACCAGGAATTGGGTTACAACATTTAGCAAGTTTTATTTCTACATTATCAATTCCATCAATTACTACTCCACTTTCTTTTGGCTCTTCATTAACAAAATCGACATGATTTGGTTTATTAACAACTTGGTCTGTTTCATAATAGTCTTTGTGATATTCCTTTAGCTTAGGAATAACTTGCGTAACCCTTGTAGAACCATAACCAATAGCAGCGTACAAATCATCAATAGATGAAAAGCTTAATTTACTTGCAATTTCTTCAAGCCATTCTCTTTTTAGTAATTCATTGAAACTATAGCCCATTTTTGCAACTTCTTTTTCAAGCATATCTCTTCCAGAAACAATATTCTCAGTTCTTTGTTCTTTTTTAAACCACTGCTTAATTTTTGTTTTAGCTTGAGATGATTTTACAATTTTTAGCCAGTCTTTTGAAGGACCTGAATTTGGATTTGTAAGAATTTCAACAACATTTCCTGTTTTTAATTTGTAAGTTAATGGTACAATCTTTCCGTCTACTTTTGCACCAACACATTTGTTTCCTACTGCAGAGTGAACTTTGTACGCAAAATCAATCGGTGTTGAACCAGATGGCAAATCCATTACATCACCTTTTGGTGAGTAAACAAAAACTTCATCATTGGCAAATTCTTCTTTGAATAAATCCATGAATTCTTTTGAATCTGTATAATCTTTTTGCCAATCCATGATTTCTCTTAGCCACGCTAATTTGCTATCATATTTTGATTTTTTATTAGTAGTACCTTCTTTGTACTTCCAATGCGCAGCGATACCATATTCAGAAGTTTTATGCATTTCCCAAGTTCTAATTTGTATCTCATAAGTTCTTCCGTCATGAGCTAATATTGTAGTGTGTAAAGATTGGTACATATTAGGTTTTGGAGTTGCAATATAATCTTTGAAAGTATTAGGGATTGGTCTGAAAAATCTATGAGCAATTCCTAAAACATCATAACATTCACTTTCTTTATTGACTATAACTCTGATGGCTGATAAGTCTTTGATTTCTTCAAATGCCAAATGTTTTTTGTACATTTTTTTATATATTGAAAATACACTTTTTGGCCTTCCAAAAATCTCCGCTTTTATATTATATTTTTCAAGTTCATCTTGAAATTGTCTTATAATATTTTGTATTTGGGATTCTCTTTGTTGTCTAGTTTCGTTTATTTTATTTACTATATCTTGATAAATATTTGGTTCCAAATACTTTAAGCTTAAATCTTCTAATTCCCATTTTATTGTAGACATACCAAGTCTGTGAGCAAGTGGTGCATAAATTTCTAAAACTTCATTGGCTTTTTCAATCTGTTTTTCGCGAGTCATGTATTCCAAAGTTCTCATATTGTGAAGCCTGTCAGACAACTTAATTATTATAACTCTAATGTCTTTGGCCATTGCCAAGATCATTTTCTTTAAATTTTCTGCTTGATTATCTTTTTTAGTTTTAAATTTAATTTGTTTTAATTTTGTAACACCATCGACCAGGTCAGCTATTTCTTTGCTAAATAAATACTCTAAATCTTCGTAAGTTATTTCTGTATCCTCTACGACATCGTGAAATAGCCCGGCTATGATAGTCGCATCATCCATGTTCAAAGAAGCCAAAATTTTAGCTACAGCAATCGGATGAATTGCATAAGGCTCACCAGAATTTCTAAACTGTCCCTCATGAGCTCTAACCATGTAGCCATATGCTCTAGTTATCTCATCTACATCAGTATTTGGATTATATGATTTTATAGATTTTATCAAACTTTGTAAATCCGATTGTTCATAATGCATAAAGCTACCTCCTAATAATTATTTTGTTATAATTATACCATAACATGAGCATTATTGTTAACACTTACCTTAAATCAATTAAATTTAATTGAATATTCTTCACATTATTAAAATCATTAATCTCAGGGTAGTATATTATATCTATTTTTGCATTACTAGCAATACTGTTTTCAAGTTGAATCATTACATTTTCACCGAATTTTTCTAATAAATAATTATATTTTTCTATAGCTTCTGAAAACATAATTGCATCAATTGTTTTATTATTTTTGAGTAATTTCAACTTCAAAACATTCTTATTTTTTCCAATCATCCTTGCAAAAATAATTTCCAAGTTTTTATCTCCCAAAATAGGTCTAGGATTATCCTTGCCAAAAGGACGAAGACGATCGATTTCTTCTATCAAATCAAAATCTATCTTGTCTACATAAAAGCTTGAATCAATAAGGATTTTTTTTACAAAATCCTCTTTGGTAAGTCTGCTTCTTTGATTAACTTTAGTTCTAAACTCATCTAATTTATCTACTTCAATTGATAATCCACACGCCATAGGATGACCACCAAATGATACAAACAGTTCTCTAAACTCATCAAATTCTTTGAATATATCATACTCTGAAATACTTCTTCCTGATCCTTTAAGAACATCTTGATTTTCTGATTGTGTTAATATTAACGTTGGTTTATTGTATTTATCTTTAATTCTTCCAGCTATGATTCCACAAACACTTTCATGAATTCCTTCAACATTACAAATCAATATATCATCATTTATCAGTCCTGTGTTTTCAATTATTTCGACAGCTTTATTAAATCCATCTTCTGTTAATTTTTTTCTTTTTTCATTGAGATCAACTAAAACTTTAGCGTAAGCTTCTACATTATCCATGTTTTCATCACGAAATAGTTCAACGCCTAATTTAGCAGTATCTAATCTTCCGGCGGCGTTAATACATGGACCAATAATAAATCCTAAACTGTAAACATTTACTCCATTTTTAATTCCAGACATATCAATCAAGCATTTTAATCCGTAATTCTCTGTATTATTGATTTCTTCTAATCCTTTAATCACAAAATATCTATTTTCGTCCTTTAAATCTACGATATCACATACAGTTCCCATTGCTACATATTGGAGCAAATTTTCACATTGTAACATACCGTATCCTTTTTTGATATTTATAGCCTGAATTAATTTATAAGCAACCCCTGCGCCACATAAACTTTTAAATGGATAATTGCAAGTCAGCTGTTGGGGGTTAATGACTGCATCAGCATTTGGAATGATTTCTTTTCCATCAAGTTTTATTGTTTGGTGATGATCAGTTACAATTATTTTTATTCCATTTTGTTTGGCATAATCACATTGTTCTATAGCACTTATACCATTATCACATGTTACTATTAAATCAATATTATCTTCAATACATTTGTCTATTATGCTAAAAGAAATCCCATATCCATCAATCATTCTATTAGGAATATCATAAGAAAGTTTATCTGTAAAATATCCAAGACCATCTAATAAAGTCATAGTCGATGAATTTCCGTCTTGATCGTAATCGCCAACTATTCTTATTTTTTTCTCATTTTCAATAGCATTTATAATTATTTCCACAGCTTTGTCCATATCTTTCATTAAAAATGGATTATGGTATGAATTCTCTGCATTAGGATTCAAAAAGGTTTCAAAATTTGTAATATTTCTATTTAATAAAATCTTTGCTATTAATGGATGAATATTATATCTTTGAGATACTTCAGTAAAATTATTACCTCTATTGTTTATTAACCATTTATTCATTCATTCTCTCCAAATAAAAAAATGGATTTATAGCTCAAATTTTAAGTTTGAGCTATAAATCAATTTCTATTTTTCTTCATTATCTTCTTTTTTGTCTTCTTGCTTGTTTTCTGTTACTTTTGCTGCTTTTACATTTGATGCAATAGCATTTTTAACAAATTCAAGTCTTGTTTTTTGTGATGAAGTTTCCAAGATGACACTATCATCATTTACAGAAACTATTGTTCCCTTAACTCCACCAATTGTAATTACTTCGTCTCCAACTTTTATAGCGTTTCTCATATCCATTAATTGTTTTTGTTGCTTTTGTTGTGGACGAATCATTAAAAAATACATTACAGCAAAAAGTGCAATCAAAGGCAATAATGATGCTAACATTTTTGGCATAATAATCCTCCTTAAATATTTACTTATTTAATATTATCACATTTTTGGTGATAATCATAACCATAATTTCTATAGAATTCATCTTTGAATTCTAAGTATCTATCTTCTTCTATAGATTTTCTAATATTTTCCATCAATTTGATTAAAAATCTCAAATTATGAATAGACAATAATCTTGCGCCTAAGATTTCATCTACATTTAGTAAATGTCTGATATATGCTCTAGTATGGTTTTTGCAAGCATAACAATCGCAATTATCGTCAAGTGCAGAAAAATCATCTTTGTATTTTGCGTTTTTTACAACTAATTTACCTTTAGAAGTTAAGGCTGTACCATTACGAGCAATTCTAGTAGGAAGAACACAATCACACATATCAACACCATGTTCAACTGCTTCGAATAAGTAATCCGGTGTACCAACACCCATTAAATATCTCGGTTTATTTTCTGGCATAAAATCAGTTGTAAAATCTAATAAATCAATCATCAAATCTCTAGGTTCGCCTACGGATAATCCACCTATAGCATAGCCTGGCAAATCAAAATCAATTGTATTTTTAGCAGAATATTCTCTTAAATCTTTGTACATACCACCTTGAATAATTCCAAAAAGATTTTGCTTATCAGTGTTTTTATGATAATCTTTACATCTTTTAAGCCATCTTAGTGTTCTTTTCATTGAGTCTTCTGTGTATTCATAACTTGCTGGATAAGGAACACATTCATCAAAAGCCATCATTATATCGGATCCCAAATCATTTTGAATTTCCATTGATTTTTCAGGAGATATAAAATGTTTTGATCCATCAATATGGCTTCTAAACTGAACTCCTTCCTCAGTAATTTTTCTTGTCTTACTCAAACTAAAAACTTGAAATCCACCACTATCTGTTAGAATTGGTCTATCCCAATTCATGAATTTATGAAGGCCATCTGCTTTTCTGATAATTTCTTGACCCGGCTTTAAGTATAAATGATATGTGTTAGATAGAATTATTTGAGAACCAATAGATTTCAATTCATCATTGTTCATTGCTTTAACTGTTGCTCTTGTGCCTACTGGCATAAACACAGGTGTTTTTATAACACCATGATTTGTTTCTATTGTCCCTGTTCTTGCTTTGCATTGAGACGATTTTTTCTCTAGTGTAAATTTAAACATTCTTGCCTCCATTTA
This sequence comes from Finegoldia dalianensis, assembly GCF_046255015.1. NCBI lineage: Bacteria > Bacillati > Bacillota > Tissierellia > Tissierellales > Peptoniphilaceae > Finegoldia > Finegoldia dalianensis. Next base: position 269,728 of record NZ_JBDLBQ010000001.1, read on the forward strand.
TGAACATAGCATCCCCAAAGCTAAAAAATCTAAAATCATTTTGCTTTGCTTTTTCATAAGCATCAAAAATGTATTCTTTCTTTGAAAAAGCACTAACCAACATCATTAAAGTAGACTTAGGTAAATGGAAGTTAGTGATTAAGCTGTCCACGATAGTAAATTCAAATCCTGGATATATGAAGATATCTGTCCAACCACTTTCAGCTACTAGTTTTGAATTATTATTGTGTGTAACTGTTTCTAAAGTTCTTACGCTTGTGGTTCCTACCGCTATAATGTTATGTCCTTTACTTTTTTGTCGATTAATAATATCAACGGTTTTTTGACTTATAGTATAATATTCAGAATGCATATGATGATCTTTAACATCATCTACTTTAACCGGTCTAAATGTTCCTAGTCCCACATGTAATGTTAAGAATACTACATAAATCCCTTTTTCTTTGATACTTTCTAAAAGTTCATTTGTAAAATGAAGACCTGCCGTAGGTGCTGCTGCACTTCCTTTGTGTTTTGAATAAACAGTTTGGTATCTTTCCTTATCATTCAATTTTTCTTTTATATATGGAGGAAGTGGCATATTTCCAAGTTCATCCAATCGCTCTTCAAAAATTCCTTCATAATCGAATTTTAAAATTCTAGATCCATCTTCTGTAATGTCTACGACTTTTGCGCTTACTTTATCAGAAAATTCTATTACTTGACCTAATTTCATTTTCTTTCCAGGCTTTACCAAACATTCCCACTTATCTTCTGTTTGTTGTAGAAGTAAAACCTCAATTTTTTCTTCTTTTCCTGGTCTGTGTCCAAAAAGTCTAGCGGGAATAACTCGTGTGTTATTACATACTAAAACATCACCAGGGTTTAAATAATCTATAATATTATAAAACTTTTTTATTTCTGTATTTCCGTTAAATCTATCCATAACCATTAGCTTAGATTCATCTCTTTTATCTAATGGAGTTTGTGCGATAAATTTTTCATCTAACTCGTAATCAAAATCATCTGTATTCATCTTATAAAATCACCTCTTTCTAACTATATTAAAATGTTTGTACGCTTTATCTGTGACAATTCTTCCTCTTGAAGTTCTATTGATGAATCCTATTTGCAGCAAATAAGGTTCATAAACATCTTCAATAGTAATTCTTTCTTCGCCAGTGGCCGCTGCAATTGTATCAACACCAACAGGTCCACCATCAAAATTATTAATCATTGTCATTATTATTTTTCTATCAACATAATCTAGTCCACATTTGTCTACTTCTAACAAATTTAAACCACGATTACTTATTTCCTTTGTAATAGTTCCGTCTGCTCTTACTTCTGCATAATCCCTAACTCTTTTTAATAGCCTGTTAGCGATTCTTGGAGTGCCTCTACTTCGTCTTGCTATTTCCATGGCACCTTCTTCATCAATGCCTATTCCCAAAACACCCGCAGATCTAGTAACTATTTTCTTCAAACTTTCTATATCATATAACTCTAAGTTTAATAAAACACCAAATCTATCGCGAAGTGGTCCTGTCAATTGGCCTGATCTTGTAGTAGCACCAATAAGTGTAAATTTCTCCAAATCTATTCGTAAGCTTCTTGCAGAAGGTCCTTTTCCCACTATAATATCCAAAGCATAATCTTCCATTGCAGGATACAAAATTTCTTCAACAGAACGATTGATTCTGTGTATTTCATCTATAAACAAGACATCATCTTTTTGTAAATTTGTAAGAATACTTGCCAAATCAGAAGGCTTTTCTATTGCAGGTCCACTAGTAACCCTTAGGTTAACTCCCATTTCATTAGCTATAATGTGTGCTAAAGTAGTTTTACCTAATCCAGGTGGTCCATATAATAGAGCGTGATCCAATGGTTCATTTCTATTCTTTGCAGCTTCAATAAAAATTGACAATTTCTTCTTGACTTTATCTTGACCAATATAATCGCTCATCCATTTTGGTCTTAAATTAAAATCAATATCTTCGTCGCTTTTCGTAAAAGATGCTCCAACAATTCTATCGTTTTTATCTTCCATTTTCTCACCTACCTACTACTGTCCAAGCTTTTCATTGCTTTTTTCATTATATCTTCAATTGATAATCCAGAAATATCAGTGTTTTCGATAAATGCATCCACATCATTTTTAAAATAACCAAGTTGTAATAATGCTTCTCTTGCAAATTCTGAATCACTTGATTTTTTCACTTCTTTGTTAACAGGTTTTTCTGATGGCACAAAATCTTTTTCGATTTTTTCTTTTAGCTCTAAAATAATCCTTGATGCTGTTTTTTTGCCAACGCCTGGTGCTTGCGTTAGAAGTTTAATATCATCAGTGATAATAGCGGTTTTACATTCATCAACTGTCATAGTTGATAGTATATTCATTGCATATTTTGGGCCAATAGATGTTACATCTGTTAACAAATTAAATAAGTCTCTTTCTTTTTGAGATGAAAATCCGTACAAAATACTTGCATCTTCTCTTTCGACAAATTCAGTATATACTTTATATTCATCAAATGCACTAACATTATCCCTAAAAAAATCAGTTATGAATATTTTATAACCAATTTTGTTGTTTTCCAATACTATGTAATTTTCATGAACTTCAGTAATAACTCCAATAATATACGAATACATATTATCTCCTATTTCATTTCATTTAGATATTTAAATTTACTTCCAAAAATGTGACACAAAGCCACAGCTACAGCATCTGCAGCATCATCAGGTTTAGGTATATCGTTAAATTTTAAAATTGTTTTAACAGTTTCTTGTACTTGTCTTTTATCAGCTCTTCCATATCCTACAACTGCTTGTTTAATTTGAAGAGGCGTATATTCATAAAGACATAAATTCTTATTTATACAGCTTAGAATTTCTACTCCTCTTGCTTGAGATACAGTTATTGCTGTCTTTACATTTTTATTGAAAAACAATTCTTCAAATGCGCAATCTTCAGGTTGAAATTCATCGATAATTTTGTTCATCTCGTTGTAAATAAATGATAATCTGTCAGGTAATGGTGATTTTGAACTTGTTGTGATGCAACCATATTCAAGACATTTTATTTTGTTATTATCATAATCCAATATAGAATATCCAACGATTGCTATACCAGGGTCAATTCCTAAAACTCTCACTTATTATCAAATCCTATACTCTAATATATTTTAACATGTTTTAATATTATATCATAAACATTTTAACTTGTTAATTTGCCTATATGTTATAATATAATCAGTTAAAAGGAGAAAAAATGAAGACAATTTTAATAACTGGTGCCAGCGGAGGTATTGGAGAAGGAATTTGCAAAATGTTAGAAAATCATCCAGAATATAGAATCGTTGTGCACTATTTTAATAATGAAGATAAAGCTAAAGAAATCGTTGAAAATATTAGAAATAAAGGCATAGATGCAATATCATATAAGTGTGATTTAAGAAATTTTGATGAATGCAAAAAAATGTTCGAATTAATTAGAAATAAATTTAGATGTGTTGATATATTGATTAACAACGCAGGAATATCTATTGTAGATCAATTTCAAGATATTAAAGTTAATGATTGGTATAATATGTTTGATGTTAATGTGCATGGAACCTATCATATGTGCAAATTAGCATTGGAAGATATGTTAGATAAAAAGGAAGGAAATATTATTAATATTACTTCAATTTGGGGAATGATTGGCGGATCAATGGAATCTTGTTACTCAGCAACAAAAGCTGCAATAATAGGGCTTACAAAATCCTTAGCTAAAGAATTTGGATATAGTAACATTAAAATAAATGCTATTGCCCCTGGAGCTATAGATACACCTATGTTAGATAACATCTCAAAAGATGATTTAGATTATGTTATAGAAGACACCCCTATGGGAAGACTTGGAACACCTGAAGATATTGCAAATCTTGTAGAATTTTTAATATCAGATAAAAATTCATTTATGACTGGGCAAATATTAAGTCCAAATGGAGGTTTTGTAATTGTTTAAAGAAAATTTAGCCGATATAAAAATTTTAATAGTTGAAGATGAGAAAAACATATCAAATGCAGAAAGAAAATACTTAGAAGTTGAAGGATTTCAAGTTGATCAAGCATTTGATGGACAAGAAGCTATTACTATGATTAATACAACAGATTATTCATTAATTATTTTAGACTTAATGTTGCCAAAAGTTAGCGGTGAAAAAGTTATGGAAGTAATTAGATCTAGAACTGAAACACCAGTAATCATGGTTACAGCTAAAGTAGATGAATCTGAAATATTAGAGGGTTTAAAACTTGGAGCTGACGATTATATTACTAAACCTTTCAGTTTAAAAATATTAGTCCAAAAAGTAAAAACAATTCTCAGAAGAGTTGAAAAGCTTGGCCTACCAAAATCCGAAAAAATTTATTTTGATAATGGACGTGTAAGTATTTCTTTTGAAGATAACACGTTTATTAAAGACGGAGAAAGCATAAATCTTACTAGCAATGAATTTCAAATAATCAAAACTTTATTCTCTAATCCCAATAAAATATTTACTAGAGATGAAATAATAGAATTATCTTTTGGTTATGATTATGAGGCTTTTGACAGAGCTATAGATACTCACATTAAAAATATTAGACATAAAATTGAAGATAATCCAAAAAAACCTCGTTATATTAAAACGATTTATGGCGTTGGCTATAAGTTAGGTGTATACGATGAAGCTTAAGTCGGAAATATTATATGAGTTTTTAAGAGCTATTATATTTCCTATCATGTTATTATCATTTATTGCGGTATTCATTTTTCAATTATCATTCAGAAATTTTGTTAACAATGAAGAACTAAACAGACAAAACAAAATTGAACAGCTAACTAAAAACTTATTTTTAGATCAACAACAAGGATTGAGCATAAAAAGTATTGATAAGTACATGTGGTATTTGAGTGAGTTAGATCTTGATGTTATTTTTTATGACAATAACGATAAGGAATTATATTCTTTTAAAGAAGGATTCGAATTAGCTAAGAAAACTCCACTTTATAACACTATAATAAAAGATGTATACGATGAAAACAACAAAAAAATAGGTCATATCAAATATATTTATAGGATTAATAATAATTTCAAACAAAGAGGAGAAGTGTTCATAACAAACTTATTAAGATTAATAATTTTATCCACATTTTTATCATACTTTACAAGTTTGATAATATCAATTTTTCTTTCAAGAAAAGTGACTAATCCTATTGAAGAATTAACTCAAGCTACAGTCAATATAAGAAAACAAAACTACATTCTACCAGTTATAAAAAGTAATATAGTTGAAGTAAATCAATTATCCCAAAATATCAATTACATGGCAAATTCATTAAAATCTCAAGAATTTAATCGAAAACAATATGCACAAAATATTAGTCATGAATTGAGAACTCCTTTAACTAATTTAAGGTTAAATTTAGAATTGATTCAAGACGGCATTATGGAACCTAATGAACAAAATGTAAGTACTCTTCTTATAGAAATTGATAGATTGACTAGCTTAATTAATCAGCTAAATAATACATTTAAAAAATCAACTCCAGAAACTATATATAATCCTACAGATTTTAATCTAACTGAATTTTTACATGAAATATTTAAATCTATGAAAACACAATATGATAAAGCAGGAGTTTTATTTGATATGGAAATATCAGAGGATTTGGATATCCATACTGACAAAGAAAAGTTAGCTAATATAATTATCAACTTATTATCTAATGCACTTAAAGCTTGTCAAACAAAAGATTCAGTATTATTAAGAGCTAGACATATCAACAGAAAAATTGTTATCTCAGTAAAAGATACTGGAGTAGGAATTAGTGAAGAAAATAAGCCTAAAATTTTCGAAAGATTTTACAGAGTTGATGATTGCAGAAACACAAAAGAAAATGGTTATGGGTTAGGTTTGTCAATTGTAAAAAACTACGCTGATATTATCGGAGCTGATATATCAGTTAATTCAAAACTAAACTTAGGTACAGTTATGATGATTTCTTTTGATGACGATATAATTGTGAAATAAAAAAAGATTGGTAACAATATTGCTACCAATCTTTTTTTATGACCAAATCTATAAGCCGTGTTCTGTATTTGATAATCATCTATCTAGACTAATTGTTACCAATTAGTTCAAGCAATCTACCTACCGGAGACGACGAGCAGCCGTCTTTATTCCTATTTGATTTTGCACTGAATGGGGTTTACATAGCCATAAAGTCACCTTTATGCTGGTAGGCTCTTACCCTACCTTTCCACCCTTACCAATAAATGGCGGTATATCTCTGTTGCACTAGCCTTAGGGTCGCCCCCACTGGACGTTATCCAGCATCCTCGCTCTATAGTGCACGGACTTTCCTCATGAATTCATGCGATTATCTGATTTAGTCACCATAACATTATAACATAATTAGAAAATTTTTCTAGTTGGTTTTTTTAAATAATTAACATCTATTTTGATATCTGGAAAAGATTTTTGAATAGTTTGTCTTAACGGTTCAAGAATAAATTTTTCTGATTCATAGTGGCCAATATCTATTAGTATAAGATTGTTATCTTGTGCATCTATCTGTTCATCGTGTTTAAACTCAGAAGATACAAATACATCACAATTAGTATCAATACAATTTTCAATGAAGTGACCACCACTTCCGCCTAACACCGCTATTCTTTTAATCTTTCGATTTGTATCACCGTATACAATTACATTTTCAAGATTTAATTTATTTTTCAAATCACAAATAAAATTCTCTGCAAAATCCTCTTCAATATCAGAATATTTTCCATATCCGGTATTGTTTTTATGAAAATCTAAAATTTTAGGATTAATCAAGCCTAATTGTTTAGCTAGCGCATCACTTACTCCAAATTCGACACTATCTAAATTGGTATGCGAAGAATAAATACAAATTTCATTTTTTATCGCACTAATTAATCGTGTATTTACACTATTTTTTTGTTCTATAATATTTTTTAATGGATGAAAAATAACTGGATGATGTGTAAATATCAAATCATATTTTTCTCTAATAGCTCTATTCAGACAATTATCATCTAAATCTAAGGAAATCAAAATCTTATTTATTTCTCTATTTAAATTACCAAATTGAATACCACTATTGTCAAAGTCTTCCTGAATTTCTAAAGGAACTAATCTTTCATACCAACTTATAAAATCTTTAAGCTTCAATTTTATTCAACACTTTCTCAAGTTCTTTTATTTCGACATTAATATTATCAATAGCATTTTTTACATTATCAGAATCTTTTTCTGATATATTCGACAATATTGTTTTCTTATTATCTACCTGCTGTTGTATATATTGCTTCAAATTTTCAGATTTATTATCGATTAAAAATTTTCCAAATTCATACTCATATTCATTTAAAAATAATTGCTTACCGACTTTAACTTTAATTATTTGATAATATTTGTCATTTTCAAACAAATCAACTTCTTCGATAATTTCAAAAGAATTATCATGTAAAAATTTTCTTAGTACTGAAAGTGAATTATTTGCTCCTAGTATTAAGCAGTTTGCGCTTTTAGCAACATCGATATTTTTGTTCAATATATCAACGATTAAATTTCCTCCCATTCCTGAAATTATTATCGTGTCAACTTGATACTCGTTTAAGTTATCCAAGCCATCGGATACATTTAGTATTATTTTTTCAGGTTCATCAAGATAATCTAATTTTTCCCTTAATTTATCTAATGATTTTTCACTAATATCGGATGCGATAACTTTCTTTGCTTTATTTGATTTTATTAATTCATACGGAACAATTCCATGATCTGTTCCTATATCAGCAACTATTGAATTATCTTCTACTAAGTTAATTATTTCTTCAAGCCTACGTTTTTTCATTTTATTCCAAAAAATCCTTTAATTTTTGACTTCTAGATGGATGTTTTAATTTTCTCAAAGCTTTTGCTTCTATTTGTCTTATTCTTTCTCTTGTAACATCAAAGTCTTTGCCAACCTCTTCAAGTGTTCTAGGAGTACCATCAACAAGTCCAAATCTTAATGCTAATACTTTTCTTTCTCTTTCATTTAAAGTGTTTAAAATGCCTTCTAATTCTTCTCTAAGCATAGTAAAATTTGCTGCTTCATCTGGAGCGATAGCAGTATCATCTTCAATAAAATCTCCTAAATGACTGTCTTCTTCTTCACCAATAGGTGTTTCCAAACTTACAGGTTCTTGAGCTATTTTTCTAACTTCTCTAACTTTTTCTACTTCAATTCCCATTTCTTTTGCTATTTCTTCATTTGTAGGGTCTCTTCCCAAATCTTGTAATAATTGTCTTTCAATTCTTACAAGTCTATTAATAGTTTCTACCATGTGTACAGGAATTCTTATTGTTCTAGCTTGGTCAGCAATTGCTCTTGTAATAGCTTGTCTTATCCACCAAGTAGCGTATGTTGAAAACTTGAAACCTCTAGTATAGTCAAATTTATCAACTGCTTTCATAAGTCCGAGATTACCTTCTTGAATCAAATCCAAAAAGCTCATTCCACGTCCCACGTATCTTTTAGCAATACTCACAACCAAACGTAAGTTTGCTTCTGCTAACTTTTTCTTAGCTCTCTTAGATCCATTTTCCATTTCTTGCGCTAATTGAACTTCTTCTTCAGCTGATAACAAAGGAATTTTTCCGATTTCTTTTAAATACATTTTTACTGGGTCGTCGACATTAATTCCTTTAATATCAGAAACATTTTCGATGATTTTTTTGTCATCCTTAATATCGTCATCGTCTTCATCATCAATAGACTCGTCATCTTCGATATCGTCTTTGTCGTCATCCTTTGAAGATGATTTCTTTTCTATTTCATCATTACTTTCAAAAATTTCAATATTATTTTCAATTAGCAAATTTCTTATATCTTCTATATCATCTTCATCAAGAGAAGAAATATCATCAATCTTTTTGAAGTCCTTGATAGTTACTATGCCATCATTCTCATTACCTATCTCTATTAATTGATTTAATGCTTCTTTTTTTATTTGTTCAACATCCAAGTTTTCTTCTGACATAAAAAACTCCTTTCTGACTATTTGTACTCTTTAATTTGTCTATTAATTTCTAAGATTTTATTTAAAATTTCATTATATTCTTTATTAATCTTTTCATTAAATTCTACTGATTGCATTAGATCTAACTGAGATTTAATATTCTCTTTTTCCTGGGTCATTAGGTATTTTTTAATCTCCAATACAACTCTTCCGATGTTATTAATATTAATTGAATCTCTAGATTTTTTATATAAATAATCGATAGTACGATCCATTTGAATATCATTTTTAAAATAATCTCTAGCTGATTTTTCATCAATTTGATTTTCATTATTTTTAGAATAGTAAAAATCTACAAACTCGATAAAATTATTATAATAACTGATCTTAGTTTTGAATTTTGAGAATTCTTCTTTCAAATCATAGTATACATCTTTATGAAAACAAGCAATTGTCATTATTTCAACTGCAGTTATTTTCTCCTGATTGTTAATACTATCTTTTTCTGTAATTTTTTTATCATCAGTTCTCTCATTATGAAAAGCGATGTTAGGCTTAACTTCATTCAATTTACTAGAGACATCTTTTTTTAAACTTAAATATTCTATGTTTAAATCATCAGAAAATCTCTTAATATATTCATCCCTAATGACTTCCCTATCTAGTTTTGATAATAAAGTTGTCAAATCATCTATAAGTTGTATTTTTTCTTTTACATCATTAATGTCGTATTTTTGAAGTATTTTCTTATATTCATAAATAACACTATCTACTGCGTTATCTATTAGCCTATCGAAACTTTCATTTCCGTATTGTTTAATATAATCATCAGGATCCATATTATCAGGTATGACAATAATGTTAGGACTAATATCATGCTCTTTAAATATTTCTATAGCACGAGATGTTGCGTTTTGACCAGCTGAGTCACCATCATAACATATATAAATATTCTTACAATATCTTTTGATTAATTTTGCTTGATCATGTGTTAGAGAAGTACCTAATGAAGCAATTGCATAGTCAAATCCATAATTTGTCAATGAGATAACATCCATATATCCTTCTACCAATATGATTTTCCCAACTTTGGCAGAATTTTTTAAATTAGAAACTCCATAAACATTCTTGCTTTTATCGTAAGCTAGGCTCTGAGGAGAATTCATATATTTTGCCCTTGAATCCGCAAGAGCTCTACCACCAAAACCAATAACATTGCCTCTTACATCTATAATAGGAAACATCAACCTATTTCGAAATTTATCATAAACATTCCCTTTTTCGTCCTGATTTATGAGGCCGAGTTCTATTATATCATCTTTTTGATATCCTTTTTGTAGTAAATGACGATAAATACTGTTTTTCCCATCGGCGTAACCTATTATAAACTTATTAATCAAATTATTATTAAGATTTCTTTTTTTTATATAATCCTTCGGTATATCATTTATCAATAGATTTTTGTAATAAAATAATTTGGCTTCATTATTAATTTCAAATAATTTTTTGCGATGTTCGTATTTTTCTTTATTTACTTCATTTGTTTCGACTAAAATACCTAACTTATCTGCCAAAAATTTAATAGCTTCAGGATATGACAAGCCCTCTTTTTGCATTATAAAGGATATAACATCGCCACCAACACCACAACCAAAACAATGAAAAATGCCTTTTGATGGCGATACACTAAAAGACGGCGTCTTCTCATTGTGAAATGGACATAGTCCAACATAATTTGAACCAGCCCTTTTCAATTCAACATAATCTCCAATTACAGAAACTATGTCTGCAACACTTTTTATCTCATCTATTTTATCTTGTGGTATAAATCCCATCTTATCATCCTATCTTTATATGCTCCAAGAATCTGGTATGAAAATTTCTTTAAAAGTTCTTTTTGCAAATGAATCGGTCATACCAGCGATATAATCTGTAACTATATCATCTTTGGTTTTATTTTGTAACTCAATATTATTGTAAATATCTGTGTGCGATTTTGGTAATCTACTGATATCTTCTAAATAGTAACTATATAGATTAGTTAGTACATATTCTACTTTTTTATCATCTTTTCTTACTATGTCGTTAAAATATACGTTCTTAAACATAAATGATCGCAAATCTTCCATTAGTCTGTAAGTTTTATCAGACATTTCAATGTGATTTTTGTCGAAACTATTTTCAACTAAATCATTTACTAAGAAATTAATTCTTTTTGAACCTCTATCTCCTAGTTCTTCTGTAATTTCTATAGGTAAATCACTATGTTTTATAATATTTGATCTAATAGAATCATCGATATCATGATTAATGTAGGCAATTCTATCTGAAAATTTAATAATTTGCCCTTCTAATGTATTTGCCTTGTTGCTACCTGAATGATTCACTATTCCATCTAATGTTTGTTTCGTTAAATTAAGACCTATTCTAGAACTTGAATGTTCTAGATATTGAACAACATTAATGGATTGTTTATAATGCTTGAATCCTTTTGGATTGAGTTTATCTAATATCTTTTCACCTACATGCCCAAAAGGTGTATGTCCCAAATCATGTCCCAAGCCTATTGCTTCTACTAAATCTTCGTTTAAACGTAAACATCTTGCAATAGTTCTAGCTATTTGGGTAACCTCTAAAGTGTGTGTTAACCTTGTTCTATAATGGTCTTTTTCAGGATTTAAGTACACTTGTGTTTTATGCTTAAGTCTTCTAAAAGATTTTGAGTGAATAATTCTATCTCTGTCAATTTGAAACGGATTTCTTAAATTATCATTTGGTTCGGATTGAATTCTCTCAGCTTCATTTGATTTTGTAGCAAATTCACTATAATAATTTTCATATAATTTAAAATCTACATTCATATTAAATCACACCCTAATCTATATGTTTTATATACCCCAAAACGCGAGTTATAATTCATAAGTACATCAAAAAAAGCCAAACACCTGTTTGGCTTTTTGGATATAAAGTAGATTTTAGTTATCTTCTTCGATTTCTTTTAATTTTAAATCTAATAATGCACCTAAATCGCTGTTAATCAAAGTTTCTTCACTTGATTCTGGTTTAGTTTCTACTTTTTTAGGTTTAACTTTTTTAGGTCTTGGTTTTCTTTCTGGTTTTTCAGGTTTTGGTAATAAAGCTTTCATACTTAAAGCTATTCTTTTCTTTTCAGGATTGATTTCTAAGATTTTAACTTTAACTGTATCACCAATATTTAACTCATCTGATGGTTTATCAACGTGTTCATTTGAAATTTCAGAAACGTGAACTAAGCCTTCAATTCCTTCAGCTAATTTAACAAATGCACCAAAGTCAACTAAGTTTACAACTTCTCCTTCAATAACGTCTCCTTCGTGATTATTTTCAACGAAAGCGTCAAATGGTTTTTGTTGTAATTGTTTCAAGCCAAGCGAAATTCTGTTCTTTTCTCTGTTAGCTTTAAGAACTAAAGTTTCGATTTCATCTCCAACTTTTAAAACATCTTCTGGTGATTCAATTCTATTCCAAGAAATATCTGAAATATGAAGTAAACCATCTACTCCACCTAAATCGATAAATGCACCAAAGTCTGTTAATCTTTGTACTTTACCAGTTATTGTTTCACCAACAGTTATGTTTTCCCAAGCCTTATCTTCAATTTCTTTTTGTTCTGCTTCTACAACAGCTCTGTGAGATAAAACTAAACGTCTCTTCTTTTCATCTATATTCAAAACTTTACATACCAAAGTTTCTCCTACATATTTAGATAAATCTTTTACAAAGTGAGTAGTTACTTGAGAACCTGGTATAAAAGCTCTTACATTATCAATTGTAGCTATTAAGCCGCCTTTTACTACTTGTGTTACTTTTGCTTCTACAGTTGAATCATTATCAAAACTAGAAACTAAATTCTTCCAGTTTTTAATTCCTTCAACTCTTTTTGTAGAAAGTACAACATTTCCTTCTCCGTCATCTAGCTTAATAACGTAAACTTCGATTTCGTCGCCTTGTTTGTACAAATCCTTAGGTAATTTACCTTCTTCTGTTGATAATTCGTCTAGTTTAATAATACCATCAGCCTTATAGCCAATATTAACCATGACTTCATCATCTGTTACATAAATAACTTCACCCTTTACGATTTCTTTTGGGTAAATCTTATTCATGCTTTCTTCTACTTGTTCCATAAAATCCTTGCTGTAATTATCCATTAAATTTACAACCTCCTCAATAATCCAAGCCGGTGTGGACGCACCAGCTGTAATACCTAATAATTTAGATTCAATAATACTATCATCGATACAAATATCCTTGTATGTTTCAATTCTTAAAACTTTTTTGCAATTTTGTTTTGCGATATCATACAATTTATTTGTGTTAGAACTATTCAAGCCACCAATCACAATCATACAATCGACATTCTTAGAAAGCTCTAAGCAAGCCATTTGTCGGCTTTTTGTAGCCCCACAAATAGTATTATCTATCACAACGTTAGTATTACCTTTTACTATTATATCAGAAATTTCCAAAAATTTCCTCTTTAAATTAGTAGTTTGTGAAATTACATATAATTTTTCACCTTTTATTTTTTTTGCCTCATCAATTGAGTTAACAACTTCAACATTATTTTCGACTTGTCCTTTCATCGCTATGATTTCCGGATGATTTGGATCTCCAATAATAATAATTTTGTAACCTTCTTCGTGTTTTTTATTTATTTTTTCATAAATTTTTAATAGTGATGGGCAAGTTAAATCTACTAATTTGTATCCATTATTTTTTATTTCTTCTTTTAATTTTAATGTTGCACCGTGAGATCTAATAAAAATCGTGGAGCCTTTCTCTGCTTGAGTATAATCGTCTATCTGTTTTATACCCAAAGCTTCTATTCTTTTACATTCTTGTTCGTTATGGATAAGCTGACCCAAAGTATACTTTAATTTTGATGGGTCATTTTCAATTATCTCTATTGCTCTTTTAACTCCATAACAAAATCCCGCATTTTGTTGTACTATTATATTCATCAGTTCACCTTGTAAATATTTTCGTATATAGCTCTAGTTATTGCTTTATTTCTTATATCTTTTGAAACATCATCAAAACTTGATATAGCTATTTTATCTCTTACAAACACTTCTACTTTTGATCTGAACTTATAATTAGAATTTATGAATACTGGGATAACATCTGCTCCTGCTCTTGACGCAATCATAGCAACTCCTGTTTTCATATTTTCTTCACTAACTGTTTTTACTCTTGTTCCTTCTGGAAATATTCCCAAAACTTCGTTGTCTTTTACAAGCTTGATAGCGTCTTTTATCGTTTTAATATTTACATTATCTCTATCAACCGGAAAAGCTCCAAACTTGTTTAGTAAAAAACCTAGAAATTTATTATCAAATAATTCTTTTTTTGCCATAAATCGTATGGGTCTATCAAAAATTATCGCTAATAAAATTGGATCCCATAAATTTATGTGATTTGCGCAAATAACTAAAGGAGTTTCAGGAAGATTCGTATTTCCATGAACAACTAATTTGTATCTTATTTTAAATACTATTTTCAATAAAAATCTTGCAAATCTATAAAACATTTCTACCTCTAATTATCTCTATTATTTTTTCAACAACTTCATCAATATTCATATCATCAGAATTTATATAAACAGCATCTTCGGCTCGTTTCAAAGGAGCATATTTTCTATTTTTATCCTGTTCATCTCTTAATTTTATGTCTTTTAGAATCGTTTCATAAGATGAATCGTCTTTTTGTTCGTTAAATCTTCTTTTGGCTCTAACTTCGGGTGATGCATCCAAATAAAATTTGTAATCAGCATTCTTTAGTATGTTAGTACCAGCATCTCTTCCATCAATAATAATCGCTTTGTTACTAGCAATCTGTCTTTGAATTTCAACTAATCTTTCTCTTACAGAATAATATGTTGAAACCTTTGATGCTGCCATAGATACATCATTAGTTCTTATTTTATCTCGCAAGAATTCGCCATTAACTTTAATCTTAGATGATTCAAATGTTATTTCAAAATTGTTCAATACATGCATGACCTCTTCTTCGTCTTCCAAATTTATATTTTCCTTCAAACAAAAATAAGCAAGAGAACGATACATTGATCCCGTATCCAAATATTCAATGTTTAATATATTTGAGATTAATTTACAAACTGTTGATTTACCAGATCCACTTGGTCCATCGACAGTAACAGAATATACGTCATTATTAATCAATTCAATATACACATTATCATCGTCATTTTTTCTGAGCATTCTTGATGAGATCAAAATATTTTTATTTGTTTTAATTAATCTATCGTCGAAAATTTCTTTCATAACTCTAGGCGTCGATATCAATAATATGTCAAAATTTTTGTCTTTGATATATTCATTAATATCATCATAAAGTTTTGATTCATTTTCGTATTTGATTTTTTTCATATATTTATCCCCGCTAAATAACCCGTTGAAAAAGCAAATTGTAAGTTAAATCCTCCTGTAAAACCATCAACATCAATTACTTCTCCACAAAAATACAAGTCTTTTACAATTTTAGATTCCATTGTGCTTGGATCAATATCATTAACATCGACTCCTCCCACACTAATAATTGCGTAATCAAGCTTTTCATTTGATACATAAGTAAAATCAAAACTTTTTAAAATTCTTCTTAAATTATCACGTTCATATTTTGTTATTTCATTTACTTTTTTATTTGGATTTATACTTGCAGATTTTAAAATTGGCAGTATTAATTTTTTGATTGTTATTTTACTTATAGCATTTTCAATTGTTTTGTTTTGATTTTCGCTGAAATCTCTTAAAATCCTATCATCAAGTTTTTGATCTGTCAATCCTGGTTTCAAATCTATCGAAATTTTAATGTCACCATTTTTGTTGCACAATATACTTGATAAAGTAAGTACTAAGGGACCTGAAATTCCTTTTCTTGTAAAAATCATTTCACCTATATCATCGTATATCAATTTCTTATTCAAATAACATTTTAGTCCGACGTTTTTAAGACTAACTCCCTCTAATTCTTCCACATTCTCTTTTAAAATAATTGCACTTAAACCAGGCTTCATTTCGTGAATAGTATGACCTAGCTTGGTTATTTGACTGTAAAGAGATCCATCTGATCCGGTATTTGGATATGATTTACCTCCACAGGCTATGATAACTTTATCAAATCCATATTCATCACGGTTTGTAGTCAGATAAAATTTATTAGATTTATAAATTTTGTTTACCTGCTCATTTAAGTGCAAATGTACATTTTTATCCTTTAATATTTTTTCAAATACTTTAATCACATCTGATGATTTATCACTCTGTGGAAAAACCCTATTTCCACGTTCGACTTTTGTTCTAAGACCATTTGAATTAAAAAAATTTATGACTTGTTCGTTTGTAAAGTCATAAAATGGGCTGTAACAAAAATATTTGTTTGTATTAATATTTTCAATTAATTCTTGTATATCACATGAATTGGTAATGTTGCATCTTCCTTTTCCGGTAATGAACAATTTCTTACCTATTTTTTCATTATGATCAAAAATATGAATTTTATTTTCGTCTTTAATAAAGCTTGCAGCCATCAGTCCTGCTGCTCCTGCTCCTATTATTGCTACATTCATTATTTAATCCTTTCAATTAAGCATACAAAAGGTGGATTGTTTATTTGATTTATAAAATCGTATCTAATAACATTGAATTCTTTTTGGTTTAATTTTTGAAGATATGCGATTATGTTTATACTTTCTTCAAGTCCTGGCTTGTGCCCAGGATAGAAAGTAATAACAACTTGACCTTCTGTGCTTAGCACTTTAAAAAGTTTATCTAAAGTTTTAATTACAGTATCATAATCAGTAGTTATTTTTTTATCTCCACCTGGAAGGTATCCCAAATTAAACACCACAAAATCAATTTTCTGATTAATATATTTGTCAAAATTTAGATGAGAATCGTTAATAACTTTCAAGTTCTCAAAATTTCTAGAATTATCTATACAATCTTTTTGGATATCAAACCCATAAACTTCAATGTTTTGGTTTATGGATAACATTTTGTATGAATCGTTTCCGTTTCCAAATGTCATATCTAAACAGACTTGTGAAGTTGGAATTTTATCTTTCATCAATGATTCAACTAATGTTTTAGTATTGTTATAAATCATTACAGCTTCCCCTAAAAAGTAGATTAAAGTCTATTTTTCCTTGATTTTCAAAAAATGATTTTACTAAACCATTATTATCATAAAACTCTTCAATACCAAAACCTCTCAAATTCATACCTATACTTTTTAGAAAAAATAACTTGTTAGAATTCTCCTCTTGTAATTGAAAATCTGCTATATTTGCTCTTTTACCTTCTGTCCTAATCAGAGAATACCCTTTTGGTTTTAAGTCGTCAATATATATAAAGCAAAAATCTCCTACAATTTCTTCTATTTTTAAGTTAAAATTTTTTAAAATTTCTTCGTCTTTGTTATTTGCAAGTCTAACTTCAATCATATTTACCTCTTATTAAGTCCAAATCTTTACTTTTTAACAGTACGTATTCTCCGCTTTTTAAATTATCATCCATCTTGTAATTACCAATTTGAACCCTTTTCAAATCTAAAACCGGATGATTTATATAATCAAACATTCTTCTAATTTGTCTGTTCCTACCCTCATAAATAGTTACCATGTATTTTGTATTGTCTTTTACATTGGCAATAAATTCTATATTTGATTTTTTTAATTTATAACCATCTAATATTATTCCATTTTTTAATTCTTGTATTTTGTTTTTGGTTGGTTTACCTTTCACTAAAACCTCGTAAACTTTTTTATGCTCAAATTTAGGATGAGTTAATTCATAAGTTAAATCACCATCATTCGTTAATATTAATAATCCATGAGAATCCTTATCCAAACGACCAATTGGATAAACCCTTGTATTAGATTTAATTAAATCAACAACTTTTTTATCAGCGAATTTATCCTTAACTGTTGAAGTATATCCAACAGGTTTATTGATAGCAATATAAACTTTTTCTTCTTTTTTACTAATTTTCTTACCTTCAACTTCAACAATATCACCATCATTTACTTGATAGGATAAATCTAAAAGTATTGTTCCATTAACACAAACTTTTGAGTACTTGATTAGTTCATCAGCCTTTCTTCTAGAACAATATCCACTTTGTGCTATGAACTTATTTATTCTCATTCTCTTTTTCCTTAATAATTTTTTCTATTTCATTTAATTTTGGAAGATCTTCTAAAGAATTAATATTGAAATAGTACAAGAACTCGTCGGTAGTACCATATAATATAGGCTTTCCTATTTTATCCAGTCTTCCGACTTCTTTTATTAAATTTTTTTTAGTTAAAGTATCAATTGATGAACTAGATTTTACCCCTCTTATTTCATCTATTTCAATTCTTGTTATTGGCTGTTTGTAAGCTATAATAGATAATACTTCCATTGTTGTATTGGTTAATCTTGTATTTTTATTTTTTACAAAAATTTCTTTTAAAAAATCGTAATATTCTTTTTTAGTTTGAATTTGATAGTTATCGTTGATACATCTAATTTCCAGGGAAGTGTTTCTATATTCATATTCTTTAATTAAATCATCAAGCATATTCCTAGTTTCTTTTTTGCTAAGGTTTATGGCTTCAGATATTGATGAAATATCTAATGGTTCACCCCATAAGAAAAGTAAAGATTCAATTTTATTTCGAATAATTTTATCTTCCATAATTACCTCATTAATATTTCCATTTTATCCTCATGATTTTTTACAACCTTTAATATGTTGGATTTTAATAATTCTAGTAAAGCTAGAAACACAGATATGACTTCATTTTTATTGGTATTTTTTGATAAAAAATATGAAAAAGTATATTTGTTATTTTTTTCTACCTTCCACAATATATCTTCAATACAATCTTCAATCTTATATTCTTCCGCTTCTATAATTTCTGTTTCTTCAATGACAATTCTATTATCTACCCTATTTAATATTTCTAACAAAGTTTCAGATAATAAATTAATGTCAGGAACGATCAAATTTTCTTTTTCAGATTGATAAACCGATAAATCCTCTTGAATTTTTCTAAAATGTTTCGATGAGATGTTTTCTAATTCGATCAATTGTTTAGAGATTTCTTTAAATTTTTTATATTCTATTAATCGTTGTTTAATTAAATCTTCATCTATCTGATCATCTTCATCAAAATCATTTTTAGGTAATAATTTTTTTGATTTTATATATAACAAAGTAGAAGCTAAGTAAATGAAATCAGTCAAATCTTTAGTAGAATGATTTTTCAAATTCTCAACTTCTTCAATGAATTTATTTGTAATTTTTGCTAAATCAACATTTTCTATATCAATTTTTTCTTTTTCAACCAAATTTAATAAAAGATCCATTGGACCGTTGAATTCTTCAGTTTCAATAATCAAACTCATAGTGCAATTGCTAACCTTAAAAACTTGTCAATTATATATGATGTTATAGGCGTTAAAACTTTACCCAACACACCTGAAAATATTAATATAAGCAATATAAAATAAGTGTATTTTTCATATTTTGCCATAAAATCTAAAAATTTCCCTGGAAAAAAAGCAGTTATAACCTTAGAACCATCTAAAGGTGGAACGGGTATTAAGTTAAATACAGCAAAATAAACATTGTATACAATAAATAAACTCAAAATTTCTGATACTATAGGATTTACATGAGAAAATTTAACATATAAAAACGAAAATATAAGTCCTAAAATTAAATTTACTGTAACTCCCGCAATTGAAACCAAGAACATACCTAAATGTCTGTTCCTAAAATTGTATGAGTTAATTGGAACCGGCTTTGCCCAACCAAACTTGAATAAAATCAAACTAATTGCACCTAATGGATCAATGTGATCAATAGGATTGAAGCTTAATCTACCCATGCTTTTAGCCGTATTATCACCCATCCAATAAGCAACATAACCATGAGCAAGTTCATGGAGAACAATAGTTGGAAGTAATACAAGTATAATTATAATATAATGATTTATCGTTTCTAGCATTTACTCACATTCCTTAAAAAATATAGAATTCCCATAATTGTCTTCCCGTCAACAATAGCTCCATCTTCTATCATTTGCATTAATTTTTCTTGTTCGATCAGTTCTATATTTAAAAATTCGTCATCATCTGCTTCTAGTTCGTCTCTGAATAATTCTTCAGCCAAAAAGAAACTTACTTTTTCATCACTAAAACCTGGAGAAGAATATGCATCAAATAAATAAGTTAAGTTTTTGCAATTATAACCTATTTCTTCTCTCATTTCTCTTATCGCTGCATCTTTTGGTGTTTCGTTGTGTTCAATTAATCCTGCTGGTAATTCCATTAGTTGTTGGTCAATAGCTTTTCTATATTGACTAACGAAAAATAATTTATTATCTTTTACTGCGATTATGCACACAGCGTTTGCGTGCTCTACAATTTCTCTTTTGGAGTATTTTCTATTTGGAAGTTCAACCGTATCTAATCTAAGGTTTAAAATTCTTCCTTCATATATCATTTCACTCTTTATAGTTTTTTCTTCATAATCCATAATTATCTCCTATCTTTTTTTAATTCATTTGCTTGATTAATCATTAATTTGGCTTGTTCAATTGTAGTTTCCGTTATGTTTATACCACCGATCAATCTAGAAATTTCATTTACCTTTTCTTCAGGAGTTAATACTTTTAGAATTGATTTCGTTTCATTATTTAAATCAATCTTTTCAATTAAAATGTGATTATCGCTCAGTGAAGCTATTTGAGGTAAATGACTTATCGAAATCACTTGTTTATCTTTTGATAAATCAATAAGTTTTTCACCTACTACCAATGCTGTCCTACCACTAATTCCAGTATCAATTTCGTCAAAAATAAGAGTATTGATATCTTCAAAATCTGATATAACTGACTTAAATCCAAGCATAATACGTGAAATTTCTCCACCAGATGCAATAGATGCCATTGGTTTTAAATCTTGTCCTAGATTTGTTTTAATTAGAAAATCCAGTGAATCATAACCTTTTTCATTGAACTCAGAAAGTTTTTCAAATTTAACTTGAAAATCAGCATGTTTCATATTTAAATCTTTTAGATTTTGAACAATCAATTTTTCTAATTTAAAAACAATTTCTTTTCTAATTTTATGAAGTCTATCTGATAATTCAATCCCTTTCTTTTTTTTTGAATCGATTAATTCCTTGAATTTTCTTTTGTTTTCTGTAATTTCATTCAGTTCTTTAAGTCTACGTTCCAAATCTTGTCTAAATAAAACTATATCATTAATAGATTTTCCGTATTTTCTCTTTAAATTTGTAATTATTGCTATTTTATTTTCTAAATCATTTAATTTGAACTCATCTTGATAAATGCCTGATGAATATGAACTAATTCTTGAGAACAAGTCGTCCATCTCATAATAAATCTTATCCAAATCTTGTTTGAGAGAATTAACTTCATTATCAAACTCAGAGATTGAGTCCATTTTGCTTAAAACAATATTAAACATAGTGTTGATATCTTGTTCATTGTAGTTTTCATCTGAATACATGTTTAATATTTCACCGATATTATTTTTAATCAAATTAACATTCGATAGTTTATTATACTCGTTTTCAAGTTCTTCTTCATCTACATTATCAAGATCTATTTGTGATATTTCATCAATTTGATAATTGATAATATCAAGTTGTCTATCTTTTTCTTCATTTGTAATATTAAAACTCTTGTATGCTTTTTTGTATTCTGCAATATTATTGAGAATTCCGCTTAACTCAGTTTTGATTTTAAAAGTTTCTTCCTTATCAAAGGAATCAATTAAATCTAAATAAAAATCCTTGTTCAATAGTGATTGAGTTCCATTTTGCCCATGAATATCAACAAATTTACTCATTAATACATTTAATGTATTAAGCGTGATTGATCTATTATTTAATTTATTTATACTTTTTAAATTAGTGTCTACAATTCTTGAGATTATTATTACTCCATCTTCGACATTGTATCCCATATCTTCTAAAAATTTAATTTTAGAATTGTCAGCTATTGTAAATGTCGCTTCAACAATAGTTTTTTTTGAAGAATCTCTGACAAAACTTTTGTTAAATCTTTGCCCTAGAAGAAGTTCGAAAGCTTCTATCAAAATTGATTTTCCTGAACCAGTTTCCCCAGTTATGATATTAAGTCCATCTGTAAAATCGACATTGATTTTGTCAATTATCGCAAAATTTTCTATATAAAGAGAATTTAACATTTTATTACCTGATGATTGATTTGATTTCTGAAACTAATTTTTCCAATCCAGATTTATCCTCAACAGTTATATAAATTGTATCGTTACCTGTTAGAATTCCAGCAATATTATCTAATTTAGCGTTGGTAATCGCCATACCACATACTGTTGCAGTGTGAGATATTGTTTTAATAATTACCATATCTTCATTATGCTTGATAGTCAAAACAGCAGATCTGAAAATCTTATCTAATCTTTCGTTTAATGAATCGTGTACAGTGTCAATTATTGCATAATGATATTCACCTTCTCTAGTTTGAACTTTTGATATTCTTAATTCTTTTATATCTCTAGAAATAGTAGCTTGTGTAGCTCTAACTCCATGAGCTTCTAAATAGTCAGAAAGTTCTTCCTGAGTTCTTATTTCATTTTCTTCTATTAAGTCTAGAATTAATCTTTGTCTTGTGTATTTTTTCATATTTCTACCTCAATTTATTAAATGCTGTCTCCACAACATCCTTGAATTTTATATTTTTATTATCTAAAGTCGTAATATGGATTAAATACTCTATATTTCCACTCTTACCTTTTATTGGACTATGTGTCATCTCAGAAATATACAATCCTTCATTATTTAGATAATTATTAATATCATTTATTATAGATAAATGTTCCTTTTTATTATTAATTATATGATTTTTTGATTTTAATTCAAACTGCGGCTTTATCAAAAATATCATTTCGCCATTATTTTTTAGCATTTTAACGGCATTTGGAATAATCATTTTCAATGATATAAAAGATACATCGCATACTATCAAATCAAATTTCGGATACTCATCTACATTAATATTTCGAAAATTAGTATTTTCGAATAATTTAACCCTGCTATCATGTCTTAGTTCGTCAACCATTTGATTATCGCCAACATCAATAGCATAGACTTCTTTTGCATTGTTTTTTAATAAAACCTGAGTAAATCCGCCAGTAGATGAGCCTATATCTAAGCACAAATCATGCTTACCTATGTTAAATACCTCAAAAGCTTTTAAAAGCTTCAGAGCACCTCTCCCAACGTATTCAATATGTTCTTTTACTTCAACTTCATCAGAATTTATCTCAAGTGAAGGTTTCTTTACTAGATTACCTTTATAATAAACTAATTCATTCTCAATCAGAGATTTTGCCTTTGTTCTAGAAGACGCAAATTTGTTTTCGCACAAATACAAGTCGATTCTCATATTAATATTTCCTGTCCAATAATTTATTTGTAAGCTCAATTAAAGGTTGAGAATTATCGATATCTTTAATGCATTCTATAGCTCTTTGAGAATACTTATTTGCATCTTCAATGCCTTTATCTTTTCCAAAAATAGTGACATAAGTTTTTTTATTAATTTTTAAATCATTCTCATAATCCATAATGTCATCAATTATTTGAAAAGCCATTCCTAGATTAAAAGCATAATCTTCTAGTTTTAATAATGTATTATCGTCAACCCTACTTAAAATTCCAGCAGATACAGTAGCCGCTTTAAGTAAATTACATGTTTTTTTATCGTAAATTTCAATAATATTTTTTTCAGAAATCTCACTGTCAATATCCAAAAGTTGACCTTTTATCATCCCAAAACATCCTGATTTTTTTACGATATAATTTGCACATTTTGCATCAATATCGTTTTTAATTGATTCAGATAACACTTCAAAAGAATAATTTAAAAGTGCATCTCCAACTAAAACCGCAATATCTTCTCCGTATTTTTTATGCACTGTTAATTTTCCTCTTCTATAGTCGTCATTATCCATGCATTCCAAATCATCATGTACCAATGAATAATTGTGAATTAATTCTATTGAAATAGCATAACTTATAGATTCATTAATAGATTCATTAAACATTTGATAAGTTAGTAGAAATAAAAGCGGTCTTAATCTTTTTGCATCGTCGTCAACAAGAGTATATCTCATAGCTTCGCCAATTTTATCATCAGAAAATTTTAAAGCTTTTATTGAAGTGTTTATCAAATTTATGATTTCCTGACTATTCATTATCATCACTTAAAAGCATATTTATTTGAAAATCTTCCTCTTTGTTATCTTTAATCAAAGTCATTTTACCTTCTTGTTCTTTTAAAATAGAACTTAATCTCTTGTGAAGCTTCATACCTTCTTCGTATAATTTTATATTTTCTTCAAGACTCAGCTCTCTGTCTTCCAACTTTTCAACGATGTCACTTAGTCTTTTTAATCCTTCATCGTATTCTCTATATTCATTCATTGAATTTCTCCTTATTTTGAACAGTTGTATCAAGTTTACCATCTTTCATAATTAAGACAATTTTGTCGTTCTCCATAACATCATCAATAGAAGAAATACTCTTATCATTCTTTAATACTTTTGCATATCCCTTCTCTAAAATTGTACTTGGATTCAAATGCAATAAGTTATTTTTATATGAGTCTAAAATCAATTCTTTGTAATTAATATTTGAGATTAAATTTTTAATCATTGTTATTCGAATTTTATTTAGTTTTTCGATTTCTAAAGATAATAGCTTATCAGGTTTCAACAAGTTTAATTTATGATAAATATTTAATTCTTCATTGTACTTATCTTCCAAATTTTTCTTATAAGCTTTTTTTAAGCTATCCTTCAAAAGTTGAAGATTATCCATGTGTTCTTTAATAATGTTTTTGGGACCTAAAAATTCCAACTGCTTACCATAATAGTCTAATTCTTGATTTTCATCTTCAAATCTTCTTATCAAAATTCTACTAATTTTAGCGTAGCTTTCTTGTAAAAAATATTTTAATTCATCAAAATCAGCAGTGGCTAGCTCAGCAGCTGCTGTTGGGGTTGATGCCCTTAAATCAGCTACAAAATCAGAAAGCATAAAGTCATTTTCATGACCAACGGCGCTTATTATTGGGGTTTTTGAATTATAAATAGTTTTTAAGAGATTTTCATCATTAAATGAATTTAAATCCTCAAAACTTCCACCGCCTCTTCCTACTATAAGAGTATCTAGATTTTGCTCATCCATATATTTAATGCCTTGTATAATAGATTCTGACGATTGTTCTCCTTGAACAACACAATGATATATCAAAATATCGCAAATAGGATATCTTCTCTTTATTGTTCTGCAAATATCATTCACGGCCGCTCCAGTAGAAGATGTAATCACGCCAATAGCTTTAGGATATTTAGTTATAGATTTTTTTGTTGATTCCGAAAAAAATCCTTCTCGTTCAAGCTTTTCTTTTAACTCTAAATACTTTTGAAAAAGGTCTCCAGTGCCTGATTTCTTATATTCTTTTACAAGAAGTTGATAAGTGCTTGATCCTTGATATGTTGTTATACTTCCTCTTAGTTGAACTTTGTCTCCATCTTTTAAGTTTATAGTTTTTGCGAGAGACATTGTTTTAAAAATCATACAAGAAATCAATGCTTTTTCATCTTTTAATCTAAAATAAACATGTCCTGAAATATTTTTATTAAAATTTGAAATCTCACCTTCTATCCACACATTGGATAAAATTGGATCTTTCTTCAAAGTATTTTGAATATAATCAGAAATCTCTTTAACACTATAAACTTGCATTTTCTTTTCTCTTTAATACAGAACCTAATATGCCGTTGATAAAACTGTATGATTTTTCTGTAGAATATTCTTTCGCTAATTCAACGGCTTCATTAATTGCAACACTATCTGGAGTGCTTTCCACGTATAGAATTTCGCAAACACCAACTTGTAAAATCGATAAATCTAATTTGTTAATTCTGTCCAAGTTCCATTGCTTTGTGTTATTTTCTATAATATTTACTATGTCATCAATATGTTCAATAAAATTTAATAAAATTTCTTTGAAAAATACTATATCATTTTTATTAATATTCTGATATTTACAAAATTCTTCAATTCTATTTTTATCATAATCTCCATTCATATTCATTTCATAGATTAATTGCATTGCGCTTTTTCTAGATTGTCTTCTTGACATATTTCCTCCAAGAAAATAACCCTCTGATAAGAGGGTTACATTAAATACTTATTTTCTCACAAACAACATCTACATTTATGACAACTAACCCAGTCATCATGCCGATATTTTCTTTTATTTTCTTTTGCACCTTATAGCATACATCCTTGATGTTATAATCAGAATCTACTTCAATATGGGCTCTTACATTTACAGCATTGTCAAGAATTTCAATGATTACTGATTTTTGAGCTCCTTTTTGTATATTTACTTTTTCTGATTGTGGTGTCATAATAGCTTTTACACCTTCAACTTCCATGCAAGCTTCTGCTGCAATAAGTGAAATTATGTCATTAGAGATCTTAACAGATCCGTTATTAAATTTATTATCCATGTTATTCCTCCACACACAAATTTTATCAAAAAATGAAAAAAAATTCAATTTTAATTTATTATTGCTTCTATAAATTTTTCTGGCTCAAACTTAACCAAATCATTTACTTGTTCGCCAATTCCAATAAATTTTACTGGAATTCCCAATTCCATTTCAAGTGGAAATATCATTCCACCTTTAGCTGTACCATCTAGTTTTGTAATTATAGCCCCTGTTAAATCAGTTGCATTCATAAATTCTTTTGCTTGAATAATAGCATTTTGTCCAGTTGTGCCATCTACAATTAGTAAAATTTCTTTTTTAGCTTCTGGATATTCTTTTTCAATAACTCTCTTTATTTTATTCAATTCATTCATTAAATTCTTCTTATTATGAAGCCTTCCAGCTGTATCGCAAATTAATATATCTGCATCTCTACTTTTCATAGCACTAACTCCATCAAAAACAACACTAGCTGGGTCAGAACCTTCTTTGTGACTAATAATGTCAACTTTAGCTCTATTTGCCCATTCAGTAAGCTGCTCTATAGCCGCTGCTCTAAAAGTATCGGCAGCAACCATCAAAACTTTTTTCCCATCTTTTTTGAATTTCATGGCTAATTTACCAATCGTAGTAGTTTTTCCTACACCATTTACACCGACTACTAAAATAATAGTTTTATCACCTACATTTAAATTATTGTCAATCTTATCATTAATTATATTTTCTTTTAAAATATCAGCCAAAACATTTTTTATTTCACTTGGATCTTGAATGTTATTAAGTTTTACTTTATCTCTCAATTGAGCAACAATCTTTAATGTTGTTTCAACACCAATGTCAGCGGAAATCAAAGTTTCTTCAATTTCTTCGAATAATTCTTCATCAACCGTTCTATAATTGGCTAAAACTTGATCAATCTTATTAGAAATATTGTCACGAGTTTTAAGTAATGAATTCTTTAATTTTTCAAAAAATCCTTCCTTATTTTCTTCTTTATCTTCGATAAATTCTTCAGATTGTTCTTGGTATTTTTCGTTATCAGTTTCAGACTTTTCATTCTTTTCTTCAACGACTTTTTCAGTATCATTAACTTCTTCGCTTATTTCTATATTTTCATTGGATTGACTAATTTCTAATTCTTCTTGTTGTAAATCTTCTTCTGTATTTTTTGTTTCTTCGTCATCTTTTTTAGACTTAAACTTATCAAAGAACTTATTTAGCATATCTCTCTCCTATCTACATCTAATTTAATCATTTTAGATATTCCATCTTTTTCCATACTTATTCCATATAATATGTTAGCTATCTCCATTGTACTTTTTCTATGTGTAATAATAATGAATTGAGTTTTTTCTTTAAATTTAATTAAATATTCTTTGTATCTCTTAATATTTATTTCATCTAAAGCAGCATCTATTTCGTCTAATATACAAAAAGAAGATGGTCTTGTCTCAAAAATCGCAAAAAGCAACGCTACCGCTGTCAACGATCTTTCTCCACCGGACAACAAGTTTAGACTTTGAAGTTTTTTCCCAGGTGGTTGAGCAGTTATTTCAATTCCAGAACTTAGAACATCATCTTCGGTCAATTTAAGACTTGCATATCCTCCATTAAAAAGTTGTTTAAAAATCGCAATAAATTTTGTATTTATTTCTTCAAATTTTTTGGTGAATACTTCTTTCATTTCTCTATTAAGCTTATTAATAGCATTCATGATATCTTCCCTGGATTCAATTAAATCATTTTTATTTTTAGTCATAAAATCAAATTCTTTTTTAACTGATTCATATTCTTGAATACTATCTACAGAAAAAGAACCTATATTTCTTAAATCATTGATAATTTTATTGATTTCTTTCTGACTAATTTTAATATCAGAATTAGATTCTATTGTGTCTATATTAATATCATAGAGCTCATTAATATCTATTTTTATATTATTTAACTTCTCTGTTGTATTTAAAGCCTTTTCAATTAATGAGTTATTGCTTATTTCTATTTTTTGAACACTAGCATTTGAATCATATATTGATTGCTCAATCTTTGTTAACTCTGATTTAAATTCATTCATATTGGACTTCATATTTAAAATTTCATTATTTAGTCCAGAAATAATATCATCATAATCAATAGTTTTAGATTTTATATCATTTTTATGGCTTTTGTATTTAGAAATATTTTTATGAATTTCATCAATTTTAATTGAATTAACTTTAAAGTTATCTTCTAAATATTCTTTTCTAATTTTTGCATCATTTAACTGATTATTAAATATATTTAAATCCCTTTGTACAGAAGAGTATTCAGATTTTAAACTAATCATATTCATTTTTTCCGAATTATATTGTTCTTGTAATTTTTCAATTTCAACACTTAATTCTTTTAAAAGACTTTCTAATTCTACAATTTGATTTTTTAAATCAGTTTCTTGTAAATCATTGGCATCACTTTGTATAGTATTTGAATTCAACTTATTATCAAAATCACTAATATTAGATTTCAAATATTTAATTTCAAACTGTTTGTCCTTGATGTTGCTATTACAAGCATCCCTTTCAGTTCTTAATTTTACAATCTTATCTTCAATAATTTCTAAATCGGATTTGTTTTGATTTACAATATCAATATTTTCTTCGTATATTTTTTTCAAATCGTTGTATTCATTAACACAGTCTTTATACAAATTTTCAACAGAATTTAAACTATTTTTCGTTGATAGTATTGAGTAATTGGAAGGCTTTTTATATCCACCTACCATTGAACCCCAACTATTAATGATATCACCATCTAATGTAACTATTCTATAGTTTTTGTATTTCGAACTTACGATAATAGCATCTTCCATATTTTGAGTAACAAGTGTTTTCTGTGCAAAATAATCTACAATATCCCTAAATTTTTCATCAGATTTTATAAATTCATTTAAATGTCCAAGTACCAATTCATCTTTTACATAATTATAATTTCTAGATTTTATTTTATTTAATGGTAAAAAAGTAAGTCTTCCTATCTTATATGACTTCAAAAAATTAATTAATTCCTTACCATCATTTTCATTCCTAACAATTATATTTTGAAACGCTGATGACATTATTGCATCAACAGATTTCTCATACTGCTTTGCTACACTGATTAAATCCCCAAGTGTCCCTATTACTTTATCTTGTAAACTAGGATTTAACTTTTTAAAAAAGTTTTGAACTGTAAAGTTGTATCCTTCGTGATTATCTATAGTATTTTTCAAAAACATATATTTATTTTTGTTAGTTATCGAATCTTCTTTTAAGTTTGATAATTTGACTCTTAAATCAATTAAAGCTTTCTCTTTATCATTTATAATGCTAGAAATTCGTTCTTTATCTTTATCTAAATTATCCAAATGTTTGTCATAATCACTTAGCATTTCTTCGAAATTTTGTAATGCTTTTACTAGTTGAGTTAATTTAAATTCAGATTCTTCTTTTTGCTTTTTTACTTCTGATATTTCTTTCAATCTTTCTTGTTCAATAGCATCACGTGAATATTTTTTAATAATATGTTGTGTATAAATTGACTGTAATTCATTTAATTTTTCTGATTTCTTATCGCTCAATTCTTTTTTAATGTTAAGTTCATCTTCAGAATCATCAATATTCAATTTTTCTAAATTTGAATTTATTTCTTCAAGCTTTTTCTCAGAGTTCTTTATTGTATTTTGTAAATTATCAATTTTTGATATTAAATTTTTAATTTCTGATGAATAATTCTCGTTTTCTTTTGTTAATCTCTCTAATTCAGTGTTGCTATTTTTAAGTCTTTCATCATTCAATTGAATATCTGATTCGTTTTTTATTTTTTGACTCTTAATATCAGATAAATTAGAGATTTTCAATTCTGTATCGATATCTGTTTTATTGATGCTTTTTAATAAATCATTTCTTTTATTTTCAAATTTTACAAGTTTTGATTTTAAGTCTATCAAGGTTTTATCATTATTTTCTTTTTTCTCAATGACATCACTTAGTGTAATAGAAAGTTTTTCGATATCCAATAAAGCTTTTTGAATTTCCATTTCTTTTAGTTCTTTTTCTAGAATAATTCCTTTTTTAGCTTTATTACTTTCTTTTTCTAAATATTTTAATCTATCAACTTGTGAAATTAATATATCTTCAATTCTTAATAAATTCTCATTAGTTTGTTCAAGTTTCTTAACACTTTGTTCTTTAATGTACTTTTGTTTGGAAATTCCGGATGCTTCTTCGAATAATTCCCTTCTATCTTCACTTTTTGATGATAAAATGTCGTCGATTTTACCTTGTCCGATTACAGAATACCCTTCTTTCCCAATTCCCGTATTTAAGAATAATTCCTTTACATCTTTTAAACGAACTTGGTTTTTATTAATGTAATATTCACTTTCACCAGTACGAAAAACTCTTCTCGTTACTGTAATTTCTTGATAATCAATGTCTTTCCATAAGTCATTCTCAAAAGTTATGGAAACTTGTGCAAAGTTAACAGGTTTTTCTTTCTGAGTTCCAGCAAAAATAACATCTTGCATTTTATTCCCACGGAGATTTTTTGCTGATTGTTCACCTAAAACCCATAAAATAGCATCAGAAATATTTGACTTTCCGCTACCATTTGGCCCAACAATTGCTGTTATGGGATTATCAAAATTCAATTTTATTTTATCTTTAAATGACTTAAAACCTTGTATTTCAACTGATTTTAATCCCACAGCTACACCTCTTTTTCAATGTTTTTAAAAATATGTTCTAAATTAATATCAATTTTATTGATATTATCTAACACTAAGAAGTTATTATTAGAATTAGAATATTTTATTGTTTTTAATCCATATTTTTCTTGAAAATATTTTTTGTTTTCCCCATTATAGCCGACAAAATTATTCAAAATATTTGGTTTGGCATGTATTTCTAGTGTTTCAAAATTATCATTTTTCAAAACATAATCTACCACTTTTCTATACAAATCATCTTCTACCAATTGTCTATAATTTGGATGAATTGCCCCTGCAACTACATCTTCGCCTTGTTTTATATTTTCTGTATTTAATAGACCTAATCTAATAACTGGAATGTTAGCGTTTATAAATTTCAAATATATTTTGGTACAATTTTCGACCGAATCGTGCAAATTTTCCGGACTATATTTATTAATTTTGGTAAAAGTTTCAAGCATAGTATTCTTTATAACTAAAGTTGGATATATCCTGACAAAATCAGGTTGTAACTTGATTAATTCATCTGCAGTATATAAGTCCATCTCTGGGGTTGATTTGTATAAGCCTGTCATCATTTGGAGCCCTAAACTAAATCCCATAGATTTTATCAGCTCAGAAGATGTTTTAACACACTGACTATCGTGACATCTTAAATTTGAATCTAATACACTATCTACCATTGATTGAACACCTAACTCTATAGTTTCTACGTTAAATTCCTTAAGAATAGTTAAAATGTGTTTATCAATATAATCAGGTCTTGTAGAAAGTCTAATCGATCGAACTTTACCGTCATCAATGAATTCATTTGCTATTTTTAAATAGTCTATCATAGCTGTTTCTTCAATTCCTGTAAATGATCCCCCGTAAAAAGCTATTTGAGTATCTTCTTGACTTTTATTAGGAAAATTTGCAAGTTGATTTTTTATTTCATTTCTTATTTCATCTTTTTTAACAACTTCGATATAATTTGTAATTTTGCGTTGATTACAGAAAATGCAATCATTTGGACATCCTAAATGAGGAATGAACAATGATACAATGTAATTTTTCTTACTCATTTATTACCCTTAATCTAATCAAGGCGTTTCTAGCAGCATCTTGTTCTGCATGTTTTTTTGAAGATCCAAATCCAGATCCTATAACCAAGTTACCCTCATAAACATCAACATAGAATTTCTTGTCGTGATCTGGACCTTCTTCTTTAACAATCTTGTACTTTAATTTATCTCTTGAATTTTTTTGATTATTTTCCTGTAACATAGTCTTATAGTCAATAAAACTAGACTTTGTTTCTATTTCAGCTATGAATAGACTTTTAAACTTATTTTCTACAATTTTAAAAGCCGATTCATAACCAGAATCCAAATATATTGCACCAAAAACTGCTTCGAAAGTATCAGCAAGTACACTAGGTTTTTCACTGCCACCTGAAATAAATTCACCGTGACCCATCATTAAATATTTTCCTAATTCTAAATACTTGGCCATATTTGAGAAAGATTTTTCACATACCATTTGACTTCTAATCTTTGTCATAGCACCTTCTTTTAACGAAGATTTACTATTATACAAGAAGTCACTAACAATTAGATCCAAGACTGCATCTCCTAAAAATTCCAATCTTTCGTTTGAAATATCTTTATATGATTTGTTTTCATTTCCGTATGAGCTATGAAAAAAAGCCAGGTTTAACAGATTAATATCTGTAAACCTGTAATCTAATTTTTCTTCTAGGTCATGTAGCATTTCAATTCTAGCTTTGTCCACAACTATTTTCCTTGTGCCCTTTCAATTTCATTAACTACATCTTCTACATTTTTTAACTCAGATAACTTTTCGTCATCAAGTTCTATATCAAATTCTTCTTCTACATCCATTACGATTTCCAATAAGCGTACTGAATCCGCTTTAAGATCTTCTACAAATCTTGTTTTTTCGTCTATATCGTCTCTATTAAATTCCTTTTTTAAGCCTTCAACAACTTTTTCATAAATTTCTTTATTCATTTGCTAACTCCTTTTTTAATTTATCAGTAACATCTTCTTCAACGAATTTTATCAGCGTTAAAATCCCAGACATAATAGCGTCCCTGTTAGATGAGCCATGAGCTTTAAACACCGGCTTCTTAGTTCCTAGAAATGGTGCAGATCCAACACTGTTATAATCAATACCTGTACTCATTGATTTAATCATAGGAATAATAGCTTGTTGAGATTTTTCATCAAGCTTAGATAATTTTGACTTAGCTAAAGTTTTAATAAACTCAACCGAACCTTCTATTGTTTTCAGAAGAATATTTCCTGAAAAACCATCAGTTACCACGACATCAAAATCACCTTTCAAAACAGCTCTTGCTTCAACATTACCTTTAAAATAAGGATATTTTGATAAATTCTTGTATGTTTCTAATCTTAATGAATCTCCCTTATGTTCTTCGACTCCAATATTTAATAGACCTACTTTGCAATCCTCTTTTCCTAAAATATTTTTGGAATATACATATCCCATTTTTGCAAATTGTTCTAATAACTCAGAAGTGACATCAACATTAGCGCCAACATCTAACACTACCACATCACCCTTTAAGCTAGGTACTGTTACCATCAAACAAGGTCTAGATACATTATCAAGCCTTCTAGTTATAAGTGTAGCCCCCGTCAATAAAGCGCCAGTAGAACCTGTCGATAACAACCCATCGTAATCTTCGTTTAATAAATCAAAACATTTTCTCATACTGGAATCTTTTTTTGATCTTATCGCTTTCGTTGGTGATTCATTGTTTTCAATGGTTTCTGTAGCATTTATAAAATCTATTTTGTCTTCAAATCTTTTATTTACAATATTTCTATTTTCTTCTTCGTTTCCTACTATCGTCAAGTTAAAATCTTTTTGTTCAAGAGCCATTATAGCTCCTTCTATTAATTCTGATGCTCCTTTATCAGAGCCCAAAGTATCTAATAAAATTTTCATACTTCACCTCTAGTATATTCTATCACAATATTGTTTGTTATAACATAAAACAAATAAAAAAGCCGCTTAATAATAATTAAACGGCTCTCTTTTCATTAATTTTGTTCTGAATTATCTACAACTTGTTTTCCATCGTAATACCCACATTCTTTACATACTCTGTGAGGTAATTTTGGAGATCCACAATTAGGACATGTAGTTATAGTAACTCTTGGTAATTTATACGAAGAAGCTCTTCTTTTATCTCTTCTAGTTTTAGAAGTTTTTCTCTTTGGTACTGCCATGCTACACCTCCTTAAGGACTTTAGTCCTTAAAATTTATACAAACAACGTAGTTAATTATAATATAATAATGTTAAGTTGTCAATAAAAATATTATTATTTTGCTAAGTCTAAAGTGTCTCTAGCAATCATTAATTCTTCATTAGTTGGAACAACATAAACTTTAACTTTTGAATCATCAGCTGAGATTAAAGCTTCTTCACGAGTGTTGTTCTTTTCAAGGTCTAATTTAACGCCTAGTTCTTCAAATGTATCTAAGATATCTTTTCTCATAGATGAAGAATTTTCTCCGATACCACCAGCGAAGCAAATTGCATCAACATGACCTAATTCAGCCATATATCCACCGATATATCTCTTAACTCTTTCAATAAACATATCCAATGCTAATTGAGCTCTATCATTTCCTTTTTCTGCTTCTTCTTCAAGATCTCTAAAGTCTGAACTAATTCCTGAAACTCCTAATACACCAGATTTTTTATTCAAGATTTGGTTCATTTCATCAGCTGAATATCCTTTTTCATTCATTAAGAATGTCATTACAGTAGGATCCAAATCTCCACTTCTAGTTCCCATTAAAAGTCCTTCCAATGGTGTAAGTCCCATTGATGTATCATAGCATTTTCCGTCTTTAACAGCTGCTATAGATGAACCATTACCTAAGTGAACTGTAATAATATTGATGTCTTCTTTATCTAATAATTGTTGAGTTCTTAAAGTAATATATCTGTGACTTGTTCCGTGGAAGCCGAATTTTCTTAATCTGTAATCTTCATAGTATTCGTAAGGAATAGCATACATAAATGTTTTAGCTGGCATTGTTTGATGGAAAGCAGTGTCGAATACAGCGATATTTTTCTTTCCTGGAGCTAATTTTTCACATGCTTCAATTCCCATTAAGTTAGCTGGGTTGTGAAGTGGACCAAATTTGATAAATTCTCTAATCTTATCTTTTACTTTATCGTCAATAATGCAAGATTCTGTTAATTTATCTCCACCGTGTAGTACTCTGTGACCAATAGCAGATACTTCGTCTAAACTCTTGATAACACCATATTTTTCATCTAATAAAGCATCGAAAACATGGTTAATAGCTTCAGTGTGATCTTTCATTGGTTCTTCGACTACTAATTTTTCTCCATTAACTTTATGAGTTAATTTAGAACCTTCAATTCCAATTCTTTCTACTAATCCTTTACATAATACACTTTCATCAGTCATATCAAATAATTGATATTTTAATGAAGAACTACCACAATTGATTACTAATACTTTCATTTTTTCCTCCTAATTTTTACCTAATTTACTTTCTTTTCCATGAATCAATCTATTTATATTGGATCTATGCTTGAATAATGATATTATTCCTAGCAAAATATAAATTAAACCAATGTAAAAGTCTTTTCTAATGTAAATTAATCCATAAATAACAGCTGAAACACATCCTATTATGCTTCCCAATGAAACATATTTAGTTATAAGTACAACTATTAAAAACAATATTAATAAAAATAAAATTTGTAAAGGTTGGGCAAACAATAAAACACCGAAAGATGTCGCAATTCCCTTACCACCTTTAAAATTATAAATAACCGGTAATATATGTCCTATTACACATAAAAGCCCACATACTAGTATACCTAAACTGCCGAAAAATTTAAAGCCCAAATATGCACACAATAATCCTTTTAAGAAATCAATCAAAAAAGTTGCCAAACCAAACTTCACTCCATAAACTCTTAAAGCATTGGTTGCACCTGCATTTTTGCTTCCATAATTTCTTATATCCTGTTTATAAATCAACTTAGAAAGCACAATAGAACCACTTATATTACCTATGAAATAACATATTATTCCAAGGACAATTAAATATAAATAATTCACTATTTTCCCCTTGTCTTAAATTCAAATTGCAAAGGAACACCTTCAAAGCTAAAGTTTTCCCTTAGCTGATTTTCGATATATCTTTGGTATGAAAAATGCATCAAATCATTTCTATTTATGAACACCAAAAATTTTGGTGGTCTGGCTTCTATCTGAGTAATATAAAATATTTTCAAACGAACACCTTTATCTGATGGTGGCGGATTTAATAATACTGCTTTTGATATTACATCATTCAAAACACCTGTGCTAATTCTCATAGAATAATTATTATCTACTTTTTCGATTTCAGTAAACAAAGTATCTATTCTTTTGTTTTCTTTTACACTTATGAACACGATAGGAACATACATTACAAATCCCAATTTAGTTCGGATATCTTTTTTGAAATCATTCATAGTGTTTGTTTGTTTTTCAACAAGATCCCATTTATTCACAAGAATAATCATAGCTTTGCCTTGATCATGAGCATATCCTAAAATTTTTGTATCTTGTTCGCTAACACCTTCAGTGGCATCTATCATTAGAACGCAAATATCAGACCTATCAATTGCTGACAAAGTCCTTACAACAGAATATCTCTCGACTTCTGTGTCTATCTTTTTTCTTTTTCTTAGACCTGCTGTATCTATAAATATATACTCATTTCCCTTGTAATTAATCTTGGAGTCTATGGCATCTCTCGTCGTTCCTGCAATATCAGTAACTATCATTCTTTCTTCGTTTAATAAGTTATTAATCAAAGAACTTTTACCAACATTTGGTTTTCCAATTAAACAAACTTTTGTAATATCCTCATCAGATTCTGTATTTGAATTATCATCAAATTTTGAAACTACAGCTTCTAGTAAATCTCCAAGCCCCATAGAATTTGAAGCACTTATAGGAAATATTTCATAAAATCCAAGATTATAAAAATCATACACATTGTCCTGTTGTTTTATATGATCAATCTTATTTACAACTAAAATTACGCTTTTTTTCGTTCTTCTAAGCATATCGGCAACTTCCATATCAATCGGAGTAATGCCTTGTTTACCGTCAACCATAAACAAAATAACATCTGCAGTTTCAATAGCAAGTTCTGTTTGTTTTTTAATATTTTTAGTAATGATTTCATTACTTTTTGGTTCCAAACCACCTGTATCTACAACTGTAAAATATTTATTTTGCCACTCAGCTTCCATATACAATCTATCTCTTGTAACACCTGGATCATCTTGAGTGATTGCGATTCTTTTCTTTATTAATTTATTGAACAATGTAGATTTTCCTACATTAGCTCTTCCTACAATAGCAACAACTGGTTTTGCCATGTTATCACCTCATTTCTGTATAAATGATACCATAAAATGTGTGAAATATACAATATTTCATCAAAAAAATAAAGCTAATACTAAACTTTTGTCTAGTATTAGCTTAAAATTTATCTATTGATTGGGAATTGTTTCATCAATTCTACAACATCTTTTTTGATTTCTTCAGAAGGTCTACGTTTCTTTAATGCGTCTAACATAAATTCTGCTACTTTTGCGGCTTCTGCTTCTTTCAATCCTCTAGTTGTAATAGCTGGTGTACCAATTCTAATACCACTAGTTACAAATGGTGTTTCTGGATCATTCGGAATAGTGTTCTTGTTAGTTGTAATATTAACTTCACTTAATAACGCTTCTGCTTCTTTACCAGTCATATCAAAGCTTCTGCAGTCGATTAATAATAAGTGGTTATCTGTACCACCAGAAACTAATCTTACATCGTTATCTAAGAAGACTTTTTCCATAGCTTTTGCATTCTTCAAAATTTGATGAGTGTATTCTTTAAATTCTGGTTGTAAATCTTCTTTGAAGCACACTGCTTTTGCTGCAATAATGTGTTCTAATGGACCACCTTGGAATCCCGGGAATACTGATTTGTCTAATAATTTTTTGTGTTCTTCCTTACAAAGTATAGCTCCACCTCTTGGTCCTCTTAATGTTTTATGTGTAGTTGTAGTTACAAAATCTGCATAAGGAACTGGACTTGGATGATCTCCAGTAGCTACTAATCCAGCAATGTGAGCCATATCTACCATTAAATATGCTCCAACTTCATCTGCAATTTCTCTGAATTTTTTGAAATCTATAACTCTTGGATATGCAGAAGCACCAGCTACGATTAATTTAGGTTTGTGTTTTAAAGCTAATTCACGAACGTTTTCATAATCAATTGTTTCAGTTTCAGGATCTACACCATAATCTACGAAATTATAGAATTTACCTGACATATTTACTGGTGATCCATGAGTTAAGTGTCCACCTTCTGTTAATCTCATACCTAATACTGTATCTCCAGGTTTTAAAACTGCAACATATACAGCAATATTAGCATTTGCTCCACAGTGAGGTTGAACGTTAGCATGATCTGCATTAAATAATTCTTTTAATCTATCTATAGCTAATTGTTCTATTTTATCAACATGTTCACAACCGCCGTAATATCTTTTTCCAGGATATCCTTCAGCATACTTGTTAGTTAATTCAGTACCCATAGTTTCAAGTACTGCTTTTGAAACAAAGTTTTCTGAAGCTATCAACTCGATATGTTCTTCTTGTCTTTTGATTTCATCATTTAGATGTCCAAATACCTCTGGGTCAAAATTTTCTAAATTTTGTCTACAATTATTCATACAAACCTCCAATTATTTTCGTGATATGAACTAGGTCCTTATCAACAAATTTTTTATCTATAAATTTTACAATTATATAGCCAATTAATAATCCTACAAGTCCTATACCAAAAGATGCTAATTCAAAATTTCCTATTTTATTTTCCAAAATAGAATATGATGATATAAGAGCAATTAGGAAAAATGTTAAAGGCACTAAATACAACAATGCTGTATATTTAAGCATTGAAGAATCGTCACCTGAAATTTGCACTCTATCCCCTACCTTAGCACTTATATAGTTTGCACATTCTATAACTTGCGTTTGATGTTCACAACCTGAACATTTGCTGCAACCTTCACCACCACAAGCTCCTTTTCTAGTAATTAGAACAGATGCTTTTGTGGATTCAGTTTTTATAACCATTCCTTCTTTTGCCAAAAAATTACCTCAATTCTTTAATAACATACGATGCAATCATAAGTCCGACACATGAAGGTACAAAGCTTATACTTGCCGGAGCATTTCTTCCATTTGAAGATAGAACTTCTCCTGACCTTTGTTCATCAGACCAAATGCATGTAAGTTTGTCAACGTTTCTTCTTTTTAGCTCTTTTCTCATTACTTTAGCCATTGGACAAGTGTGGGTCTTTTTAATATCCGTAATTCTAAAAAGAAAAGGATTTAGTTTCGATCCCGCACCCATAGAACTTATCAACTTAATATCGTTTTTATAGCAATACTCAGCCAAATCTAGCTTCGCTGATATTAAATCGATAGCGTCTATAACATAATTATAATCTTTAAGATTAAATAAATCAACAGTAGAATTATCAAACTTTTCCCTAAATTTAATAACTTTGCAATTCGGATTAATTCTGTGAATTCTTTTTTCAAATTCATCTACCTTATAATTTCCAACAGTATCTTCCAAAGCTATAATTTGGCGATTGATGTTTGTTATATCGATAGTATCATAATCTACTATTGCTAATGTTCCTACTCCACATCTAGCCAAAGCTTCTATTACAAAACCTCCAACTCCACCGCAGCCAATAACAGCTACTTTGGAGTTGATGATATTTTCTAGGTCATTTTCACCTATTAGAAGTTTTGTTCTTTCAAATCTTTTATCCATACTAATCTAATTTGATGTGAATTTCTTTAAGTTGTTTCTCGTCAACATTTGATGGAGCACCAGTTAATAAATCTGTAGCAGATTGTGTTTTAGGAAATGCTATAACATCTTTGATATTATCAGTTCCAACTAATAACATCATAAGTCGATCCATACCATACGCTAATCCACCATGTGGAGGTGTTCCATAGTTGAAAGCTTCTACAAAGAAACCAAATTTGTTTTCAATCATTTCTTCAGTTAATTCTAATGCTTCGAACATTTTCTTTTGTAAATCAGAATTGTTAATTCTTATAGAACCTCCACCGATTTCGTCTCCATTACATACAATATCGTAAGCTTTAGCTCTTACTTTTTCCTTGTCAGTTAACAAATATTGAATATCTTCTTCTTTTGGCATTGTAAATGGGTGATGCATTGCTACAAATCTGTTTTCTTCTTCGTCGAATTCAAATAATGGGAAATCAACTATCCAAACAAATTCGAATGTATCATTGTCAACCAAATTCATATCTCTTGCAATTTTGTTTCTTAATGCACTTAATCCATTAAATACAACATCATTTTTGTCTGCTAGTATAAATATTAATGCATTTTCGTCTTCTTTTGTAGATTCAATTATCGAATTCATTTCTTCATCAGATAAGAATTTTTTAATTGAAGATTGAATTTCTCCATCGTGAACTCTTATCCAACTTAAACCTTTAGCACCGTATTCTTTTACAAATTTTTCTAATTTGTCAATTTTTTTACGTGAGTATTCACTTTCATAATTCCCAATATTGATACATCTAACGCTTTTGTTTTTATCATTACAACTTGAGAATACTTTGAATTCTGAATCTTTTACTAATTCAGTGATATTTTTCAATTCAAATCCAAATCTCAAATCTGGCTTGTCGCATCCATATCTTTCCATAGCTTCTGCGTAAGTCATTCTATTAATAGGAGTTGGAATATCAATTCCTCTAATTTCTTTGAAAAGTTTTTTAATCAAGCCTTCATTCAATGTCATTACATCTTCTTGATCAACAAAACTCATTTCCATATCCACTTGAGTGAATTCCGGTTGTCTATTCGCTCTCAAATCTTCATCTCTGAAACATTTAACGATTTGGTAGTATCTGTCCATTCCACTAATCATAAGAAGTTGCTTCATTAATTGTGGTGATTGTGGCAATGCGTAGAAACTGTGTTCATTTACTCTACTTGCAACCAAATAATCTCTAGCTCCTTCTGGAGTTGGCTTTCCTAAAAATGGAGTTTCAATTTCATAAAATCCATTTTCATCTAAATAATCACGAATTAATTTATTAGTTTTGGCTCTTAATTTTAAATTATTTTGTAATTTAGGTTTTCTTAAATCCAAATATCTGTACTTTAACCTAACAGCTTCTTGAGCATTATCATCATCTTTAATGTAAATTGGAGGAACATTCGCTGTATCCAAAACAATTAGTTCGTTAGCTATAACTTCAATTTCTCCAGTAGGAATGTTGTTGTTTTTTGATTCTCTTTCTCTAACATCACCTTTTACACATAAAACATATTCGCTTTTAACATCTTTTGCTTTATCGAAAATCTCTTTGTTATCATCCTTTATAGCTATTTGAGTTATTCCTGTATTATCTCTCAAATCTATAAAGATAAGAGATCCTAAATTTCTCTCTTTTTGAACCCATCCCATAAGAATGACTTCTTTGTTTACATCACTTAATCTCAACTCCCCACACATGTGAGTACGTCTAAGATTTCCCATACTATTCATAAAAAACCTCCTAAAATATAAAAAACCCGTCCTTATGATAAGGGACGAGTTAAATCGCGGTACCACCCTAATTAGGTAAACCTCACTTTAATTTATAACGCTATTAAGCGGAAAATTCGACTCAAAAATGTCTGCAATTACTATGAATAATAAGTCACACCAACCCTTATCTCTCTGAAAATCAATCATAATGCGCTCTTTTTATCTTTGTCTTTATAACAAAATTATATTCAAAAAACTTTCAATTGTCAAACCATCTATTTTTTTCTTCTGTTTTTATAAAAAGCGATAATTTCGTTTAGTTCATCGACCTTAAAAATTAAAATACAACTCAAATAACTAATTCCTGCAACAATTATAGACATCATTAATGATAATGTATTTGAAAATCTCATATTGGTCGTTTTAAATGTAATATAAGCTAAAGCTCCCATTATCAACGATGAGATCAACATCTTAAAAATATTTACAAATGATGATTTTGTAGAGCTAAAATCCCCAATTTTTTTGTGTAATCTCATTATTATCATTATTGCTCCAATTAGATTTGCAAAACTTGTTGCTACTGCTAATCCTACTAAGCCAAAAATTCTTGATAAAATAATATTTCCTATTATATTTATAGCAACCATAATAACAGAATTAATCGTAGGAGTTTTTGTATCATTCATGGCATAAAATGATTTCGACAAAATATCTCTGATAGCAGTTCCTATGATCCCCAAAGCGTAGAAGAACATACAAACTGATGTCATATCAACATCATTCATCGTGAACGCTCCCCTAAAGAATAGCATCTTAGTAATAGGATAAGATAATACCAAAAGTCCTATTGTCGCCGGAATTACTAAAATACAAATCATAGACATTGATTTCATTATGCTATCTTTCATTTTATTCAAATCATTAGCGATAAAATTTCTAGACAATTCAGGATACACAATTACAGAAATATTTGCTATAACAATACCAGTTACAAATTCAATAAGCCTTGATGCATAATTTAGAATTGGAATACCATTAGCTGAAACTGTAGATGCTATCGACTTATCTACCATAACATTGATTTGATTTACCGATACTCCTA
This sequence comes from Finegoldia dalianensis, assembly GCF_046255015.1. Classification (NCBI taxonomy): domain Bacteria; kingdom Bacillati; phylum Bacillota; class Tissierellia; order Tissierellales; family Peptoniphilaceae; genus Finegoldia; species Finegoldia dalianensis. The sequence continues at coordinate 312,906 of NZ_JBDLBQ010000001.1, forward strand.
AAATTATCGGAATTGATAAAAGAACAATCATCTTTACATTTTTATCTGAAAAATCTAAAATCTTATGATATTTAAAATTCTTTCTTTTCGTTATAAATATGTAAGGCAAATATTGGAGTGCATTTCCCAATAGCAAACCAATTCCAACTATCATATTATTATCGTATTTATTGGAAATTACAAGAGCAAGTATAATGAAGAAATTCATTATAAAACCTTGTAAATTTTGAACTACAAAATGATTATTCGCATTCAAATATCCCTTGAATACACATGACATTATGGACGGTATCATTGACAATAAAGTCAATCGCATGAATTTTATAGTTAATTCTTTTGTATATCCAGTAAATCCTGGAGCGAAAATTTTAATTACAGATGGTGTAAAAATCTCCAGTATTACTATTAATGCTAATATTATAATAACAACTATATTGTTGATATTTGATGTAAAAATATCGCCTTCTTCCTTTCCCTTTTCGTGTACTATTTTATTATATATAGGAATAAAAGAAGTTGAAATTCCCGCTGAAAACAAGCTTACTATTGTAATCGGCAATATTTGCGAAACCAAAAATGCGTTGGCAACCGGCCCATTTGTAGGAAAAAAATATGCCAGTGTAGTTTCTCTTACTAATCCTAAGACTTTTGATAGTAGTGTAATTATCATAAGTATAATTGCAGTCTTTTTCATAAGTATCTCCTGTTTATATTTAAAAAATTTGTTGGTTGTGATATTATTTATACTATAGATAATAACACAGGTCTAACGATAATTAAAGGTGATAAAATGAATATAAGATTATTGGTAAAACAAATGTATGAGTTGGTTGACTCTTCGGACATAAAAATAATAAACGATATCGATAATATTTCGTTAAATTGTATTTCTGATCAGAAAAACACCCTATCCATAATTGAATATGACAAAAATATTATGTGTCCTAAAAATTCTAATATTCTTTTTTTGAAAGCAGAAGATGAAATTATAGAAAACGAGAATGCAAATATTATTTATTCAAAACAAGATGATATTTTCAAAGTTTACGAAATTGTGAATGGATTTTTGCGAGAGCATTCCGAGTTCTATAATAGAATTTACAATACAATTTCAAACCGTGAGGCTGTTAATAATTTGCTTTTAATCATAAAAAATTATTTTGATGTAAATGTATGCCTATTGAATTCAAACAAAAAGTTGTTGCTAAATACATTTGATTTTTCAACTATAAAAAAGATTTATCCGTTGGAAATAAAAAAGAAAAGCTTGAGCAAATTGTACGGATATCTCGCTTTTGAAACTATTGAAGATGAATATGAATTTGAATTCAGAAAAATTTCCAAAATAATTTCAACATATATTTATAACAATGTAAACGGACTGATAAATTCAAAAGAAGACATATACAGTACTATTAAGAATTTGATTTCTGGAAATATTACAGAAAAAGACGAAGAAAATATCGCAAATATAGGCTGGAAAACAGATGACAATTACGATATTAATGTAATTAAAATTGAAGGTGGTTTATTTAAATACCAAGATATGTTCTCACACGGAAATAGGTTTGTTTTGGATTATCCAATGTATATGTATTCTGTATTACAAGAAGGATACCTTGTGTTATTAACTAATAATAAAATTAAAGATGTTTCATCAGTAAAGACAAATTTAAACTTCTTTACTGAAAAATACGACTTAAAAAGCATTAAATTATCACTAAAAAACAACCTATTCAATTTGAAAAAAGCTTATGATTTGTCTAGAAGAATTTTAGAAAACAATATAGAATTAACTGATAACATAAACGATAATTGCTGTAAAATCATCTATGATTTGGTATGTTTGGATTCTGAAATAGAAATTTTAGTTCCAGAATTCATCTATAAACTAAAATATGACGATATAAATAATGGCACAGACCTTCTCAGAACATTATACTTTTATCTTGTAGAAGAACGTTCATTAATAAAGGCATCTCAAAGACTGAATGTACACAGAAACTCCATTGTTTATAGAATAAACAAAATTAATGAATTGGTAGATATTAATTTGGATTGTTACAAAGCAAGAAAAAACATAATAAGCGCTTTAGAAATCATCGACCGATTGGACAATACGCTTAAAATAACAGAAGAAGACATTTAATTGTCTTCTTCTATTTTTTGCAATAATTGCATTGCCATATTAAAAATATCTTCGTGTACATCATCATAAGAAACCAAAGTTGACAATGTATCCTGTGCTTTTGCAACTCTATTTGAGTTTAGTTCAATAACTGCTTTATTGTACAATAAAATTTCATTGTCTTTGTGGATTTTGAGCCCACGATTTAAAACTTGAATTGATTTTTCAAAATCATAATCGTTGAAATAAGCCACAGACATATCATTATACAAATCAACATGATCAAATCCCATATTCTCTGATTTTTCAAAATATTCTATAGCTTTATCCAAATCATTCAAATTCAAGTAACATTTACCCATTAAATAAACAATTCTAGAAGTCTTTTCAAGTTCTTGGAAAATTTCAAGTGCTTTTTGTGGTTTTGAATTGATTAAAGTAGTCGCAAAATCCAAATCTCTTAAAGGCTTTATATCCTCCATTAAACGTTCAACTTCATTTATCACAATTAATACTCTTTTTTCATCGTAATCGTTAGGTGAAGTTGCCATCTTATGAGTATTTTTTAAGTAATCATAAGCTTTTATATAATTATGATTTAGTAATTCTAGATTTGCAAGTTCTACATAATTTAAGAAGAAATCAGGAAAATTCAAAACATTTTCATTTAACACTCTGAAAGCTTCTTCGATAAAAATACTAGAATTAAACTCATCTTCAAGCGCCATTAATCTCAAACAATACGCATAATAATACGCATTATCTGCAATATCCGATTTTAATATATCATTTGTTCTAAAATAAATAACAGCTTCTTTTGGGTTTGAAATCTTTTCAACTCCCATAGATATTATTGATTTTTCATTATCAGGAAAAATATTGTACATAATATCTGTGTAGTTTACACAGTATTTGAATGATCTATCGTAAGCTATGTTATAAATCATGCCTTTAATTATTAATTCCAAATCAAAATTTTTGACGAAATCATTATTCTTGACTCCATCTAACAAATCTTTCTCTAAAACAGGTAGTGGAATATCTTTATCAATGTAATCATTTGATTCTAATAAATTCACATACACCAACTGGTCCATAAATTTACTGAAATATTCGTCAATCTTATTAATCATTTATTTCTCCCCCGTTTCTAAAATTCTGTACAAATTAGCCCTATACAACATGAACAACGAAATGAACATCAAAAGCAATCCAAATTTTAAAATCGACACAACTTCATTTGACATTATAAAGTCTTCAAATGTGTAATTCTTCATAATCAAATTATACAAAATTGCAAAAATCGCAACATTAGGTATATTCCATGTTAAAAAATTTTTAAAATTAAATTTTAATGATGTGCAAATCGATTTATAAAATTCTTCGTCAATCATGTAAAGTGTCTCCACTAACGGATTAAATATTAATAAAAGAACAATTACTGCTCCCTCGTATTTTTTTAAGAAAAAATACAACAACAATAAAATTCCTCCATTAAAAGCGACCTTTAACATTAATTTGGGAATAGTAATCGGTTCTATTTGATAGTTATCTCTTGTATGAACCGAAATACTAAGCATATTTAAAAGGATACTCAACAGAAATGTAACCAAAACCGCTATTATCACGTTTGATATTTCTTTAGATACAGATAATCTAAACAAAATATTATTAGACATATTTAACGATAATTTCATTACAATCATTGATGCAAAAATCAACGGAAAATATTTAATTGTATGTGCGGTTCTTGTAAAAGAATTTTTGATTATTTCTATAAATGAGTCCATTATTCTCCCTACATTCTAACTGGTGCTTCAATGCCTAACAAGCTCAAAGATAATTTCAAGCATTTGTTAACAGAATAAGTTAGATACAATCTTTGATATTTTAGTTCATCTTCTACAGTGTTGATTGGACAATTTGCATAAAATTTATTGAATAGTTTTGCTAATTCTACTGTATAACGTGTCAAGAAAGAAGGTTCGTATTTTTCAGTAGCATTTAATAAAACTTCTTCAAATTTTGATAAGTGTTTTACAATGTCGATTTCTGTATCGTCAACTAATAAATCAAATTTGCTATTGTCTTTTAATTCAAATTCTCCCTTGTCTAATATAGAACAACTTCTTGCAAATGTATATTGTGTATATGGTCCAGTTTCTCCATCAAAATTCAAAACTTGATCCCAATCAAACGTATAATCTTTTATTCTATTATTGAATAAATCTTGGAATATTACAGCTCCAACACCAACTTGTTTTGCCACTTCTTCTTTATTTTCAAGATTAGGATTCCTTTCTTCTATGATTGATTTTATTTTATCAATAGCTCTATTTAAAACATCTTCTAGGAAAATAACTTTACCTTCTCTTGTTTTCATAGATCCATCTTTCATGCTAACCATACCAAAAGAAACATGTTCGCAATCATTCCACCAATCAAATCCCATTTTTTTCAAAACGGCTCTTAATTGTTCAAAATGAAGTTTTTGTTGACTAGCAACAACGTATACATTTTTATAAAAATCGTAAGTTTTTTTACGATACATTGCAGTGGCAATATCTCTTGTTAAGTATGTTGAAGACCCATTTGATTTTTTTATTAAAACAGGTGGCAAGTTTTCATCATCCAAATTGATTATCATTGCACCATCGGATTCTTCTAGTAAATTTTTCTTATCTATAGCTTCTAATGCATCTCCAATAAATTGTGAGTGGAATGATTCACCATTAAAATTGTCAAACTCAACTCCTAGTAAATCATAAACTCTTTGGAATTCTTTTAATGAAATATCTCTAAACCAAGACCATAGCTTTACTGCGGTTGAATCTTTTTTTTCTAATTTATCAAACCATTCACGCGCCTCATCCATATATGTTTCGTCTTCTTTTGCAACTTTGTTGTACTTAACATAAAGATTTAAAAGTTCTTTGATTGGATCAGCATTTATTTTATCTTCGTCTCCCCATTTCAAATAAGCTGAAATCATCATTCCAAATTGAGTTCCATAATCACCAATGTAATTAACACCAGTTGTATTAAACCCTTGATATTTCATTATGTTTCTGATGGCATTTCCTATTACAGTGGAGCGTAAATGTCCAATATGAAATGGCTTTGCTATATTTGTAGAAGAAAAGTCAAACACAACATTTTTCCCAACGCCGATATGACTACTTCCAAAATCATCTTTAACAGTTTCTGTTAGAACACTTTCTACTAATTTTGAATTATCTACAAAAAAGTTTACGTAAGGACCTACATTTGCAATTTTTTTGATATTTTCATTGCTGAATTCTTTTTTAGCTAATTCTTCTGCGATTAAATTAGGTGCTTTTCTAAAAGTTTTTGCTAATTTAAACACTGGAAACGCATAATCTCCCATATCACTATTTGGTGGAATTTCGATTAAATCTGATATTTCTTTTTCAGTTAGACCAGTGTCAAATCCTAGTATAATTTCTTTTACTTCTTCTTTAAAATTTATCATTTTAATCCCCTTACTTTAAATAAATGAAAGTAGCTCCAAGCCCGCCTTCATTATAAGCTGCATCTTCAACCTTTTTGATTCTTTTATCACTTCTTAGGTATTCTCTGATACCTTTTCTGAGCATACCAGTTCCTTTTCCGTGAATTATATTCACTTTTTTCAAACCGACAATTACACAGTCATCAATGTATTTGTCAAGCTCGTATATCGCTTCTTCGATATTCTTACCACGCAAATCAATTTCGCTTTTTATATCAGAATTAGCTTTATTTTTTATAATACTTTTAATGCTCTTTGATGATTGAATTACTTCTTGTTCTTTAATTTTCTTCAAATTCTTAACATTGGCATTTATCTTTAAGATACCCACTTGAACCAATAAATCACCTTTTTTATCAGGCTCTGAAACAATAGTACCTTGTTGGTCAATTCCTAAGATTTCGACTTCATCTCCTAATTGAAGATTTTGTTTCTTAGATGTTTCGTTCAATAGTTTTTTAGTGGAACTCTTTTTAATTCTTTTATTAAATTTACTTTCAACATCATTAGCTACTGTTCTGGCATCAGATTCTTTCTCTAAGAATTTTAATTTATTGATAAGCTCACGTGATTCTTCCTTAGCTTGAATATAAATTTCATTTGCGTTTTCTTTTGCTTCATTAATAATTCTTTCTTTTTCGAGTTTTGTCTTTTCAAGTTCTTTTTCGTATCTGTCACGAAGCTTTAATAAATCTTCTTTAAGTTCTAATTGTCTTCTTTTATCTTCGTCAATTTGTTTCTTTTCAGATTCAATATCTGATAAAACATCCTCAAAATCTTTGTCTTCTTGAGACAAGATTTCCTTTGCATTATTAATTATATCATCATCAAGACCAAGTCTTCTAGAAATTTCAAATGCATTTGATTTACCAGGAATTCCAATTCGCAATCTATAAGTTGGTGATAAAGTATTTACATCAAATTCTACTGAACCATTTTTTACGTATCTTTCTGTCAATGCAAATATTTTAAGTTGAGAATAGTGAGTTGTAGCAATTGTTCTTATAGATTTGTCTAAGAAAATTCTCAAAATTGCAATCGCCAACGCCGCTCCTTCTGTTGGATCTGTTCCTGCACCAAGTTCGTCGAATAACACAAGAGAATTAAACGTAATATTATTTACAATGTGGACAATGTTTTTCATATGAGCCGAAAAAGTTGACAAAGATTGTTCTATACTTTGTTCATCACCAATATCTGTGAATATATTATCGAATATTGCTACTTCCGAATTTTCATCTACGGGAATTAAAATTCCAGATTGTGCCATTAAAGTTATCAGACCTACTGTTTTAAGTGTTACAGTTTTACCACCAGTATTAGGTCCAGTTATTACCAATGTATTATAATCATCACCAAGATAAATACTTATAGGCACAACTTTTTTCTTGTCCAATAAAGGATGTCTTGCATTTTTGAAATTAAAATATCCATTAGTGTTTAGTTTGGGATTTGTCGCATCAATTTCTATCGCATATTTTGCTTTAGCGAATATGAAATCTAATCTTGATAAAACATCCTGATCCACAAAAATCGAATCCTTAGCATCATAAACTCTATCAGAAATTCCTTTCAAAATTCTTATTATTTCTTCTCTTTCTTCTGCTTCAAGCATTCTCAATTCATTGTTTAATTCTACAACCTCCATCGGTTCGATGTATACTGTTTGACCCGAAGAAGAATGGTCGTGTACGATTCCTTTAAAAGATGATTTATGTGAAACTTTTACAGGAATTACATATCTATCATCTCTCATAGTTACGATGTTTTCTTGTAATGCTTGATCATTAGAAGATAAAATACTGTTAATTTTATCTCTAATATTTTCTGTCTTTTGCCTTTTAGTTTGTCTAATTCTAGCGAGATTTCTACTAGCATTATCGCTAATTTCATCTTCGGAAATTATTGCATTATTTATAGTTGCTACTAAATCGGGCTCTTCTACCAAAGAATCCATCATTGCCATAATCATAGGGTAATTTTCGTGATTTTCGTCAGATTCTCCAGCGTATCTTTTTATATCGTGAACGCTACTTAAGATTTGGCCGATTTTCAACAAAACTTCTGGAACTATGTATCCACCCTTTGATACATGCATTATACTTGCTTTAACATTTATAATCTCATATATAGGAGGATTAGAAAATTTGTAAATCATACTCATAGCTTCATAAGTTTCATCCAAACTTTGTCTGATTTCATCCTCATTTATCATAGGTTCCAATTTATTGGCTATACTTTTCCCCAATTTAGATTTGCAAAGTTTTTCAATTTTATTTTTTATTTCGTTGTATTCAAGTGTGTTTAATGTCTTTTTATCCATTTATAAAATTCCTTTTTTAAAATGAAATTCATTAGATTTTCCAGTTGCATATTTGTTTTTCCTAATTGAATATAAGTTGAAATCTATATCATTCTCATCTATCTTAATTCTATCACAAGAATAAATTAAAGAGTAATCGTCCATTCTTACAACCTTATATTTAGAAAAATCTCCTTCAATATAACAATCATTAAACTTACAGAACTCACAATTTTTCCCATTACATTTTATTATGCTCGAAAAAGGACAATAAATAGTAATCATATTAACTAAGTTTTCTTCAACAACCAATTCATAATTGTAATTTGAATTTTCTACAATTTCTTTAATTTCAGATTTGTTTAATTCAACTGATAAAGTTATTACATCTACTCCCAAATCATTTAAAACTTTTGCTGATAAAGTATTAAATACATTCATCTGATAGTCACTAACAACAAAATCAGCTCTAATATCCCTAGCTATAATAATATCTCCAATATTATTGATTAAAAGTTTGGATACATTATTTTCTCTGCACTTTTTTATAAACTTATCCGTTTTTTCTTGATTCAAAAATCTTGGAACTCTCACGATGTATTCTGATGAAATTTTATTGCTGTAACCATCCACTTCATCTACATAAACTGTTTTATAACTTGAATTATTAATTCTATTTTTTTCTATTAGATTATCTAAATTTTTCAAATCAACATTTTTTTGTTTTCTATGATTAAAATCAGCTTTTTCTTCCAAATAGAATTCTATGAAATCTCTTCTTATCTGATTTATCTGACTTTTCGATAAAAATAATCCATCATCTAGTATAATTTCCAGCTCAGAAATATTTACTGGATAGTTTCCTGTTTTTAGTACTTGATTACGTATAAAATCATCATCTATTGGCTTATTTTTTGCGTCATCGCAAATTATATTAGTGTTATATATTAGATCATTTACAAATATTTGAATAGGTTGAAATTTTTTACAAATAAACTTGACTTGTAAATCAAATTTCACATTTTTTTCTTCATTTGATTCATCAACTATTTTAATGTGACTAACTCTTTTTACATCAGAATTTTCAAGAGCATCACCTATGTTTTTAAATGAAGCTATGCTATTTTTCGTATAATTCTCAGTTAATGTCAACGGAAAAGTATTTTTCCCGTTAGAAAGTATTAAAATATCTTTCTTAAATACATCTTCTGTAAATTTTATTTTCCCTTTTCCTAATACTTTTCCTACTGTGTTACCTTTAATTTGATTTTTCCTACCAAGTTCAACGTAATTGTATCCATTTGTATTATTGATTAATCCTTTTGTAAATCCACGATTTTTAACTTCGTCTAAATAATAATCGTATTTACCATTGTCTAATTTTTCTCTGTAAGATTTTACAATAGAGTACACGTATTCCTTGGATTTCATTCTTCCTTCGATTTTCAAACTATCACAATATTTTGCGATTTCGTCAACATTATCGATAGTACACAAATCTTTTGGACTGAGATAAGACAGCTTTGAATTAATAGTTTCGTTGGCTAAAATAATCTTGTAATCCTTCCTACAAGGTTGAGCACATCTTCCTCTATTTGCACTTCTATCACCATTTAATGAACTCATCAAGCATTGCCCTGATTGGCACACACATAATGATCCATGAATGAAAACTTCTATTTCAATGTCACAGTTTTTCCTAATATTTTTTAATTCTTCTAAATCAGTTTCCCTAGCCAATACAATTCTTTTGAAACCAAGTTCTTTGGCAATTAATACCCCATTCAAATTATTAATGTTCATCTGAGTAGATGCATGTAAATCCAAATCAGGAAATAACTTGTTTACAAGATATGCCAGACCAATATCTTGCACAATTAGTGCATCAATATCGATGTTATATAATCTGTTTACATAATCAATTGCCTTGTGAATTTCTGATTGTTTTATAAGAGTGTTTAATGTTACATAAACTTTTACGTTTCTTAAATGGCAGTATTTTACAACTTCCTTAACATCTTCTACAATAAAATTTTCAGCATAAGCCCTTGCGGAAAATTCTTTTGTTCCAAGATAAACGGCATCAGTTCCCGCACGGACACTTGCTTTTACCATGTCCCAATTTCCGCAAGGAGCTAATATTTCACTAATCAATGATTTCATCCCTTTGATAATCCATTAAAATATTTTCTAGCTTATTTTTTTCAAAAGCTAATTTATTATATTCATCTTTTAAATCTTTGTATTTTTGAGATATATCATCATTTTCTGTTTCGTAAAATTCAATTTGCTTTTTCAAATCTTCCGTAGTTTTATTCTCTTTTTTGAGTTTTGTTTTTAAATCTGATGCTTTTTGTTCATATTGCGCTTTGATTTCGTTAGTGTATTTTTCAGCTTTTTTCTTTATATCTTCTTTTTCCTTTTCAGAATTTTCTTTAATTTCATTGTATTGTTTAGTCATTTGTTTTAAGTTTGTTTCTTTAATAACCAAATTTTGATACAATTTTTCGCAATCAGATTTTAAGTTAGAATAATCCTTGATAATTGGATCATTCTCTTTTTTGTATTCATTTAATTCAGTTGTTAAATTATCGTGAGTTTCTGCCAAATTCATAAGAGCTAAGATAGTTGCATTCAATGTCGTTAATTTTGAATTTCTGTTTTTACAATCTGCAATATCCTTGTTAATTTTCTCAACTATCTTATCTGTTTCTTCTTTAGATTTTTCAGTAACAATATTGTAAGTTGAACCTTGAATTACAACTTGTAATTTGTTCATATACATTCCTACTTTCTCAATGTTGCGTTGAATTTTTGTTCTAATGAATTTAATATTTCTTCTTGTATTTTTTCAATAGTTTTGTCTTTTAATGTTTCATCTTTTGATTGATATATAATTCTGTAAGCTAAGCTCTTCTTATCATTATCAACATGTTCACCTTTATATTCATCAAATAAGTAAACATCCTTGATGATACCATTAGAGTGGTTTAGAATTTCTTTTTCAATTTCAATACTTTCCAATTCTCTATCCACCACAAGAGCTATATCTCTTTCAATTGAAGGATATTTACTAATTGGTGAGTAAAGCTTTTTGAAATCCATATGTTTAATTAATTCTGTAAAATGAATTTCTCCAATATAAACTCTATTATCAAAGTCATAGTTGTCTCTTACTTCATAACTTATTTCACCAAATGTTGCGATCAATTCACCATTTACAAATATATCAGCACATCTACCGCTGTGATAAGTTTTATTATCTTTGTTTTTTACGATTTCATAATTATCAATTCCCAATTCGTTAAATAATGCCAAAATCATAGATCTAACATCGTAGAAATCATAATCTCCATACATTCCCAAAGCTAATTTTTTAGTTACGATTCTTTCGTTTCCGACCAAATGGAAAGTATTGCCCAATTCATATACGCAAATATCTTTGATTTTATTTTTATAATTCTTAGATAGTATATCCAAAATATTTGGTATAATTGTGGATCTCATCACAGAGAAATCTTCTCCTAGTGGATTGATTAGTTTGATCAATTTATCATCATCCATTTCAATCATTGCTTTAGAATAGGATTTTGGGCTGATGAATGAATAAGACAACACTTCAAAAGTATTCATAGAATACAAAGCTTTTTTCGTATTATCTATGGCAATTCTTTCTTCGCTCTTAACACCTCTCTTTAGTTTTCCGATAAGAGGTTTAGCGCCAATTTTCTCAAATGTGTAAATTCTTCCAACTTCTTCAATTAAATCTTGATAAATTGAAACGTCTTGTCTGTGGAATGGAACTTTAACTTTGATTTTTTCGTCGTCTTCTGACACAATTTTAAATTCCAATAATTGTAATATATTTTTAATTTCTTCATTTGAAATATCTGATCCTAATAAATCATTGCATTTTTTGTAAGATAGCTCTACATCTTCTAATTTTTCTTCACATGTAATCACATCTATAGAATTATTAATCACAGTGGCATTTGTAATATCTTCAATTAATTTACAAACTCTCAATGACGCTAAATCACATAATTGTTGGCTTACACCTTTTTCAAATCTTGTGGAGGCATCAGTTCTTAAAGATAATCTTCTTGATGAAAGTCTAATTGTATCGCTATCAAAACTTGCAGCTTCAATAAGCACATTTGTAGTATCTGATGTTATTTCTGAATCAAAACCACCCATAATTCCAGCGATACCTAATGTGTTTTCACCATCACAAATTATTATATCATCTGATAATTCACGTTCAACATCGTCTAATGTTGTAAATTTTTGTGAACCAGATTCTTTTACTATAATTTTCTTATCTGTGATTTTATCCAAATCATAGGCGTGAATTGGTTGACCAGTTTCCAACATTACAAAATTTGTAATATCAACAATATTGTTAATAGGTCTAATTCCAGATTGAATAAGTCTATTTTTTAGCCATTGTGGACTATCTCCTATTTTTACATTTTTTACAACTCTAGCCACATAACGAGTACACTTGTTAGTTTGAATATCAACAGAATTTACGTAATCATTGATATCTTCACCAAAGTTTTTGATTTCAATAGAAGGATATTTGATTTTTTTGCCAAAAGATGCGGCATATTCTCTTGCCATTCCTAAAACGGATAAGCAATCCGGTCTGTTTGGTGTGATTTCAAACTCAATTATAGGTTCATTAATTTCTAGTGATTCAGTAACAGTTTCCCCAATTTTATTTTCAGATAAAACAGCGATTCCATCTTTGGAGTTTTTATCTACAACTGAAGTTTCAAATCCCATTTCTTCAAAGCTTGTCAACATTCCAGGGCTCATAATTCCTTTAAGATCAGCTTCTTTTAAAACAATATCTCCAGGAAGAGTTGCCCCTACCTGTGCATAACAAACAAACATATCTTCTTTGATGTTTTTTGCACCTGTAACTACTTCGATATCTGAATTTCCTGTATCCAATGTAACTATAGATAATCTATCGGCATTTGGATGCTTATCAATTTGCTTTATTTGAGCTACAATTAATTTATCATTTAAATATTTACTTTTATCTATAACCGATTCAACGTGACTTCCTGTTTCTGAAAGTCTATCTGTAATAGTTTTTATCGATTCGTCTACATCGACGTAATCTTTAAGCCAATTAATAGGTAATAACATATTTCCTCCTAGAATTGTTCCAAAAATCTCTTATCGTTATCGTACAACAATCTTATATTGTCGATTTTGTGTTTTACCATTGTAATCCTGTCAACTCCCATACCAAATGCAAATCCAGTATAAACTTCAGGATCTATTCCACAATTTCTTAAAACATTTGGATGGACCATTCCACATCCTAAAAGCTCCATGCTCCAACCTGTATCATTGCAACTTGGACATCCTTTGCCTTTACAATCGAAGCAAGTAACATCTACTTCCATTGAAGGTTCTGTAAATGGAAAATAATGTGGTCTAAATCTAGTTTCTATTTCTTCTCCAAATAAGTTTTTTATGAAAATATTGATTGTATCCATTAAGTTAGCCATAGTAACGCCTTTATCCACAACCAATCCTTCGATTTGATGGAACATTGGTGAATGTGTATCATCTACATCATCAAATCTAAAAGTTCTTCCCGCAGAAACCATTCTAATAGGTGGTTTTTGAGCCTTCATTGTTCTGATTTGTACACTTGATGTGTGAGGTCTAAGTACAGTTTTATCATCCAAATAAAAAGTATCAGATAAAGATCTTGAAGGATGATATTTTGGTGAATTTAATAAATCGAATGTATTTTCAACTGTATCAATTTCAGGACCATCCACAATATCAAATCCCATTGTTTGAAATAAATTTTCCAATTGGATTATAGTTTCATTAAGTGGATGTCTGTGAGAAATCTCTCTGACACCTCTATTTGCAGTTACATCTAATTCTTCTTCTTTTAATTTAATCTTTTTTTGCTCTTGTTTTAATTGTTCGAATTTATTGGACAACAATTCTTCTATTTCAGATCTAACTTCATTTGCTAATTGTCCCATAATCGGTCTTTCTTCTTTAGAAAGTTTACCCATATTTCTTAGAACAAGTGTCAAATCACCTTTTTTGCCAAGAACTTTTACTCTAATATCTTCTAAAGATTTTAAATCACTGGCATTATCGATTAAACCAACAGTTTCTTCTTTAATTTTCAAAATTTCTTCTTTCATTATTTTCTCCTTAAACAATAAAAAAATCCCTCATCCCCTATGGGACGAAAGATTGTATTTCCGCGGTACCACCCAATTTATGATAACATCACTCGCAAGTTTAACGCACTCTACACGGCTATACTAGCAACTTCAAAGCGAACCAACAAAATTCGATAAATATGTCACACCAAACCATATCTCTCTTTGTATCTAGTTTTGTATTTTCTTCTTCAACATTTTTAATTATTGTATAATATAACTACTAATTTGTCAATTTTGATAGGTAAAACATGCTCAAACTAGCAGCTATGGAAGCATTTAATGATTCGGTTACATTGTCCATAGGAATTATTAAAAATTCATCAGCGTATTTTTTTATTTCATTACTAATTCCATTTGCTTCATTTCCAATTATTAGAACATGTTTTTCTTTGTCCTTAACCTCAAGAATACTTTTAGAATTTTTCTCCAAAGATGTCTCATAAATTTTAAATCCATTTGATTTATAATTCTCTAAAACATCAATACTTTCATAAGAAATATTTATTCTGAATAAGCTACCCATAGCACTTCTAATAGTTTTCAAATTATAAATATCGCAACTATTGTCAGATAAAATAATTTTATTATAATCAAAAGCTTCTGCACTTCTTATTATTGTCCCCAAATTTCCTGGATCGTTTATACATTCAAGAAATAGAATTTTATCTGTATCCTTATCTTTGTTCTCAATAAAATCAACTACACAAATTATACCTTCAGGATTGTTCATTTCGCTGAGACTGTTGAAAGTTTTTGAATCAAAACAAACACAACCATCAATAATTTCTTCCCCTTCTCTTAGTATTATTTGTTTGATATTTAAATTTGATTTAATCGCTTCTTCATAAAGCTTATAACCTTCTATTACAAATTCGTTATACTTGTACCTATATTTCTTCTTATAAAGTGATTTTACGTGTTTGTATATTTTATTTGAAGTAGAGGTTATCATCTTTATCACCTGTTTCAGTAATTTTGTCCAAATCTTTATTTGATCCAATTACTATCAAGTAATCTTCAAACTTTACTGTATATTCTGGTGAAGGGTTGATATTCATTTCTCCATTATTCTTAACAGCAACAACGTTAATGCCGTATTTACTTCTCATACCAATATCAATGAAGTTCTTTCCTATCCATTCTTTTTTTGGAGTAATCTCTGCAATTGAATAATCATCAGTAAATTCAATATAGTCGAAGATTTGATCACTTATTAAACTCTTAGCAAGTCTTACGGCTGAGTCATTTTCTGGAATTATTGCTCTATCTGCTCCAACCTTAAGTAAAATATTACCGTGAAGAGTATCCTTAGCCTTTGTGATTACTTTCTTCACCCCTAATTTTTTACAAACTACAGTTGATAGAATTGATGCTTCAAAATTTGAAGATATAGCAACTATCGCCACATCGAAATTTCCAACACCGACTGAACTCAATGAATTTTCTGTCAAATGTTCAATATACACCGCATGAGTAACAATACGACTCATTTCATCTACAGTATCTTCATTATTATCTATTAATAAAACTTCGTGGCCAGTATTGGATAATTCAATAGCACATGCTCTACCAAATCTACCACAGCCAACTACTACAAATTGTTTCATATTTAAAACCTAACCTATTATAATATTTTCGTGAGCTTCTTTGTAAGCTTTTTTGTTTTTCGTATTCGACAACGCAAACAGAATTGTTAATGATCCCACTCTACCTATATACATCGTAGAAATTATCAAAATCTTTGAAATAATATTTAAAGTCGGAGTTAAACTTCGAGTTAAACCAACTGTACCAAATGCGCTTACTACTTCGTAAACTACATCTAAATATTTTGCTTTATCTATGACTAAAATCGCAAATGTAACAAAAATTACCCAAACCATTGATAAAGTAATTATAGCTAAAGCTTTTTTAACTTGAGAAAATCTAATTCTACGATTGAACACTTCTACATCTTCTTGACCTTTAATCTCACTCAGAGCTACAATAATTAATAATGCAAAAGTTGTCGTTTTAATACCTCCGGCAGTACCTGCTGGAGATCCCCCAATAAACATATTCAATATAGATAAAACACTTGAGCTATCCAATAGTTTTGACTGATCAATTGCTGAAAAACCAGCCGTTCTCAATGTCACAGCTTGAAAAACCGAATTAGATATCTTGTCCGTCAAGCTTAAATTACCAATTGTTTCTGGATTCAAAAATTCCATAGCAAAAATTAAAACAGATGTTATAGATAACATCAACACAGTTGTTGTAAGTACAATTTTTGAGTGCAATGAAAATTTCTTAAAATCAAAACCATTGTGTAATATATCAAGTATTACATTAAAACCAATACCACCTATTACAATTAAAAGTCCAATTACCAACAAAATAAAAAAGTTAGTATTAATATCAATTAGAGAATTAGGTCCCAAAATATCGAATCCTGCATTGCAAAAAGCTGAAATTGAATGGAAGAAACTATAAAAAATACCCTTAAATCCATACATGGGTACAAATTTCGTCATCAGCAAAAAAGCACCAATTGTTTCAATAGTGAAAGTAGATATTAGTATATATCTTATGAGTTTTACCATTCCTTGCATATCAATACTATTCGTTTGCTCTTTAATAATTAATCTATCTTTTAAGGTAATTCTTCTACCCATGACAAGTGCAATTAAAGTTGCAAATGTCATAAAACCAAGTCCACCCATTTGGATTAAAATGATTATAATTAATTTTCCAAAAAAGCTCCATGTGCTGTAAGTTGCAACAGTAACTAGTCCTGTTACGCATACAGAAGAAGTTGCTGTAAACAAACAATCTATGTATGGAACTTTTGTTGCATTTTGACTAATAGGTAATGACAATAATAATGAGCCTACTACAATCAAAAAAAGGAAACTAAGAATCAACACCAATGGCGGATTGTCTTCTAAATATTTTTTTAAACGTTTCATAAACAAATCATACTACAAAAGAATTTAAAAGTAAAACAAATTATTGAACATTTTACAAAAAAAGAGTTACTTATTTATTCAAATAAATAACTCTCTTATAAAACTAATTTTATAACTCTAAATTATAATAATTTGATACCCAACTTATCACATTCTTCAAGCATTTTTTTTGGCCAAATTGATGATTGAACTTCTCCTATATGTGCTTTTTGTAAGAAAAACATACAAATTCTGGATTGACCAATACCTCCACCTATAGATTGAGGAAGTATATCATTAATCAGCATTTGATGATATTCTAAATTTTTTCTATCATTATTTTGTTTTTTGTCTAGTTGATAAATCAATCTATCCTTATCAACTCTAATTCCCATAGAGCTTAATTCAAGGCAATTGTCTAAAACAGGATTATAAACTAATATATCTCCATTTAAGCTCCAGTCGTCGTAATCGGGAGACCTGTCAGAATGAGATTTCCCCGATTTTAAAGAATCACCAATTCCAATCAAAAACACAGATCCGTATTTTTTAGTAATCAAAGTTTCTCTTTCATCTGAAGTATTATCCGGATACATTTCTTCTAACTCTTCAGTAGTTACAAAAGTAATTTCATCTCTAAGTATTTTTTTGTAATCATCATAAGAATTAATCAACATTGTTTGAGTGTCTAAGAAACATTGATATATATTTCTTACTGTATCTTTTAAAAATCCGACATTTCTGTCTTCTTTTGAAATTACTTTTTCCCAATCCCACTGATCCACATACAATGAATGTGTGTTGTCACAAACTTCTGAAGGTCTGATAGCATTCATATCCGTATAAATACCTTCTCCTACTGGGATCTCGTAGTTTTTTAATGCTATTCTCTTCCATTTTGCAAGTGATTGTACGATTTCCAACCTACTCATTGAACCATCTTCCAGGAATTCAAAACCTACGGGTTTTTCGATACCATTTAAGTTGTCATTAATCCCAGTATTAGCTCTAACAAATAGCGGAGCAGAAACTCTAGTCAAATTTAAAGTCTCAGACAACCTATATTGAAAAAAATCTTTGATAATTTTAATAGCTTTCTGTGTTTCTAATAAATCCAAAGAGGATTTGTATCCTTTCGGTACTTTTAATTCCATAAATATCTCCTTTATTCAAAATTAACCATATTTTATTATTATATCAAACATACGAAATATGTAAAATAATTTGAATCGGATAATTTAAGCACTAAAAAAAGCACCTTAATAGATGCTTTTTGTACTATTCTTTTTCTGCAGTTTCTATATTATCTTCAGTCACTGGCTCAGTTTCTTCAGAAGATTGTTTTTCAAATTCTTCATTGTATTTATTGATAACTGCTACTTCAATTTTTTCTCTGGCTGGAGAACTAATTGGATGAGCTATGTCACGATATTTATTATTACCGATTTTTCTACTAGGCATAGCTAAGAATAATCCCTCTTCACCTTCTATAACTTTGATGTCATGAATTACTATTTCGTCATCAAAAGTAACAGAAGCAATTGCTTTTAATCTGTTATCAATATTTAGTATTTTAACTCTAACATCTGTAATTTGCATAACCTCACCACCTTGTGTTTTATATATATAATTATACCGCTAAAAAACTCTTTTGTAAATAAATGTAAATATTAAACAAAACATTTATATATAATATATTTTTATGAGATTAAGATGTCACTAAATCTTAAGCATCTTCTAATTTTAAATAAATGCTTTTCAATTTTTCTCCAATTTTCTGAACACTTCGTTCTTTAACATATCTATACGCTTCTTCAACAGTAGAATATTTGCCATTTATTATATTAACAATTTTGTTTTTAAACTCATCATTGGTTTTTGCTTTGATAACTTCTTTACCATCAGTAAACATATTTTCGTAAATTTTAATGTCTCTTACCAAAACTTTTATTTTAGAAGCGAAAGCCTCTAATAGTACAATTCCTTCTGTCTCTTCTCTGGTCATAAATAGGAACAAATCACTCCCTCGATAACAATCTACCAGTTCTTTTTGATCAACATATCCAGCCATAATTACATTATCCGGCTTATTTTTTATTGCTTTTTTAATATTAGTAGTCAATAGTTTAGGATTAGTGTGACCAAACCAAATAAATTTGTACTGCGGAAGCTTCCTTGCAACTTCTAAAAAATCATCCAGACCCTTTCTCTTCATCAAATGACCTACAGAAATAATAACTTTATCATCATCTTTCAAATTATACTTATCTCGAAATCTCTTTCTGCTATCTTTGTCGCCCTTAAATTTATCAAGGTCAATACCATTCGATAGGCTGTATATTTTCTTATTGATTCCATATCCTTCAAGTATGTTTTTAGAATATTGTGATGGAGTTATAATAATATCTCCTATATTGTAGCAACTAATAATCCATTTTTTAAAAAGTCTGCTCAATAAATTCGCTCCACGAAAAGAATTTCTAAAATCTTCCATCGTGGAATGCCCATAATAAATAACTTTCTTACCTTGTTTCTTTGCTTTTCGTCCGAATTTTTTTGATTTTGGCATTATAGTATTTATATGAACAATATCATAATCGTCAGTTTCATCGGTTGTGTAGTCAATATTATTTAGTTTCAAAGCTTTTTCCTGGTGTTCAATCGCTTGACCTACTCCACTTTGCTTTACTAAATCATAATCTCCTTTATATATCAAAATTTTCATTTATTCTTAAATCCTTAATACTAGTTTCTTAAATAATACTTCCAATCCTAATGAATAAAGAGCTATAGACATAGGCTTTCCTAATATAATTATCCAGAAATATTTTTGGAATTTCATTTTTGTTGTTCCAGCTATGTAACATAGCATATCGTCTGGTGCAATTGGAAAAAATATCAAAGCCGCAAATACATTATCAAATCTGTTCTTTTTGGTAAGAATTTTGATGTATTTGTTATATGCCCTTTCTCCAAAAATTGCTATAATCAATGGAGTACCATATTTTCTGCCAATAAAAAATACAATTATTGACCCTATACAAATACTTACATAATTGTATACAAATCCCATCCAAGATCCAAATAAAATTACTCCACCCAGGCAAGTTATACCACCGGGAATTATTGGGATAATTACTTGCATAATCTGAAATAAGAAAAATATCAGAACAGCTAATTTCCCAAACTGATTCATAAATTCTTGAAACTTATCGATATCTTTAAGTATTCCTGTTCTCCATGCGTAAATCATAACGCATATACTTAGTAATATTCCAATTGCATTTAGCACATGGATAATAATCTGAAATTTTTTATTGTCAGCCTCGAGTATCTTATTGAACAGATTTTGCATGATTTTCAATTACCTTTATATATATCTGCTCAATTTTATTTGCAAATGAATCTTCAGTATAGTTTTCATCTACTAATTGTTTACAATTTTTACCCATTTTAGCTCTAAGTTTTTCATTGTCCAGAATTTGATTTAGATAATCAATAAATTCTTCTTCTGTATCGTAACCGAATCCTGTTTTACCTTCAATCAACACCCCGTCCAAGCAGTCATCGTGCCTACAAATTATTGGTGTAGAACATGCCATTGACTCAATAAATGTCAATCCTTGTGTTTCGGATGTGGATGCAGATACGAATACATCTGCTTTGGAGTAAAAGTTTCCTACTTTTGAAGAATCAATCATTCCTGTAAATATCAATCTATCTCTTATTTTTGAATTTGAGCAAATATCCTTTAATTCTGAAAGAAATGGTCCTGCACCTGCAATAATGAACACAATATCATCTCTATCAATGTTTTCAAGATACTGTAGAATTTCAGTGATATTTTTTTCTTTTCCGATTCTTCCAAGAAATAGTACTATATGCTTATCTTCAGGAATTTTATAGCCACTTCGTATATCAAAATCGTCACATTCAGATAACTTTTGGACATTAATTCCCGTTGATGCTACATATATATCTTCATGTATATTGTATTCTGTTAGCAAATTATATATTTTATTAGTGGGAACTACTACACCGTCAGTAGTTTTAATAATTTGTTTCGTAAATTGTTTTGCAAGTTCCTTGCCAATCTTTTTATTCAAAGAAAAATAATGAGTGTAATCCTCGTAAACAGTGTGGTAAGTATGCAAAAGTGGAATATCCAAATCCTTAGCAATCTTTTTTGCTTGGATAAACATAGTGAATTCTGTTTGTGAATGAACTATATCTGGTTTCCAATCCATAATATCTTCATAAAATCTATTATAAAATAACTTATTCATTCTAGCGTCTGGATAAAATTTTCCAGCTCCTAAAGAGCCCATATAATAAATGTCGCCTTCTTGTTTTGAATTAAAACTATCTGAAAAAGTTAAAATCCTAACATCGTGTCCCAATCTATCTAAAGCTTTTTTTAAAGATTCAATAGATGTTACAACTCCATTTATTGTCGGTCTGTATGTATCTGTAGTTATTAATATTTTCATAAAACACCTTCCACATAAAATTATAACATAAATGAAAGGTGTGTATTTGTTACAATAATATTACATTTTATGCAAATAAAAAAGGAATTATTACCTAATTCCTCTCATACATTACATATTAAATAATTTGTCAATTTTCTCCATCAAATTATTGTGAACTTCTTTATTTTCTTCTAAAAATTTTATAGTTTCATCTTCAACTTCTTTTAATCTCTCATCAGATAAATTGTTCTTTCCATAAGGATACACCACTGTATTTTCTTTTTCTATGTGTTTTTGTAAATGTCTTCTGTATCCCATAAGATTACCGATTACTTCAACAAAATTTTCATCCGATCTTTCTTTTTCGTATTCTTTAATACTTTGACCAAGGTCAAAAATTATACCTCTTGCTATTTCGTGTTCTACTAACATTCCATTCAAAACCATAACTTCACCAATTCTACCCAAATCTTCTTGCATCTTTTTAAACAAAATTTCTTCTTCTTTTCTGTGGTGAAATTTATCTGCGTATTCTTTTAAAATATAAATCAATAATTCTACGAATTCAACATTTATATCCTTATTATTTATGAATTCAATTGACTTTTCTTTCATTAAATCTATTATCTTACTTATATTTTCGTGTTCTTTTTCTAAAACCAATATACTATCCATATTATCACTCCTTTTATACAATAATTATATTATAAATGCGTAAAAAATATTGTAACATTCGTTACAATAAAAAACGGCGTTATAAAACGCCGAATACAATTAATTTTTAGTTCCTGGATAATCTGCCAAATTATTCATGTAATATGTTAATGTGTACAGACTTTCATCAAGATGCACATTTTCCAATACAACATTTTTTGGTAATTTCAAATCCAATGAAGCAAAATTCCAAATACCTTTTATGCCACCATCAACTAGCTTATCACAAACATCTTGAGCTACATCTGTTGGTAGGGCAATAACAGCTATTTCTGGTTTCTTTTCTTTTAGATACTCTTCAATTTTATCAATATCTTTGATTTCATAATCTGAAATTTTTGTACCTACCTTTTTTCCATGGTCAAATACATCAACAATATTAAAACCTGAAGATTTAAATCCTCTGTAGTTCATTATGGCTTTTCCAATATTTCCACAACCCAAAATAATTGCCTTATAAGATTTGTTTATACCCATAATTTTTTCTATTTCTGATTTTAATTCTTCGACATTGTATCCGTATCCTTGTTGACCAAAACCACCGAAATGATTTAAATCTTGTCTAATTTGAGAAGCAGTTAAACCTGTAATGCTGCTCAATTCTTGACTTGATACTCTTATTATTCCCTTTTGCTCGATCATTCCTAAATATCTGTAATATTTTGGAAGTCTCTTAACAACAGCTAATGATACTCTTGCCCTTGCCATATTATCACTCCATTCATTGTTATTAATATAATTATATCAAAAAAATATTTTAATTTCAATAATTCTGCAATTAATTTGAATAAGAAAAAGCCAAGCAATTTTTTATGCTTGACTTTGTTTGCTATGATATTTATATTTTAAAAATTAACTATTTTCTAATTCACTTAACAATTGTTTTAATGTTTTATTTAGAACAGGGTGTACAAAAAATTGTGCAAAATCATTCAAAGGTTCCAACACAAATTTTCTATCTTGAACATAAGGATGTGGTATTTTCAAATCATCAGTATATATTATTTCATCATCACAAAATAAGATGTCGATATCTATAGTTCTCGGTCCCCATTTTTCGTGTCTTTCTCTGCCAAGATCCAACTCAATTTGTTGAGTTATTTTCAGCAAATCTTCAGGCTCTTCGTATGATTCTATTTCAACGGCACAATTTAGAAAATCTTCCTGATCAGTTTTTCCCCAAGCTTTTGTAGTGTACATTTCAGACACGTTTTTTAATTCAATACTATTTGCGTTTTTCAATCGATCAATTGCAGAATCAACGTATTCTTGTTTATCTCCAATGTTGGATCCTATTCCCAGAAAATATCTTCTTTTTTTTCTATTAATTGTCACTTTAACAGTATCAAGCGGCAAATTTATTGGAGCCCATGGTTTTTTAATTTCTACAGTAAGTTCTTGTACGATTTTGTATTTTTCAAATATAAACTCAACCAATTTATAAGCTACTGTTTCTATTAAATCTATGGATTCTGAACGAAAATAATCGTAAATTTCTTTACTCAAAACCCCATAGTGTATTGAATCCTCTAAATTATTGGAAGTTGCGCCTTTTTTCATGTTGTATCCCATTTTTAATGTCACCAAAAATTTTTGTCCCAATTCTTTTTCAGATTGAAATACTCCATGGTTAGCGTATATTTCCAAATCTTTTACTAAAAGGTAGTCCATTATTTTCCTTCTCTTTTTATAGCCAAAGCCATTCTCATAGCATCATAACTTTCTTTTACATTGTGAACTCTGAAAATTGAACATCCATTCATTACACCAATAGCAGTAGTTATAGCTGTTCCAAAATCTCTTTCAGTAGCTACATCTATTCCCATAGCTTTACCAATAAATCTTTTTCTACTTGTTCCCAATAAAACAGGATATCCCAAATCGACAAATTCTTTGATTCTGTTTACAACGGTTAAATCTTTTTCGTAATCAAGTGCAAATCCAACTCCCGGATCCAATATAATTAATTCATCTTTGATTCCCGCTTTTTTTGCTAATTCAATAGATTCTAATGTTTCTCTGTTTAAGTCCTTCATTAAATCATTGTAATTATTATTATCTTTATTGTGCATCAATATTACAGGAATATCTAGTTCCTTAGCGGTTTTAGCCATTTCTGGATCTGATTTCAATCCCCAGACATCATTTAAAATATCTGCCCCTTCTTTCACAACTTCTCTTAAAGTATTAGATTTGTAAGTGTCCAAAGAAATTGGAATATCAAAATTTTCTCTTATTTTTCTAATGATAGGAATAACTCTTTCAAGTTCTTCTTCAGAAGATACAGGAGTGTGTCCTGGTCTTGTGGATTCTGCACCAATATCAATGATACTTGCTCCTTCGTTTATCATATCTTCGACATGTTTCACAGCTCTGTCAACTTCATTCCATTTTCCTCCGTCTGAAAAAGAATCTGGTGTGACATTCAAAATACCCATTATATAAGCATCGTTCTTAAAATCAAATTCTTTGTTTCTAATTAACATATTGTATCCTTTCAATAAATAACTGTTTTATTTTTCTTTTCTTCCGGCCAATTACAAATACTTCTAGCAGGACATCTAAAACACATCCTTGATAGCTTGTCTGCCTTGTAAAAAATCTCTATAAATCTATCTCCGTTTTCTTCATTAGTTCTATGATGTTTAATCGCATTAATTATTCGTTGCTTTGACTCATCATTAAAATCTAAATCTTTCAAAATTTCTTGTGCAATTTCTTGTGATAATATACTGTGATTAATCCCTGTATCTACTTCGTCAGCTCTTCCCAAATCATGCAAAAGCGCAGTAACATATATTAAATCCTTATCAATATTCAGATTCTCTTCTAAGTTAATAATATAGCAGATTCTAGCTACATCCATAAGATGAGAGAAATCATGTTTGCAAAATACACGAGTTTTCTCGTCATCTTCAATTTTATTTATTTTTTTATTAAATAATTTGTGATTAAGGACAATGTCGGTATTTTTCATTATAATCCCATTAATCTGTATGCTTCGTTTTTCAAATCTAAATCTTCTTCAAAAGCTCCTCTTGCTACTGAAGTCATTGTTGAAGTACCTGGTTTTTTAACTCCTCTCATATTCATGCACATGTGTTCAGCTTCAATAGTGACCAAACATCCTTTACAATTTAAATATTCCATTAATGCATCAGCTATTTCGATATTTAAACGTTCTTGTAATTGTGGTTTTTTTGAATACACGTCAACAGTTCTAGCTAATTTTGATAAACCAGCAACTCTTTTATCAGGAATATAAGCAATATTAACCTTTCCCCAAAAAGGTAGTAAGTGATGTTCACACATTGAATAGAAAGGAATGTCCTTTTCTATAACCATATTATCATCAACTATTTCAAAAGATTTTGACAAATGCACTTTCGCATCTTGATTTAGTCCACTAAAAATTTCTTCGTACATTCTAGCTACTCTTTGAGGTGTTTCCAATAAACCTTCCCTGTTTGGGTTTTCACCAATAGCTTCTATTATCATTGACACTGCTTGTTCAATTTTTTCTTTATCCATTTAAATCCCTCTCTTTTATAAAAATATAAGAGCACCCGAGAGTGCTCCACAAAAAAAGCATTATCCTATATTTCAAAGATAATGCTCCCACTAATTCATGTTATCAGCGGAAGCGGCATTGATATCGCAATAATTTCGTTAATGGGCAACTCCCTATCCCATTACACTAAACGCATCAACCCTACTCTGTAATTACTATTATACCACACTTATGTGTTTTTTAATCTTGATATTTTAACCCATCAAAGTGAAAATAGTCAATCATATCATCATCTTCATAGATAATGATATCAGATGGTTCTCTATTTCTTTCAGCTACATTGAAACAGTCTTCAAGCTTTGCGTATTCAACAGCTCTGCAAGTATTTTGAACTGCAAAATCAAAATTTCCATCTTTATATTTTTCAATAAAATCTTTTTTTGTTAAATCATTCATCGTCTTTCTTCTTCCTATTCTTCAAATATTCTGTGTAAGTTTTTTGCATTAATTTTTCAATTTCAGAAAAATCCATATTAATTCCCAATTTTTCTCTTTTAGCAATATAACTCAAAACCTCTATATAACTCATCGCTAACGCCGTGGTCATTATAGATGCAGTCGCTGCAGATATTAAACCGCCAGCTAAGCTACCTACACCTGGAATAAACTTCAACGCATTCGTTACTATGAATCTTCCCGCAAAAGTAGCTCCTCCTGTTCCTCCAATTGCCGCTATGATTGAAGCAACTCTTTGTTTATCCATCGATATTCCAAATATAGAATTAATGTGAGCTATCATTCCAATTTGCATAGGCACTAAAATGGAGGCATCTGAGAAAGGTATAGGAACAAATCCAATACCAAAAGCTGTTTTTATATATCTTTTTGCCCAACGTCTTGCCGTTTTTGCTTTTAAATCAATATCGACATGTTGGGCATTAATAAAAGAATTTTTAATTTCCTCATCTAAAAGTTCAAAACTTTTAGTCATTAGCTCTTTTAATCCTTTTTCTTCAATAACCATATCGTTAATGCGATATGGTTTTGCAAGTATTTCGATAACATCTGCCACATCTAAATTCAAATTCTTAATATAGTCTTTTAATTTTTCAGAATTTTCTCCTAGTGATTGCGTTAAGACTATGATTACTGGAGCAAATTGTTTTAAGGAATTAATAAGAGCTATTTCAGAATCTTCTATCCTAGATCCATTTGAGTTAATACAATAATATATCAAATGAATTCTATCTTTTTCACCTTGACGTTTTAAATCTTTTAATAAAGTTGTTATTTCTGTAAGAACTTCTCTTTGATTTTGTGAGTTTAGTTCGAGTCCTTGAGTATCGTATAAATTAATAGGAATATTTTCCTTAGTAATTTTTTGCAAATATTTAGTGACAGGCTTTCCTACACCTGTCTCCACCAAATTATCTCTAAACATTCCATTAATTAACGTTGATTTACCAACTCCAGTTTTTCCAACCAATAAAATATTGATTGGACTCATTTTTTGTATTTCTTCACTTGTTTTGCCAAGCACTTCATTTATTAAATCGTAATTATTCATTATCTCACCAACTTATTGTATATATACCCGATATTCATTTTCAACTAACATTTTTAATTCATTGCATAAAAAAAGATGAGGAATATCTCCTCACCTTTGATTTGTCTACATATACGCGCCAGGACCTGGTTGAGGCATAGCTGGTTCGTCTTCTTTTATAGAAACTACTGCTGCTTCTGTAGTCAATAATAAACTTGCAACAGATGCTGCATTTTGTAATGCAGATAATGTTACTTTTGTTGGATCTACAATACCAGCTTTTAACATATCTACATATTCACCTTTGTATGCATCAAATCCAATTCCTTTGTCTTTGTTTTTAACATTTTCAACTATAACAGATCCATCGATTCCGGCATTAATTGCGATTTGTTTTACAGGTTCTTCTAACGCTTTTAGAATTATCTTAACTCCTGTTTTTTCATCGCCTTCAACTTCATCGACAAGTTTTTCAACTTCTTCAAGAACATCCAAGAGAACTGTTCCACCACCAGCTACAATGCCCTCTTCAACTGCCGCTCTGGTAGCTGCAAGTGCATCTTCTATTCTCAATTTTCTTTCTTTTAATTCTGTTTCTGTAGCTGCTCCAACTTCAATCACAGCAACTCCACCAGATAATTTCGCTAATCTTTCTTGAAGTTTTTCTCTATCATATTCAGAATCAGTTTCAGGAATTCTGTTTTGAATTTGGTTAATTCTTTCTTCTATCTTAGATTGTTCACCATTTCCGTCAACAATAGTCGTCTTGTCTTTTGATACATTAACTTTTCTTGCTCTTCCTAGCATATCAAACGATGCATCTTTCAATTCGATTCCCAAATCTTCTGTGATCAATTGAGCTCCAGTTAAAATACAGATATCTTCAAGCATTTCTTTTCTTCTATCCCCAAAGCCTGGTGCCTTCACTGCTACACAGTTGAATGTTCCTCTGATTTTATTTAAAACTAAAGTTGCTAATGCTTCACCTTCAACATCTTCTGCAATTATAAATAATGGCTTACCTTGTTGAACAACTTGTTCTAACAATGGTAATATATCTTGAATATTTGTAATTTTTCTGTCAGTAACTAAAATGAATGGATCTTCCATTGCTGCTACCATTTTATCTGAATCAGAAACCATGTAAGGAGATACGTATCCTCTATCGAATTCCATACCTTCTACAACATTTAATGTAGTTCCCATAGATTTTGATTCTTCAACAGTAATTACACCATTATTTCCAACTTTTTCCATAGCTTCTGCAATTAGTTTACCAATAGTTTCATCAGCTGCTGATACGCTACCAACATTTGCAATTTCTTCTTTTGTAGTAACACTGTGACTTCTTGCTTTAATAGCTTCCACAGATTTTTCAACAGCTTTTCTGATACCTTTTTGTAAAACAATTGGATTAGCACCAGCCGCTAAGTTCTTCAAACCTTCTCTAATAATTGCTTGTGCTAAAAGTGTTGCAGTAGTGGTACCATCACCTGCTACATCATTAGTTTTAGTAGCTACTTCTTTTACTAATTGTGCACCCATGTTTTCGTATTCATCTTCAAGTTCAATTTCTCTTGCAATTGAAACACCGTCATTTGTAATCAATGGTGCGCCGTATTCTTTATCCAAAACTACGTTACGACCTTTAGGTCCCAATGTTACTTTAACTGTATCTGATAATTTATTAATACCTTCTACCATGCTTTTACGAGCATCGTCTGAAAATTTGATTTGTTTTGCCATAAAATTTATCCTCCTATTCTACAACTGCTAGAATATCTTCATATTTAACTAATATATATTCTGTGTCTTCTAGTTTTATTTCTGTTCCAGCGTATTTTGAGTATATAACTTTATCTCCAACTTTAATATTGCCTTTCATTTTTTCATCTTCTTCTACTTCAGATCCAATAGCTAAAACTTCTGCATAAACAGGAGCTTCTTTGGCTGAAGATGGGAGAACTATTCCAGAGAATGTTTTTTCTTCTTCTTTTTCTTGTTTTTTTAATACTAATCTATCACCAATAGGTTTTAAATTCATGATATCCTCCTTCAGAATCTTTTGTTAGCACTCTAACCTGTTGAGTGTTAATCCTCTTATATAATAAACCACGTTTTTGTTTTAATCAAACGTATTTATTAGCATTTGAAAGCAAATAGCTCAATTTATTTTGATATTTCTCATTTTAATTCTATTTTTTATGAAGAAATTCTCAAAGTTATTTTCCGATTGTGTTTTCTCTTCCATAGTAGAATAAATATTGCTGTGCATATCCAGCATAATCTCCGAATAAATCGTCAGCGTATTTTGCAATTAAATTTTTATTTGTTGCTTCTTTAATAAACAAATATTCCATAACTCGTTTAATCCACACATCAACTGGAAATGTATTATGTCTGTTGTATGAAAAAAGCATTATACAATCAGCAACTTTTGGTCCTACTCCAGGAAGTTTAATTAATTCTTTTCTTAATTCTTCATTTGATAAGTTATCTACTTCCAAAATATCAAACTCATTATTCGCAACCATTTTTGACACATCTACAATTCTTTTATCTCTGAATCCAACGCGGCACACTTCTCTCATTTCTTCCACTGGTACTTTTGCTAAATCTTCAGGCTTAGGAAAAGAATATAAATTTCTACCGTTAAATTCTCCCAAAAATTTTCCGTAATTTTCACAAATTATATTTACGGATTTCATAATTCTAGGTATTTGATTGTTTGCTGAGATTATGAATGAAATTATTGTAGAAAATTTATCTTGATTTAATATTCTGATTCCATCACCATATTCTAATGCGTTTTTTAAAGTTTCATTGAAAGATAATTTTTCTTTGATTTCTGAATAATCTGTTTTCAAATCAAAATAATTTTCCCATTTTTTATAGTAATCATCTTCTGTACAGTTTTTGATATAAACGTAATCTCCAACCAAACTTACATTACAGTACATATCACCATCAACAGTTGTATAGGACATATCGTCTTCTTTGTACCATCTAAACGCCTGCCCACATTCAAAAATGTGGGTAGGGTTAAAAGATGATTGTTTAATTTTAGTAAGTTTTAGTTCATCATTAAATTCTATTTGTGTTTGCATTAATACCATCCGCGTATTTTCATTGTCTCGCTAATCTTTTTGATTGAATGTACATAAGCAGCTTGTCTCAATGTTATATTAAGCTTTTCAGATAATTTCCAAATTTCATCAAATGATTTATTAATCAATTGATATTCTTTGTCTCTGACTTCTTCCTCAGACCAATAATATCCCGCTTTATTTTGTACCCATTCAAAATAAGATACAGTGACCCCACCAGAGTTTGCTAAAATATCTGGAACAATAACTACATTTTTTTCATTTAAGATTTCATCTGCATCCTTTGTTATAGGTCCATTTGCACCTTCTACAATGATTTTCGCTTTAATTGAATTAACATTTTCAGTTGTAATTGCATTTTCTAAAGCTGCAGGTATAATAACATCTACATCTGCTGAGAAAAAATCCTCATTTGAAATTACTTCGCATCCTTCAATACTAGCAAAGTCTTTTTCTTTAGTCTTAGAAATTTTGAAACATTCATCAAAATTAAATCCGTCTTTTTTATAAATTGCAAATACTCCCCTTTGCTTGTTATACTCCATAATGTATTTGACTTTCATGCCATGTTCAAGAACGTATTTTAATGTATAAATCCCAACATTACCTAATCCTTGTAAAGCAACACTTGTTTCTTCTAATTTTTTATTTAAATTTAGAACAGCTTTTTTAGCGCTTAAAGCTACTGAAAATCCTGTAGCTTCTGTTCTTCCCAAAGATCCTCCAAATTCAATTGGTTTACCAGTGAAAGTTCCCATTTGATTAGTACCAGTTAATTTGTTATACTCATCAGCCATCCAACTCATAATTTTCCCATTTGTATTAACATCTGGGGCTGGAATATCAAAATCTTCTCCTAAATATTTGTACATTCCATCAACGAATCCCCTGGATAATCTTTCCAATTCCCCTTCAGAAAGTTTAGATGGATCTACAATTATTCCACCTTTTCCTCCACCATAAGGTAGATTAGTTACTTGACATTTAAAAGTCATCCATATAGACAAAGCTTTAACTTCATCCAAGTTAACATCTTCTCTAAATCTCAAACCACCTTTTGTAGGACCCATTGCATTATTATGTTGTGATCTGTATCCTTTAAATACTTTCATTGATCCATCATCCATTTTCACCGGAATATTTATCTCAATTACTCTGTAAGGATCTTTCAATAATTCATAAATGCTATCGTCTAATTTTAAAATTTCGCAAGCTCTTTTAATTTGATATCTTGCGTTTTCCAACGGATTTAATGTTTCTGTCATATAATTAAAACTCCATTTCTTTATTAACAAATTCTATAATTTCTTCAACTGTCATTCTTTTTTGTTCCATAGTATCTCTATCTCTGATAGTAACAGTATTATCTTCTAAAGTATCAAAATCAATAGTTACACAATATGGAGTTCCTGCTTCGTCTTCTCTTCTGTATCTCTTACCAATTGAACCAGCATCATCAAAATGAGTCATGAAATTCTTAGCTAATTCATTATAAACTTCCATTGCCTTATCATTTAATTTTTTAGTTAAAGGAAGAACTGCAACTTTATATGCCGCTAATGCAGGATGAATTTTTAAAACAGTTCTTGTAGAGTTGTCTTCTAATTGTTCTTCTTCATAAGCATCACATAAGAAAGTTAAAAACATTCTGTCTACACCTACAGATGGTTCTATGCAATATGGAATATATTTTTCGTTTGTTGTTGGATCCATATATTCTAGTTTTTCTCCAGAACCTTCACTGTGTTTTGACAAATCGTAATCAGTTCTATCGGCAATACCCCACAATTCTCCCCATCCAAATGGGAATAGATATTCAAAGTCTGTTGTCGCTTTTGAATAGAATGATAATTCTTCTTGTTCATGGTCTCTAAGTCTCAAGTTTTCTTCTCTAATTCCCAAATTCAATAAGAATTCTTTACAGAAGTTTCTCCAATATTCGAACCATTCCAAATCAGTTCCTGGTTCACAGAAGAATTCTAGTTCCATTTGTTCAAATTCTCTTGTTCTGAAAATAAAGTTACCTGGAGTTATTTCGTTTCTGAATGATTTACCTATTTGACCAATTCCAAAAGGAATTTTCTTTCTTGAAGTTCTTTGAACATTCTTAAAGTTCACAAAAATACCTTGTGCTGTTTCAGGTCTCAAATAAATTTCAGATTTATTATCTTCAGTAACACCTTGGAAAGTTTTGAACATCAAGTTGAATTTTCTGATATCAGTAAAATTATGCTTACCGCATTCAGGACATTTGATGTTTTCTTTTTCAATAATATCCAATAATTCTTCTTCTGATTTTCCGTCTAATCCAGTTATTTCTTCATTTTTTTCATCCATGAAATAGTCTTCGATTAATTTATCAGCTCTAAATCTAGATTTACATTCTTTACAGTCGATTAATGGGTCTGAGAATCCACCAACATGACCAGATACTACCCAAGTTTGAGGATTCATAAGGATAGCTGCATCCAAACCAACATTGTAAGGGCTTTGTTGGATAAATTTTTTCCACCAAGCTCTTTTTATATTATTTTTGATTTCAACACCTAATGAACCGTAGTCCCAAGTATTTGATAATCCTCCATAGATTTCACTACCAGGAAATATTATTCCCCTTGATTTACATAAGCTTACTATTTTCTCCATAGTTTTTTCTTCGTTTTTCATAAAACCCTCCATTTTTTTGAATAATAAAAAATCCCCGAAGTAAAACTTCAGGGACGAAATGTAATTTCCGCGGTTCCACCCTAATTATGATAAAACATCACTCTTAGAATTATTAGCTCCAGACTGCCGTTATAACTTGTTAATTTTCACCACACATTAACTCTCTGTAATTGTTATATTATTTATCTTTCTTCGCTTTTCAATATTCATATAAATTATATCATAAATTTACAAAAAAGTTAATTGACTGTCCGATAAATTTTCCATATCTAAGTTAATAAAATTATCCAACAAAAACTCGTGAATTTCTTTGGAATTTTCTCCGTGAAAATATGTTTGTTCAAAAGATTGCGGCAATATAATTGGCATTCTAGTATGAATTTCAGCTATTAATCCTTTTGCTTCTGTGGTAAGCATACTCACATGTCTTATACTTGTTTCTTGACTTTTGTATTCTCTGAAAATACCTGCGATAGAAAATATTTGTTGATTCGCAACAGTTAATCTATACTTATCTTTATTATTCTTATTCCACTCAAAAAAAGCAGTTGCTGGAATCAAGCATCTTCTGCATTCGAAATCTTCCTTGAAAAACTTTGAAGTATAAATCTTTTCAATCCTAGAATTTATTATAGATTTTTCATAAAATCAACATCTATTCCCCACCTCATATGATCAAATTCGTCACATAAAGTTAAAATTTGTTGACCAGGAAATACTTCTGTTTTCGGATTAAATTTTGTGATTTGTTTTTTATTGTATCTTTTCAATAAATCAAGTTTACTTATATTCAGTTCAAATCTAGAACACAAATATATCACCTCTTTTATATTTGTAAAAAGCCAGATGAGTTACTTTTCATCTGACTTAATAATTTGCTTTTTGTATTTAATTTGTAAAATTATTCCTGCAATTACAATTGCAATACTCACTAATTGACTCACTCTTAATGCTCCAATGTACAAGCTATCAGTTCTGAGTCCTTCTACAAAAAACCTCAATATTCCGTATAAAATCATGTACAAACTTGTTACTTGTCCATCGAATTTTTTCTTGTTTTTAAATATATACACCAATAATAAAAATATTATAAAATCTCCTAGTGATTCATATAAGAATGTAGGATGAACTTTTACACCATCTATTGTAATTGCCCAAGGAAGATTAGTTGGAGTACCATAGGCTTCTTTGTTAATAAAATTACCCCATCTACCAATTGCTTGTCCCAATGCAATCGCAGGCATAAAAATATCTAGCAACTTCAAAAATTTAAGATTTTTCTTTTTACAAATAACGTAACAAGTAATAACTGCGGCAATTATTCCTCCATAAATCGCTAATCCACCACCGCGAATATCGATGATTTCTCCTAAATTTTTGGAATAATAATCCCATTCGAATATCACATAATATGCCCTCGCTCCTACAATTGCAAGAGGAAGTGCCCACACTAAAATGTCCAATATGGTATTTTCTGAAATTTTCTCTAATTTGGCTAACTTTACAGCTACAACATAGCCCAAAATTACTCCTAAAGTAATTAATATTCCATACCACATTATATCTATTCCAAAAATCGAAAAAGCTACTCTGTCCATTTTTATTCGTTATCCCAGTTATGACTTACTTGTTGCACGTCATCACTATCTTCAAGATTATCTATTAATTTTTCCATTTTATCTACATTTGATTCGTCGTTAATTTTAACGTAATTTGATGGTTCATAAACCAAATCAGATTTTACGAATTTATATCCCTTATCTAACAAAGTATCTCTTACTTGTGCAAAATCTTCCATTGCTGTGTTGATTACAAAAATTCCATCATCAGCTTCAAAATCTTCTGCTCCAGCATCTAAACTGTCCATCATTACTTCTTCTTCATCCAAAGATTCTGCGTCAATTAATAACAGACCTTTTCTTTGGAACATGAATGATACAGAACCATTTTGTCCAAGATTTCCGCCGAATTTATCAAAATAATGTCTAACATCTGAAGCAGTTCTATTTCTATTGTCTGTCAAACATTCAACTATAACTGCAACTCCTTCTGGACCATATCCTTCGTATACTATGTTTTCGTAGTTTGCAGAATCTCCATCGCCACTCGCTTTTTTGATTGCTCTGTCTATGTTATCGTTAGGCATATTTTCAGCACGAGCTTTTTCTATAACAGATTTTAAGCTAGGATTGTATTCAGGATCAGCTCCACCTTCTCTAACAGCAACAGTTATCGCTCTTGCCATTTTTGTGAATACTTTACCTCTTCTAGCATCTTCACTACCCTTTTTGTTTTTTATTTTGCTCCATTTATTATGTCCTGACATAAAATCACATCCTTAATATTTATTTCTATCGAACTCAAATGATTTCGCAAATTTTCTTTTATGTTCGCTTTGTTTAATTTTTTTATCAATCAAATTTTTTGACTTAGTTTCAGAATTATTCATCAAATAATTATCTAGCTCTTCGTAAGTAAACCCAAACTCATCTTCATCTGTTTGACCTTCCCACAAACCAGCGCTAGGTTTTTTATTAATAATTACATCTGGAACGCCTAAAACTTTTGCCATCTCAAAAATTTCTGTTTTGTATAAATTCAAAAGTGGCATAAGATCAGCTCCACTGTCGCCGTATTTTGTAAAATATCCAGTCATAAATTCGGAACGATTTGATCCGGATAATACCATATAACCATTATTTTGAGCATAATAGTACAACGTCAACATTCTAAGTCTTGGCTTAATATTTGATACTGCCATTTCTACAGAAGTTTTTTCAAAAGTTTGTATCAATGCATCAAAACCATCATTCAAATCGACTTTTTTACAATTCAAATCAATCGCTTCTGCTAATATTCTCGCATCTTCTTCATCTTTTGGATTGCTTTTTATCGGCATAATCAAACCTAGGGCGTTATCTCCAAAAGCTTTTTTGCACAAACACGCTAATACAGCGCTGTCGATTCCACCGCTAATTCCAAAAACCGCTCCTTTTAAATTAGCTGATTCGACTTCTTCTTTTATCCATTTTGTTATATCTTCACATAATTTTGCGTAATTCATTTTAATCCACCCTCAAATTTTATCACAATTTACATCATTTTAAAATATTAACTTACCATTTAAAGATGATTGGTAAGTAAATTCAATCATTGTAAACTTTATGTTATCGCTTGTTAAATCAATTAACTTATTTTCTATTTCTTCGTATTTATCTTCATCTAATAAAATATCAAAAACCACTTTTTCTGAATATTGCTTGTCAGCTACGTAAATATCATTATTCATCAAAAAATTTTCAATACTTCCAACATTGGTGTAATCAAATTCTATCTGAAAATTTCTAAATATTTTCTTATCTACAATAACCGACTCATTCAAACACTCACTAGAAGCTTTTGTGTATGCTCTTATAAGACCACCAGCTCCAAGTTTAATTCCGCCGTAGTATCTTGTAACAACTACACAAACATTAGTCAAATCTTCTTTTTTTATTACTTCAAGAATTGGAATCCCTGCTGTTTGGGAAGGCTCACCGTCGTCATCAAATCTCTGAATTAATTTGTCCTCTCCAATGATATATGCAGAGCAATTATGAGTTGCATCATGGTATTTTGTTTTTATACTATCCACAAATTCTAAAGCCTCTTCTTCCGTTTCCACGAACTTACAATTTCCGATGAATTCTGATTTGTTGATTACAAAAGAAAAAGGTACGCTTTTGTGAATACTTCTATAATTTTTCATATATAAATTCCTCGTATTTTTCTATCTCTGATTCAGAAATCTCAACCTTAAGACGTACATCTTGATTATTATATGTTACATCTTCACATTTAAAATTTTGTAAAACTGTATTCAAAACGTCCTGATGATCGTAGTCAAATCTCATTTTAACACATTTGTAATTGCCATATAATTCTTCTTGAATTTTGTACAATAACATTTCGATGTCTTCATCGTTAAAAGCTGATATCTTAACTTTATTTTCTAAATTATACGGAAAAATGATGTTAGGATTTTTATCAGATTTATTGAATACCGTAATCATTGGTTTATCCAATACTTGTAATTCTTTTAATATATCCATCGTTGTAGTGATTTGATTATCCAAATCAGAACTTGAAGAATCTAATATAAATAAAATCAAGTCAGAATGTTTCAAATCCAATAACGTTGACTTAAATGCTTCGATTAAATCTGTTGGAATATCTTTAATAAATCCAACGGTATCTATTACAAGGCATTGTTTTTTATTTGGTAATGTACATTTTCTCAAAGTAGTGTCCAGTGTTTTAAATAGTAAATCCTCTGTTTCAAACTCTTCCGTGTACTTATCTTTGTAGAAATTCACCAATTTGTTGGACAAAGTAGACTTACCAGCATTTGTGTATCCAACCATACTCACCATTTTTATATCAGATTTTAGTCTTTGTTTTCTCATGTTTTCTTGGCTTTTATCGATACTTTTTAATTCTCGTTTTATATTGTTAATTTTGTTTTGGATAGTTCTTCTATCTACTTCAAGTTTTGTTTCCCCAGGACCCCTAGTTCCAATTCCACCACCAGTTCTGGATAAGTGATCTCTGAATCCAATTAATCTTGGAAGTCTGTATTTGTATTCTGCAAGTTCAACTTGTAGCACACTTTGCTTTGTTTTCGCTCTACTTGCAAATATATCTAAAATTAAATTTGTTTTGTCTACTATTTTAAGTCCAGTTATATCTTCCAAGTTTTTTATATTTGAACCAGATAGTTCTACGTTAAATATCAAAGTTGTTACGTCCAATTTTTCTGAAGCATCTTTAATCTCCAGACATTTCCCTTTTCCTATGTAATATTTTGAATCAATAAAGTTTTTTCTAACTTCTGAAATTGCGCAAACTTCACCGCCAGAAGATTCAATCAAACTTTGCATTTCTTTTATATCTTCATCGTTTATTTTTTTGTTTTTAAATTCAAAATAAACTAGAATTGTTTTTTCTTTCATTGTTGCTCCTTTATTTATATTATATAATAATCTGTCTTTAAGTAAAATGTACTTCGTATTTCTAGGAATATATGTTGAATCTACACTTTGTGGTATAATAGTGTATATATATTTTATGGAGGAATTTATGAATAAAGATAAAAATATAATATTGAAATCCATAAAAATTTTAATATTATGTTTGATTTGTATATTTGCATTTGTAGGTGGATTAATCGGAGTAGCTGGAGTTCGAGCTATGCAATTAGCTCCAAAGGTTAATCCCGAAGAAATAAATAATATGATGAATCAAACATCAGAAATTTTGGATCAGGATGGAAATTTAATCGAGAAAATCAAAACCACTGAATATAGAGAGGTTGTTAAATTAGATAAGATACCAAAATACATGATGGATGCTTTCACATCTGTGGAAGATGAAAGATTTTACAAACACAATGGTGTGGATCCTATCGGTATCACATCAGCTATTTTTGATAATTTAAAATCTGGTTCTATGAAACGTGGAGCAAGTACTCTAGCACAACAATTGGCTCGTAATTTGTACTTAACTAATGAAAGATCATTTGACAGAAAATTCAAAGAAGTTTATTTAGCAATGGAATTGACAAACTATCTAGGCAGAGAAAAACTTTTGGAAACTTATATGAACACTGTTTTCTTGGGACAAAATGCCTACGGAGTTCAAGCCGCTTCTGAAATTTACTTCAAAAAAAATATCGATGAACTAACTTTATCAGAATGTGCTACTTTAGCAGGAATTGTGAAGAGTCCTACTAACTTAGCGTTATACAAGGCGATTGAACCAGGTCAAGTAAAAGACCAATCAAAAATCGTCGGTGAAGTTACTTTAAACGGTGAAACATATAAAGCTGTCTACAATCAACAAACTATCGACAGAAGAGATTACGTTCTTAAAAAAATGCTAGATAACAATAAGATCACAAAAGAAGAATACGATAAAGCTCTTCAAGAAAATATCGCAGCTAATATTAAACCAGGAATTAAAAACGTAGATAACTTGTCCAACTACTATTCAGATATTATTTACGAACAAGTTATTGCAAAACTTATCGAAAAAGGATACTCACAACAAGAAGCTAAAAGCAAACTAATCAATGGTGGATTAAAGATATATTCATGTGTTGATATGAATATGCAAAGTAATTTGGAAAAATTATACGATAAAAAAGTCGATGATATTATCGCAGATGGTTCATCAGCAAATTTGTTAAAATGGTCAAGCGATGACGGCAGAAACATTACAAACGCATTAAATGAAGTCATTTATTTTAGGAAGAAAAATATAATCAATGACAATGATGAGTTCTTTATTTCACCAGAACAATATACTAAAAACCCAGATGATTCTATCACTTTTAATTATTCAAAATCAATTAAAGTAAAACAATATGGAAACTATTTGGATTTGAAAGATTATTACTCAGTAAATGACAATAATAATTTGGTAACTCATAAAATATCTTCAATCAATATTGGTAGCAAAAATTTGAATACAGATGGTGAAGGTAACATCACAATCTCAAGCCAATATATAAAAGAAAATCCAAATTTAATCAAATACGACAAAAATGACAATTTGATTTTTGCTAAGGATTTCTACACTATAAATGAGGATGGAATCAAACAACCACAATCATCAAGTGTTGTTGTTGATAAAACAACTGGACAGATCAAAGCATTGGTTGGTGGAAGATATTCAGATAATAAAGATACTACAAACAGAGCATCTGATATTCCTAGACAAGTTGGATCAAGCATGAAACCTTTAGGTGTATATACTCCTGCATTGGACAATGGATACTCCCCTGCATCAGGCTTAGATGATTTACCTCATTACAATGAAAAGCATGAATTGTGGCCACAAAACTGGTACGAAGGTTATGAAGGTTTAGTTTCACTTAGACATGCTGTTGAAAATTCAATCAACGTTACTGCCGTAAAAGTTTTGGAAGATATTGGAATTGAAAAATCAAAAACTTATTTAGAAAAATTTGGATTGATTAATGCAAAAAATCCTAAAGCCGATAACTATATAAGTGCAGCTGAAAACACTTCAGAAAACGATGAAAATACATCTGCAATGGCACTAGGTTCACTAACTAAAGGATTTACACCTGTAGAGATGGCAGGTGCATACAATGCTATCAATAATAGCGGACAGTACAGAGAGCCTATTTCGTTCACAAAAGTTACTGACAGTTTAGGAAAAGTTATAATCGAAAATCCTCAAAAGCAAAATGAAGTTGTGAGCCCTCAAATCGCATACATTATGAGAGATATACTCAGAACTTCTACAGATTACAACTATTCAAAATACGCAAGGTTAGATGGCTTTGATATTGGTGGAAAAACTGGTACTACAAACGACTACCAAGACGTATGGTTTGTCGGAATGAGCCCATACTATACAATTAGTACATGGTTAGGTTTTGACAATCAACAATTGAAAATGACTCAAATTAGTCAGAAAAAAGTTGTACAAATCTGGAGCGCAGTCAACAGATATACTTTGGAAGATAAAATTCCAATTAAATTTGAAGAACCAGACGGAATTGTAAGAGTTAAGGTCGATACTTTGGCAAATAAATTGCCAAGCAAATACAGTTGGAGAGATCCTCGCGGAATTGTAAAAGAAGAAATTTACAAAGCGGG
Source organism: Finegoldia dalianensis (assembly GCF_046255015.1). Classification (NCBI taxonomy): domain Bacteria; kingdom Bacillati; phylum Bacillota; class Tissierellia; order Tissierellales; family Peptoniphilaceae; genus Finegoldia; species Finegoldia dalianensis. Next base: position 353,697 of record NZ_JBDLBQ010000001.1, read on the forward strand.
TACAGAACCTACAGAAGTTTCTGATTTGTATGAATCTAGAAGAATTGACGTTGTAGATGGAAAATTAGCTACAGATAATACTCCACCTTGGGAATTAGGATGGGGAGTTTTCATAAAAAGAGATCCTCCATACAAACCATCAGAACATAACAACATTATTCCTAAAGACTGGAAATACAGTATGCCTGGTTATTCTGATAGAACAATCTTTAATATTTTAAAACCTGATGATAAAAAAGATGAAAACAAAGATGACGAGGACAAAGACGACAAGGACGAAAAAGATAACGACGAGAAAGACGACGACAAAGAAAACAATAGAAATAATAGAGACCGAGATCGTAAACATAATCGTGACCGTGATTCGTCAAATGATAGAAATAATTAAAAAAAGGTTAATTTTGGAAAATTCCAAAATTAACCTTTTTTCTTATTTATCTATCTTTTTCTTTCTAGTAACTTTAAAATTAATCTCATAAACAAATCTATCTTCATCAATTGAAATTTTACTTGTTCCCCCGAGCAACTCTATCAAATTCTTCGCAATATATAAACCAAGTCCACTACCTTCAGAATGGCGAGACCTTTCTCCTCTTACAAATTGACCCATCAATTCTTCTGCACTAACCTCAATTTTATTCTTGGATACATTAGAGAATTTAAGGATAATATTGTCATTGACTACATCACATTCTCCGTAAACTTTTGTGTTAGGTTTGGAATACTTCACAATATTGCTAAAAATATTTTCGATTACACGAGATAACTTTGCGCCATCTGTCATCATCAAAACAGTTTTCCTTTTATCATTATATTCGAATTCCAATCCAATCTTATTGAAATCAGAATTAAATTGACCGTAAACTTGTAATACTAATTCATTTAGTTCCACAACTTCCATTTCAATATCAATATTTCCCGTTCCAGTTTTGGAAGCATAAATCAAATCTATTACCATTGTTTTCAATCTTTTAGCGTTATATTCTAGAATTTCTATATATCTTTTCTTTTCTGATTCATCAGTTTCGTGATTCAGCAAATCTACGTAATTTATAATGGAAGTTAAAGGCGTTTTGATATCATGTGAAATATTTGTGATTAGTTCCGTTTTCATTTTTTCTGAATTAATTTTATCTTGCATCGTGTTGATAACCGAATCATGCAAATGGTTTATAAGGTACACAGAATCTTTGTAAATTTCATCATCTATAAACACATCAATGTCTTTTCCAGAATACATAGCCTCAACTTTTTTGTTAAGCAGTATTTTGCCTAGATTATTAATCAAAATTGATATGTAAATTTTCGCCAAAATTGCACCGATGAATACAATCCCAAACAAATTCCTGTTTGCAACCATAATAGTCGCCATCGTATACATCAAAAATATCAAAGTTAATAGTGACTCAACATAAATATTGTAGTATTTTCCTTTGAAATTACTTATGAATTGATATATTAAAAAAGCATTTTTCTTCTTTTTGTAGATAGTTCTTACAACCTTAACCATTGAATAAACGAAAGCAAACATAGCATATATCAACGTTATGGCAACCGAAAAATTATATACATTAATTATATTTTCAATAAAAAATGATACAGTGAAAACAAGAATGAAGCCAAAACTAAAATACAATAGTAAATCTACCAGTTGTTTTTCAACATAACCATCGATAGAACGAAAACTTTTTTTAATCCAATTTATCATTAAATGTCCTCTATCTTATATCCCATTCCATATACAGATTTAATCAAATCAGGTCTTCTAGGATTGATTTCAACTTTTTCTCTAAGTCTTGATATGTGGACTGAAACTATTTTTTTTACATCATAAGGTGGAGCTTCCCATACATTTTCATATATTTCTTCTGATGTAAATACTATTCCCTTGTTTTTCAATAAAAGTAAAATTATTCCATACTCATAAGGAGTTAACTTTATTTCTTCACCATCAATCAATACTTCTTTTTTGTCGTCGTTGATTGTCAATCTTCCAGCTGAGAATACATTTCCATTTAGAGAATTGTCCTTGCTAAGTTCCAATCTTCTCAAACATGATTTTATCCTAGCCAATAATTCTACAGCATCGAAAGGTTTAGTAATATAATCATCAGCACCCAAATTCAATCCCATAACCTTATCATTCAATTCGCTTTTTGCAGACAAAATTATGATTGGTGCATTTGATACTTCTCTTATTTTTTGTGTTAGTTCTAAGCCGTCCATTCCTTCCATCATTATATCTACCAAAAATAAATCTATTTTATTCTTTTCCATTAATTCTAATGCATCGTAACCATTATAAGCCTTCAACACATTGTAATTATCTGTTTTCAAATATATTTCTATGGCTTTTACTATGTCTTTTTCGTCGTCGACAACCATAATATTGTACATAAAAATCACCTTCTTAACTTTTATTATACACTAAAAAGCAGAAGGTGATTATTACAAAAATTTAACGATTCAATTTTGGAGCCAAATATTGACCAGTATAAGAATTTTTCTTACTAATTAATTTTTCAGGAGTTCCTTGGAAGATAACTTGTCCTCCACCATTTCCTCCTTCAGGTCCTAAATCTATAATATAATCTGCGACCTTTATAACATCAAGATTGTGTTCAATAACAATAACAGTATTTCCTTGATCCACAAGTCTTTGCAATACTTCAATTAATTTGTCAATATCTGCTGAATGAAGACCCGTGGTTGGTTCGTCTAAAATATATATAGTTTTTCCTGTACTTTTTTTAGATAATTCACTGGCTAGTTTTACTCTTTGTGCTTCTCCACCAGACAATTCCGTTGAAGATTGTCCTAATTTAATATAACCCAAACCTACATCTTGTAAAGTTTGCAATTTATTTTTTATAGGAGGGAAGTTTCTAAAAAATTCTAACGCTTCATCAATCGTCATATCTAACACGTCGGCGATATTTTTGCCTTTGTATTTTACTTGCAAAGTTTCTCTGTTGTATCTTTTTCCTTTACAAACATCACATGGAACATAAACATCTGGTAAAAAGTGCATTTCTACTTTTAAAGTTCCGTCGCCTTTACAAGCTTCACACCTTCCACCCTTTACGTTAAATGAGAATCTTCCTTTTTGATATCCTCTCATATTTGCTTCAGGTGTTGACGCAAACAAATCTCTTATCAAATCAAATACTTTTGTATAAGTCGCTGGATTACTTCTAGGCGTTCTACCAATCGGAGATTGATCTATTTGTACAACTTTATCCAAATTTTCAATTCCAGTAGCCGATTTAAATTTACCATTTTTCATCTTAGCATTATTCAAATCTCTGGCTAATTTCTTGTAGACAATTTCGTTAACTAATGAAGATTTTCCAGATCCTGAAACCCCTGTAACACAGTTGAAGCATGAAAGTGCAAATCTTGCATTTATGTTTTTAAGGTTATTTTCTTTGCAACCTTTAAATTCCAAATATCCATTTGGTTTTCGCCTTTGTTCAGGAACGGGAATTTCCAATTCGCCTGACAAATACTTACCTGTAATTGATCTTTTTTCTTTTATAATATCATCAATAGTTCCACAAGCTACGATTTCTCCACCGTGAACACCAGCTCCCGGTCCGATGTCAACAAGATAATCGCATTCTTTCATCGTATCTTCATCGTGTTCAACTACAACCAAAGTATTTCCAATATCCGTCAAATTTCTAAGCGCTTTAATTAATTTGTTATTATCTCTTTGGTGAAGTCCGATTGAAGGTTCATCTAATACATACACAACGCCTACCAATGCAGATCCAATTTGTGTTGCCAATCTAATTCTCTGAGATTCTCCACCTGATAAAGTAGAAGCAGATCTATCCAAAGTTAAATAATCAAGCCCAACATCATTCAAAAATTGAAGTCTGCTGATAATTTCCTTCAATATTTCATCTCCAATAAATTTCTTGGACTCTTCCAATTCCAAATCTTTGAACCATTGAAGAGAATCTTTTACAGGCATTTGACAAATTTCGTAAATATTTTTTTCATTTATGCGAACTGACAAATACTCATCTTTTAATCTAGCTCCATGACAATAATCGCATTCAACGTCAGTCATGTACTCACCAATTTTTTGATGCATAGAATCTGTCGTGCTTCTGTTGTATCTTTCTTCTAAGTTTTTCAAAACTCCTTCAAATTTACCGTTGAATTTTTTTCTTCCAGAAAAATGACTATCGAAAATAAATGAAAGATTTTTCTTTGATCCATTCAAGATTTCATTTATCATTTTCTTTGGAGCATCCTTAATTGGTTTGTCCAATGGAAAGTCATAAGAATCTGCGATCGCTTTTATTATTTCGAAATAATATCCACCTGGTTTCGAAGATTGATAAGGATCTATTGCGCCTTGTAAAATCGACAACTCTTTATTTGGAATTACCAAATCTTCATCAACTTTTTTATGAAAACCAAGTCCATTACAATGAGGGCACATTCCAAACGGATTATTAAACGAAAAATCTCTTGGCTCTAATTCTTGGTAAGAAATATGTCCGTCTGGACAGCTCATTGATGTACTATAAGAAATTACATCTTTGCCAATTACATCAACTTTTACATTATTTTCAGACAATCTAAGAGCTGTTTCTATGGAATCTGTAAGCCTTGAATCAATTCCATCTTTAATTATAATTCTGTCGACAATTACATCAATATCGTGTTTTTTGTTTTTATCAAGTTCGATATCTTCTGATAATTCAACTTGCTCATCATCTACAATCGCTCTTATGAATCCATCTTTTCTCAAATTTTGAAGAAGTTTCTTGAATTCACCTTTTTTCCCTTTTACTACGGGACTTAAAATTTGAATTCTGGAACGTTCCTCTAATTCTTTCACACTGTCTACAATTTGGTCGACAGTTTGGCTAACAATTTCTTTCCCGCAAACAGGACAATAAGCAGTTCCAACTCTTGCGAAAAGTAGTCTAAAATAATCGTATATTTCTGTAACAGTTCCCACTGTTGAACGTGGGTTGTTGTTAGTTGTTTTTTGGTCTATAGATATCGAAGGCGACAATCCTTCAATGTACTCTACATCTGGTTTATCCATTTGCCCTAAAAATTGGCGTGCGTAAGAACTCAAAGATTCTACATATCTTCGTTGCCCTTCCGCATATATAGTGTCAAATGCCAAAGAAGATTTACCTGACCCACTCAATCCAGTGAACACGACCATTTTATTCCTAGGAATGGTAAGGTCCACATTTTTTAGATTATTCTCCTTAGCACCTTTTATAACAATTTTATCTTTGCTCATTTTGCTCCTTTAGTAAGTGTTTTTCAAATTTCTGATTTGATCTCTAAGTGTAGCAGCTCTCTCGAAATCCAATTCTTCTGCAGATTTTAACATTTCTGTGTTCAAATTTTCAATAATAACTTCAATTTCGTCCTTTGAAAATTCCGTAACTTTATTAACATCATAACTTTCATTTTCTTCTGCCACGAAAGTATTTTGGATTCTTTTTCTAACAGATTTATTAATAGTAGTTGGAATAATGTTGTGTTCTTCGTTGTATTTTTCTTGTATTTCTCTACGCCTATTAGTTTCTGTGATAGCCACATCCATCGATCTAGTAATCGTATCACCGTACATTATAACGTGACCATTTGAGTTTCTAGCAGCTCTACCTATAGTTTGTATAAGAGAAGTCTCTGAACGTAGGAAACCTTCCTTATCTGCATCCAAAATCGCAATCAGAGAAACTTCTGGTAAATCCAATCCCTCTCTCAGAAGGTTAATTCCTACAAGTACATCGTATTTTCCTTCTCTCAAATCTCTTATAATTTCCATTCTTTCAATTGTATCAATATCTGAATGCAAATAAGTTACTTTTATATCCAAATCTTCAAGATAACGCGTCAAATCTTCGCTCATCTTTTTAGTAAGAGTTGTGATAAGAACACGTTCACCTTTTTCAATAGTTTTATTGATTTCACTAACCAAATCGTCGATTTGTCCTTTAGTAGGACGAACCTCAATTTTTGGATCTAATAATCCCGTAGGTCTAATAATTTGTTCAACCACTTCATTAGTTTTTGCTTTTTCATACTTTCCTGGAGTTGCCGACACATATATTACTTGATTCATCATCGATTCAAATTCGTTGAATCTCAAAGGACGATTGTCCAATGCAGAAGGCAATCTGAAACCATAATCAACCAAGCTGGTTTTCCTGGACCTATCTCCCTCATACATTCCTCCGATTTGTGGAACAGTAACGTGTGATTCGTCAATCATTGTCACGAAATCTTTTGGGAAGTAGTCGATAAGAGTGTAAGGTCTGCTACCAGGCTTTCTCTGAGACATATGTCTTGAATAGTTTTCTATTCCTGTACAAAATCCCATTTCTTTTAGCATTTCTATATCGTATCTAGTTCTTTGCTCTAATCTTTGAGCTTCCAATAGTTTATTGTGGTCTTTAAAATATTTTAATCTATCTTCTAATTCTTCTTCAATAGTTACAATAGCTTTTTCGACTTTTTTCTGAGTCGTTGCATAGTGACTTGCAGGATAAATCGCAACGTGATTTCTTTCACCTACAATTTCTCCAGTCAAAGCATCAATTTCAGTAATTCTATCTATTTCGTCGCCAAAAAATTCTATCCTAACGCTTTTTTCACCACTAGATGCTGGGAAAATATCCAAGCTATCTCCTCTTACTCTGAAAGTTCCTCTGGTAAAATTAATGTCATTTCTAACGTATTGAATGTCGATTAATTTTTTCATAACTTCAGTTCTATCTTTTTCCATTCCTGGACGCAAAGATATAACCAAATTTTCGTAATCAATAGGATCTCCCAAACCGTAAATACAAGATACAGAAGAAACTATAATTACATCTCTTCTTTCGAATAAACTCATCGTAGCACTGTGGCGAAGCTTGTCCAATTCTTCATTGATACTTGAATCTTTTTCAATATAAGTATCTGATTGAACCACGTATGCTTCTGGTTGATAATAATCGTAATAAGAAACGAAAAATTCAACCGCATTTTCTGGGAAAAATTCTCTAAACTCACTTGCCAATTGATATGCCAAAGTTTTGTTGTGAGCTATAACCAGAGTTGGTCTTTGAACTTTTTGAATAATATTCGCCATCGTAAAAGTTTTACCTGAACCAGTAACACCTTTTAAAATCTGATGATTTTTTCCATTTTCCAAACCATTTGCAAGTTTATCAATCGCTTGTGGTTGATCACCTGTTGGTTTAAATTTTGAATGTAATTTAAACTCCATAACTCACCCCTTGAACATATGTTTTACTTTAACATTATATATCATCTGTGTATTTAATTCAATAAATAATAATTCGTGTTCATTATCAAAAAAATCAAAAAAAATTTCCTAAACAAAAACTAGGCTCACAGAGCCTAGCCAAATATTTTTATTATAAATCTTCTTCATTTATTACTTTTTCATTGAAACCATCTTTATACTCATCATTTTTTACAATATGTCTGTTAAATATTTTATCGATAGCCACTGAAATAGCAGTATCTCCAGAAATATTTGCAGCAGTTCCAAATGAATCTTGTGTCAAATAAAGTGTCATCAACAATGATGCAAGTTCACCTTCAGATGGAATTCCAACTACTGGCAAAAATGGCAATGCACTCATAATTGCTCCACCTGGAGCTCCTGGAGCAGCAACCATAGCTATCCCAAGAATTGCCATATATCTTAACATTAGTAAATAAGAATGTCCCATTCCATACATTGTTAAAATTGTAAAAGTACAAGCTGTAATTGTAATCATTGAACCTGGCATATGAACGGTAGCTCCCAATGGAATTACAAAATCTCTAATACTTTTACTTACTGAATTTTGCTTAGCACATTCCAAGTTTACTGGAATTGTCGCAACAGATGATTGAGTTCCTATTGCTGTTAAATATCCTTTTACTTGATTTCTGATTAACTTTACAGGATTTTTCTTCGTGTAAGTACCACTTATTATAAATAATACAGAAACATATATTAAGTGAAGTGCAATTACACATAAGAATATCTTCCAGAAAATTGAAAGAACTGCAAATACAGATCCAGTGAATGCCATTTTTGAGAAATTACCAAAAATAAAGAAAGGTAACAATGGTACAATTGCAGTTGACAATACTTTTGTGATTATGTCATTAAATTCTGAGATTAAATTGTAGCAATATTCTCCTTCACCGTGTTTTCTTAACCATGATATTGAAATCCCCATCATAAAAGCAAAAATAATTGATGAAGTTACATCAAAAAATGGTTTGATTGGAATTTCAAAAAACGGATCCATGCCTATCTTAGTTGAGGCTTGAATCTTAGAAACTTGGTCTGGACTTATAAATGCTGGGAATACATTTGAACTCATAACATATGATAATGACCCACCAATAAGAGTAGATGCATAAGCAATTACAACAGTTACTAATAATAATTGTCCAGCTCCCTCTCCCAGATCAGCAATTCCCTTTGTTACAAAAGCAATAATCATAAGTGGAATAACAAAGTTTAGAAACGCGCCGAACATTGATGAGAATGTTACAGCAGTCTTCACGAACCATTGAGGCATATACAAACCAGCCAAAGTACCTAATCCTATCGCGATTAATAATTTTGGTATTAATCCTAGTTTTTTCTTTTCAGTTTTACTCATTTTCTTTAAATCACTCCTTATTTTATGTTGTTTTATATGTAAAATACATATTGCATTTTTAAACCCAAATTATTTTACAATACAATTTAAAAAAGAGCAAGTAATTCAATAGATTTTTAACGGATTTATTTAAATTTTGTTATATTTTTGGTTTTATTTTATTTTAATAACGTATATTAAATCACTAGTATCATAATATTTTATCAAAATGCCGTAATTTCCCACTATTTTTAGCGTAAAAAAAGAGACTCATACTGCCCCCAATCTTACAATAATCTATAAATATTGTGTTAGGGTCATATTATGAATCTCGTATATTTTTTATTAAATTTCAAAAATCAAATATTTCTTTTAGTTTATATTTCGATTTCTTGTCAATATTATAACATCACATAATTTTAGATAAAATCTGATATCAAATTCCAAATATTTGAACTGCGTAATATCTGTCATAAGTTTGATCAGAATCTTCGTAATATGCTTTTGTAACGAATACTTTTATTTTAACTCTTGTGAACACTTCTCTCAACATATTCTCATTATGTCCTTCAGAATTTTTCCAAGCTTCCATTGCACCACTTGCAGTGTATGGACCATTATAGATATTTTCTCCGTTGATGTTGGAAATATCTGTTACTAAGCCACCTCTTGGTCTAACGTGTTCAAATAAATGAACAATTTCAGTTGCTCTTGTTTTTGCAACTGGTGATAATGAATTGTCTTGTTTTAATGCTTTTAGTCCGTTTTCTTTGCGATATTGATTCAAAAGTCTTAGTATTTCATCCGCCATTTCATCATCATAGTGACCACGAACCATTACAATTGTATCATCACTGATTTGAACAGGAAATTCTTGTTCATTTTCTAATCCTGGTAATGGTTTTCTACGAATAACTTTCTTGCCAGGATATTTTGGATCAGTTGTAATGGTTTCGTCTGATTTGTTATCCAAAATCAAATCTCTTACTTTTTCTGATACTGTGTTTTTTCCACCTACAATATACATTTCTTCAAAAGAATTACTACCAATATATGATTTTACATCACTTGTAATGGATGATTTTGAAACCAATAGTATTGGTGCTTTTAGCTTTTGTGAAAGTGGTGCCGCTACTAATGCATCTACAAAAACTTCACCACTAGCAAATATCGCTTTAGTTGGTGCAGTAAAACTTGCGTTTGCAACTCTGACAGATGTCATATATCTGTTAGATCCAAATATTCTTTGTGGCTTAACATTAGTAATAGCTTTGATTTCTTGTAGCACTTTTTCAGAAACTGTATTTTGTCCACCGACTACAAAAATTTTACCTATATTTCCTTTATAGAAAGATTGTAAATAATCTTTTGTGTCGCTAGAAATCTTGTTTTTCGATACTAATAATATTGGTGCATTGTGTTTTTGTGCTAAGGAAGTAGCGTTAATAGCATCTGCAAATACCTCTCCACTAGCTACAACCAAGTTTTGTTTTTCAGCATTTTTGCTAGAGAACTTTTCAGAAACTATTTTAGCATTAACTGCATATCTGTCGTATCCAGAATATCTTACAACTTTTATTTTTAAATCATTTTCTATGTGATTTTGTACATCCTTACTAACAGATTTTTCTCCACCTATAATTATAACTTCGTCCAAATCTTTTGATTTTAAAAGTTTTTCAGTAGATGCGTCTAATTTATCTGAATAAGTGTATAATATCGGGATTTGTCCTTGACTCATTACAGTAGAACTGATATTGTCAGGGAACTTTATCGCAGATACAAGCACTACTTTTTTAGAGTTTTGATAATAATCTTCCATCACCTTATTTGCAACGGCAAATCTATCTCGCCCTTCAATTCTATTCATAGTTGATTGTACTTTTGTAGGAGTTGCATTATCATCTTCATCCTTCGCAAATACAGCAGTGCCTGTACTAAATACCATACTAAATGTTAGACATAAAGCTACTATCTTCTTCTTAAGATTATTCATTTAACTTCTCCATTTGTTATTAATAAAATTTTTCGATTTTGTATTCTTTTTGTAATTTGTCTGTAGCATCTATATATGCTTGTTGTTGTCTCAATTGTAATAGTGTTTGTTTAACTTCATTCTTAGCTTCTTCAAAAGATTTTACTTTTCCTTCAGTTTTATCTTTAATATTAATAATGTGATAACCGAATTGTGTTTTAACAGGTCCTACGATATCTCCGATTTCATTTTCAATCAAAGCATTTTCAAATTCTTTTACCATTTGGCCTTGTTGGAATGTTCCCAAATCTCCACCTTGTTCTTTTGATGGACATGTAGAATACTCTTTTGCTAATTGTGCAAAATCACCATCGTTATCGATTTTTTCTTTAATTTCATTAGCCAAATCTTCAGATTCAACTAAAATGTGAGAAGCTGTGAATGTTGGTTGAACTTTGAAATTATCTTTGTGGTTTTCATAATATTCCTTCAAATCTTCATCTGATACTCTAACAGAATTGATTATGTTGGCCATAGCAAAATCCTTCAACAATTCTTCGGATTGTTTTTTAACTTCTTTTACATATATTTCATCTTTATCTAAGCCAGATTTCTTAGCATCAAAGAATAAAAGTTTTCTATTGATTAATTCATCAGTTAATCTTTTTCTTCCTTCTTCATTATTGAATTGTGCTCCTCTATAACCTAAAGCTTGAATAAAATTATCAACTTCTGATTGTTTAATTTCTTCACCATTTACTACTGCTAATATTTTATCTTTGTTGTCTTCCATTATTACCTCTCCCTTTACTAGTTAATTTTATTCCGTCTTTATAAAATTGTATCATATTTTCTTTTAATAGTCTTCCAACAGCTCTTTTAAAACTAGATTTTGACATATTAAATACCGATTTAATTCTGTTGGCGTCTGTTTTATCATTAAAATTAATGAATCCATCAGAGTTTTTAAGTTCTTCCATAATAACATCAGCATCAGATGAGATATGCTTATATGCAGGTTCAAAAAATGACAAATCTAATTTTCCATCAGACTTCACATCTGTAACTCTACATTTGACCTCTTCTCCAAGGTCTACAACGCCAGTTAATTCACTTGCAGGAATGAGTCCTTCGTATTTATTGTCTACAGCTACAAAAGCTCCTAGACCGTCCACTATGTTGTATATAACGCCTTCTACCCAATCGTTCTTAACATAGCCGCTGTCGTTTTTCAATAAATTTTTAATTCTCATAGTAAGTGCCAATCTGTTCGACTTATCAATATACAAATACACTAAATATTTTTGACCTTTTACCAATTTTGAAGTTTGTTCCTTAAATGGCAACAAAATATCCTTATCTAAGCCACAATCTAAGAAAGCACCAATTCTAGTAATGTCTTTTACTTCTAGTCTTGCAATCTTACCCAATTCAATCTTAGGTTGCTTCTTCGTTGCCATTAGTTTTTTATTGTCATTGTAAATGAATACATCGACAACATCGCCAACTTTTTCTCCAGAAAGTTCATCTACATTCATTCTAACAAAATTATTTTCGTTGTCTTTTTTCAACAAAACTTCCGTATTTATCTTATCAATTTTTAAATTCTCTCTTTGTCCTAATTTATACATTTCTTCTCCATTCTAACTCATTCCACCAGGAAGTATTTCAAGCTCTGGATTATCCACTGGATCGTAAGTAAATCCTTCACCAACCACTTCACTGACATACGAAATACATACGAATGCTTTAGGATCAATAGATTTCACGTAATTTTTAATCTTAATATACTCTCCTCTTGAAACAATCGTATTAATAACAAATTTTTCATTATCAGAAAAACCACCAACTGCTTTATAAATTGTGGATCCTCTTGAAATTTGATCTATAATATAAGCGTTAATTTCCTTGTATTTATCGCTTGTTATCATCATATTTACCCTTGTATTTAGACCAGCGATAGCTTTGTCAATGACAATTGAGTTTATGAAAATTCCAAGCATAGCATACATTCCACTTTTTGTTCCGAAAGTATACATACCAAGTAACACAACAAAAAAGTCTGCTACAAGCATACATTTACCCACATCAATTGAAAAATATTTTCTGATTATCATTGCGATAATATCTGTTCCACCAGTCGATGCACCTTGGTTGATAACCAATGCCATACCAGCAGCGGAAATAATAATTCCAAAAATCAAATTAATCAAAATATCATCAGTCAAAGGTTTAAAATTTGGTAGCAAAATTTCCAATAGTGTCGTTGAACTTGCAAAAATAAATGAACAATATATCGACAAAACCCCAAAGCTTTTTCCCAAAATAATAAACGCTATAATATACAAAATAGTATCCATAATCATAACGAAAATACCCGTTGGAATTTGTGGAACAAAAGCATTCAAGCTAATCGCAATACCAGAAATTCCACCAATAGTTAAATTAAAAGGCATTATAAAAAAGAAAAAGCCAAAAGTAAGTATTAATGTTCCCAATGTTAATATCATTATTTTTTTAATCATTTTGTTCATGCTATCGCCTCCTATCCTTTTATTATACTTGTAAAAATTGCAAATTACAACGTTTTATACACTAAAAAACACCACAAAATAAATTAATTCAAAATTCATAATGCAGTGTTTACAGTTAATTATTTTTTCTAAATTTATTTACTATCATCAAAATTATCAGAACTAAAAGTCCTGTCAACACAATTGAGCCACCTGGTTTTAATTGAAAATAATAAGACATATTGATACCGATAATCGTAAACAATACTCCAAATAGCGATGAATTAATCACAGTTCTTTTAAAAGAATGAGAAACCATTATTGCACAAGACACAGGAATAACCATCAAGCTTGAAACCATAAGTGCACCGACAGTTCTAGACGCAATAGCAACAGTGATAGCTATCAAAAAAGTAAATATTTTATTGATAAGTCCCACGTTGATATTAGACAATCGAGCTCCATCTTCATCAAAGATAATATACACTAATTTTTTGTACAACAGCACATAAGTCACAATAACAATAAAACTCACAATAATTACTGTGTACAATTCAATATCTGGAATAGCTACAATAGATCCGAACATAAATGATTGAAAATTCGCAGCGCCAGGAACAAAATCTGACAAGATTGCAGCTAGTCCAATACCGCTACTCATCACAATCGCAGTTGACAAATCAGAACTCTTGGCGAAGTTTTTTCTGATGATTTCTATTCCAAAAGCTGCAATCACACATACGAAAATCGCCGCTATAACAGGATTTATTCCAAAAATAAGTCCCAAGGCAACACCAGCTAAGGAACTGTGACTCAAAGCATCTCCTACCATGGAGTTTTTCTTGTTAACTACAAAGGTCCCTATCAAAGGAACAATAATTGACACTAATATCCCCACGATAAAAGCTCTTCTCATAAAATCATAAGAAAACATCTCAAACATGTTTCACCTCAACAAATTCATTATCCAATCTAAAAATCCTGTTAAAATAATCTTTAGTAAAATCCAGCTCATGAGTAACCACCAGAATCGTTATATTATGATGAATATTCAAATGCTTCAACAAATCAAACAAATTTTCCTTGCTTCGTTGATCTAGTCCTGCAGTAGGTTCGTCAAAAATCAAAATTTGTGGATCGTTAGCCAACGCCTTTGCAATCATGACTCTTTCCTGTTCTCCACCGCTCATCTTATTGTAGTCGTAATTTTTCTTATCTTTCATTTCTACAATAGACAACGCATTTTCTATTTTTTCATTAGCTTTCATATTCTCATCATCGCTTACATTCATAGCCACGATTTCCCATGCAGTAATAGGAAAAGAAATGCTCTTTTCATGATTATTTTGAGGAACATATCCAAAACTAAAATTTTCCCTTCCTCCAGCAAATTTAATCTCACCATTATCTGCCTTTAAAAAACCTAAAATAAGTTTCAATAACGTAGATTTACCGGAGCCATTAGCTCCGGTTATCCCTACGAAATCTCCCTTTTCGATATTAAAATTTATATCCCTTAATAGTTTTTCGTTTCTATACGAAAAATTCAAATTTTCTACACTAATTATACTATTCATATTATTTTGCTTGTGAGATTGCATCCAAGTTTTTCTCTAACAATGAAAAATAATTGTCCTTTCCATCTTCGATATCTTGAGTCTTAGCTTCTATAGTAGATAACCCAGCAGTCTTTGCGTTGATTTCCTTAGCTAAGGAATTTGCAATCTTATCGCTTTCTCCCATTTCATAAAATACTGTATTTATCTTATGTGATTTTGCGAAATTAGTCAATTCTTTCATCTTATTTAAATCAGGTTCTGAATCTGAATTAATACCTTCAATAGGAACTTGTTTTATTTCATAATCTCTAGCTAAATATCCAAAAGCTTCATGTGGTACGATGAAATATTTGTCCTTTTGTGGTGCCAAAACTTCAGCGTATTTTTTGTCTAATTCTTCAAACTTTTTATCTAATTCTTTGTAATTTTTTTCATAGAAATCTTTGTTTTCAGAGTCAAATTTAATAATAGCTTCATACACATTTTTCATTTGAATTCTAGCTTGTTTTGGACTCATCCAAACATGTGGATCAAATTCACCGTGGTGATTATGTTCATGATCATGGTCGTGTTCATGTTCTTCGTGGTCATGATCGTGTTCATGTTCTTCATGGTCATGCTCGTGTTCATGTTCTTCTTCAGCTTTAATCTTGTCAATATTTGTAGATGAATCAACTATTTCCGTGTTTTTTAAACTAGATTTAACATCTTCTAACCAACCTTCCAATCCAAGACCGTTAACAATAAGCATCTTTGAATCAGATAAATTTTTAATATCTTGTGCAGTTGGTTCCCAATCATGAACTGTAGCGCCTTTTGGCATAACATTTACCACATCAATTTTATCCTTAGCGATTTCTTTTGCCATATATTCAATCGGATAAAAACTAACATATAATTTCTTTGAATCTGACTTTTCAGTTGATTTGTCCTCAGTTTTTTCTTTTTGTTCTTGCACCTTTTGATTGTTAACATCATTGTTTTGTCTAGTACATCCAGATGCTACACCAATCATAAGAGCTAACAATAATATTCTATAAATTTTTTTCATAAATCCTCCACATAATAATTTATTAATGCAAATTATTTGCATTATCATTTTAGAATGATTTTATTATTTTGTCAAGGATTATATAAAAATTAAAAAGCTCTTCTTATTTTCTTTAAGAAGAGCTATGCTAATTTATTCTATTTATTCCAAATCTTCTTCTATCTCGTCGATTATTTCTTGTGGTGTTTTATCTTCAAAAAATGATGGATCCATATGTGTTAGGAAGTGCCATTCATCCTTTTCGTTTTTTCTGTAAACTATTGCTTCTCCATCTTCTGATCCGAAGTAAGCCCTGTCTACGTCATATCCTTTTTCTTCCAAGTATTTTTTTACTTCGTTGTAAGATTTTTCTCTTTCTTCAATATATGTTTTCACATCTTTGTTAGCTATTACATAAGCGTCTACTCTCGTAGAACCATCTACTATTCCATTTCCTTTTTTTGAAAGATTCGGAATTTCTTTCCAAAATATTTCTGCTTTTCCTTCTTCTGTAAACATGAATTTGGTCATCGGAATAATGTTTCCATTGTATTCCAGTTCAACATATTCACCTAATTTTTCAGGAATGATATATTCATATACAAATCCATCTTCTTCTGTGATTTCGTAGCAGTTTGTTTTCTTGATGAATTCTCTTCCTTCTTCAATTGTGTCAAATAACGCTAATTCTGTTGCTTGTCCATTTTGATTCAATTCTAAAATATACATTTTGTTCTCCTCTATAACTTGATTTTGAATGTTACGTTTTCTTCTTGTGTTTCAATGATTGCATCGATTTTGTAATTATTTAATAAATTTCCCACGATATACAACCCAAGTCCATTGCTGTTTTCTTTGTTCAAATCACAATTCACATCAAACACTTTAGTGGTATCTAATTCGCTTGCCTTTTTGCAAGTATTAATTACTTCAAACCATTCTCCATCTGATTTTATAGTAATTGTCCCATATTCATCAGTGTATTTTACGGCGTTTCCAATTACATTGGATAGTATTATTTTAAGAGCTGATTTGCCAATCAAAATCTTTTCATCTGTAATCTGATTGTCGATTGTGATGTGTTTTTGATTTGCAATTACTTCCTGCTTATTAATTATATCATTTAATATTGGTAAAATCGTTACATTTTCTTCGTCATTCTTTAGATTTTCAATTGATGACAATGTAAGTATTTGTGAAATGCTATGTGACAATCCATCAATAATTTTCAGAGATTCGTCAATGTACAAATCCCTGTTTTTGTATTTTCCTATGTTGTACTTCATATTTTCCAAAATTATTTTGAGACTCGCTACAGGAGTTTTGAGTTCGTGTGATGCTCCTCTAAAAAAGTCATATTTTAGTTTTTCAAGTTTGATAATTTCTTCGTTTTTTGATTCCAAATCGTCAATGGAATGTAACAATGTAGTGTACAAATCATTGATTTGCACTTTTAACTGTCCAATCTCATTGGTAGAATCTACTTCAAGTAATGCTTTTTTGTCCATATTCATCATTTTATCAGTAATATGTTTAATTTCTTGTATATTATTGTTGATTAACTTAGCATAAATTAATGAAATAATTGCTGAGAAAAACATAGAAATTAAAAGCGAAAAAGGAAGAAATCTTAGGCTCAAATTCTTGGCATCTTTTTTCATATCAGCTGTTGATACGAATTGAAGTGAAATTTTCTCTCCAGTGTTAATTGTAATATCTCGTTCTTCAATTATAAGTGAATTGTTTTCACTTTTTTTGTCAAAATCAATGATTTCTTTGATTTGTAAGCCGTTGTCGTTGTTTTTATTTTTAACATAAGCTTTAATGTCGTTATTATTAGAATAAAAATCCAAAGACTGTGTAACATATCCTATATCTTTATTTGTTAATGTCTTGGATATTTCATTTGCTTTTTTATTTATCTCTTGTTTTCTATCTTCCAAATATGTTTTAGGAAATATTAAAAACACCATAAAATGTATGAACAATACAGTGAGCGCTAATGCTGTGAATATTTGCAGGAACATTTTCGGAAATATTTTTAAATTTTTCATTTTCTCTCCAATTTATAGCCAACGTTTCGGATGGTTACTATGCAATCTAGTTGCAATTTTTTACGTAATTCTTTTATGTAAACATCAATTACTCTGTCAAAAGGAATTTCATCTGTTTCTTTCCACACACTGTCTATTATTTGCATTCTCGTGAGTGCTTGACCTTCATTTTCTATCATATATTTGAGTATTTCTAGTTCTTTGGCATTTATATCAACTTTTTCACCATTTATTTTTGCAGTGTAGCTTGTGAAGTTAACTTCGGTGTTTTTGTAATTAAATGTTTCATTATTTCCATAATGTTTTTTAATTAAAGATTCTATTCTAACTTTGAGAACAGGAAGTGAGAATGGCTTTTCAATGTAGCCATCTGCTAAGCTTGTGAATGCGTTGATTTTATATTCTTCATCACTGAATGCAGTCAACATTATAGCTGGAATATCACTTGTTTCTCTGATTTTTTTGAGAACTTCAAGTCCATTTATGTATGGAAGTTGAATGTCTAATATTGCTAAGTTGATTTCGTTATTTTCAAATATGGATATGGCTTGTTTCCCGTCTTCTGCTTGATATGTTTTGTATCCAAATTCAGACAAAAATTCACAAATTCCTTCACGTATCATTTTGTCATCTTCTACTACAAGTAAGTTCATAATTTATTCCTCTCTTTATATTTTATTATACAATATTTACTTTAATTACAAAATTATCGGAGCATATGCCCCGATAATTTTACTTAGTATCTATTAATAAATCTTTTGGATTTTTCCTAAGAATATTTGTCGATGAAATAATCAATGATATTAACAACACTATTGTCATGAATATTACTACATAAACCAAGGTTTTTGATGAAATACTAATGTCTAGGCTTGTCAATGTTTTATTGAATCCATCAACTTCAGCACCGCTACCAAGTCCAGTTGACGCTGATTGCTTGGCGATTTTATCTGCGATATTTCCTGTTACTTTTTGTAGTATATTATTTCCAATTTTATCTCCTGCAAATCTAGCCAAGAAGAATGAACCAATGTAAGCCGGTACAGCAACTAACAATAATTCTGTGACAAATTGTCCGAATATTTTCGCTTTGGACATTCCTATCGACAACAATACTGCTATTTCTTTTTTCCTTGCGTTCATCCATAAGAACAATAATAAAGCTACTACCAATCCTGCAAATGCAAGTGATCCTACAAATAATTTATCTGCTATTGCATATATCCCACTGATTGATTCTTGTAATGCTGGATAGTTTGATGAACTTTTTATTAAATTATATTCTTGCCAATTGATATCTAGTTTGGAAAGATTTTTCATGACATCTTCTAGTTTTTTGTTACCTTTTACAAAGAATGTAGCATCTTGATAGACTGCTGTATCTTCAGTGTTACCGTATACTTTGGCTGCTGTATTCAAATCAGTAATCAATGTGTTTTCGTACAATTCTTGAGCAGCGCTCACACCTCCGTTATTGTGCCCATCAAACAAACCTTTAATTGTAACTTCTACTGTTTCATTGGCTTGTTTTTCATTATCTGCATCAAATAAATTGGACTTTAATTTTAATTTGTCACCTATTTTTAAATTGTTTTTGGCTGCCAAATCTTTGTGCATAAGAATCTTATTCTTATCATCATTTTTCAATTGCTCCCCTTCAACCAGTTTGTATGCTCTAGATACAAATTTTGTTTCCTTAGACGATTCATTAACACCAGTCAACATTACAGTGCTTTTGAAATTTTTCGCACGTTCTTCTGATTGATTAGCCAATGTTTCTTGTGTTTCAATTATATCCAATCCATCCAGATCAGCCACGCTATTTATTCTTTTTACATAGCTTTCAATATCAGGTGACTCTGTGATTTTTTTGATGTCTTGTCCTTTGACATTTCCACCGCCTCTTGGTGTTCCTGGATTTACTTGTCTGTTAATTTCCATTGAAAAACTGTTGGTAATATTTCCAAATGTTTTTTCTGAAGCTTTGTCAGTGGCATCTTTGATGGATAAACTAATCAAACTTAAAGCTGACATCAACATTATTACGATTAATATAATTATCGATTTGAGACTTTTTCTAGTTACATAAGCAAATGCGTTTTTTATCATAATTTCCTCCCTAAATATTGTCAACTACTTCTTGTAGTTTTCTATCTTTTAATTCAAGAACAATATCTGCTGCTTTTGCTACTTCTTTACTATGAGTAACAACTATTACGCATTTGTTTCTTTCCATTGCAAGTTTCTTCAATATATCTATAATTTCACCAGCAGTCACATCATCCAAGTTTCCAGTAGGCTCATCTGCCAATATGATTGGAGCTTCTGAAACTAAAGCTCTTGCAATCGCAACTCTTTGTTGTTGCCCACCAGACAGTTTCATAACATTTCTTCTTGTTTGACTTTTATCCAATCCTAATTCCAATAAAATATCTTCTGATGCATTTTTATTTACTAATCTTATGTTTTCAAGAGGAGTCAGATAATCTATTAAGTTATAGTTTTGAAAAACTAATGATATGTTGTTTTTTCTATGATAACTGTGCCCTTTTTCTTCGATGTTGTTGTTTTTGAATAAGATTTGACCTGTATCTGGTGAATCTAATCCAGCCAATAAAGATAAAAGTGTTGATTTACCTGTGCCAGATTTCCCAATGATTGCATAAAATTTTCCTTGTTCAAATCCTCTGTTAACTAATGACAAAACTTCTTCATTTGAACTTGAATAACTGTATGATACGTTTTTGATTTCTAAAATATTCATTTTATATCTCCTAACTTATTTGTGATAATATTTGTTTTGGTTTTTTGATTAATATCATTGTAGATGCGATAATCACAGAAACTATGATTATTAATAAAAGCAATCCGTAGCTTTTGATAAACACTTCTAATTTATCTGATATTTTAGTAATTAATAGGCTACCTGTAAATGATGCATTTTCCGATTCGGTTATTCCTGATGCAATTAGTTTGATAATAAAATCTCCACTAATAAACGATAAAACTGCCGCAGGAACGGATACAAATACAAGCTCCATGATGAATTGTCCTATGATTTTAGATTTACTAAAGCCAATTGATAAAAGTATTCCTATTTCATAAATTCTTTCTCTTAGCCATAATATTAAAATCAACGATAAAACTACAAGTCCTGCAACCATTATGGAATATGTCATCATTTGTATGATATGCTTTACGCCATTTATAGAATCAATAGCTTCTTTGAATGCATTGTCATCTTTTTCGATAATGTATTGTGAAGAATTAGCGATTTGATTTTTCAGCTGATTTATTACATTATCCATTAATGTTGAATTTTGTGTATAAACTGAGATTTTATTGGCAATTTTGTTACCGTCTTTTATATTCAACGAATTTTGCGCTGAGTTGTAATTAACAAACATAGAGTTTTCGCTGAAATCAGAAGACAATCCTGTATATTTTTCTTGTTTTTTCCCTGAAAATATTCCAACTATCTCATATTGTGTCTCTTTATTTGTATCTCCATTTCCATTCATATTCATCAACTTTAGACCTATCTTGTCGTGAAGTTTGAGCTTGTTTTTCTTTGCAAATTGTTCATGAACTAGAATCTTATTGTCATCATTTTTATCCAAATTCTTGCCTTGTTTTATAGTAAACACGTTACTTGTGAACAATGTGTTACGTTTTTGATCTGTCATAGCATCTATCGATACTAAATTTTTCATATTTGGAGACAAATCTTCACGCATAACTTTCTGATTACTTTCAACGACATTGGTATTTGTTACGTTGGCTAATCCCTCATAATGATATGAAACCTCTTTTATATCTTTGATCTGTTTCAATTTGTCAAATTCTTTTATATCAAAATATCCGTTATTATCTTTTTTCGTTATTGAAATAGATGAATTTGATGTTTCGTACAGTGATTTCTCCAGTGTTTTCTGTGATTTCGTTATACTCAAACAAGCATACAAACATGATAATACAAGTGTTAAAATTATAAGTATTATCAAAGACCTATTTCTTTTTCTTGTTATATAAGCAATCGCATTTTTTATCATAAATATCTCCTTAACTTTGTTACATATATATGTTACAAAAGTTTTATGAAATGTATATGAAATTCATGGCAATAAAAAAAGACGACAGAATTCAATTCTATCGTCTAAGGATTTTATTTAATTAATAAATTTTTGATCCTGCTGGAATATTTGAATCTAACATTATAAGATTCAATACTTCTTCTCCATCATATTCGCAGATTGCAGATAAAAGCATTCCACAAGATTCTTCACCCATCATTTTTCTTGGTGGTAAGTTAGTGATTGCAAGTAATGTCTTACCTACTAAGTCTTCTGCGCTGTAGTAGTTTTTAATTCCTGATAATATGATTCTGTCTTTTCCAGATCCGTCATTCAATGTAAATTTTAATAATTTCTTGGATTTTGGAACTTCTTCACAAGATTTTACTTTCACAACTCTGAAATCAGATTCTGAGAATTTGTCAAAATCTACAAAATCTTCAAATAATGGTTCAACTTTCACTTTTGATAAGTCCAATTTCTTAGCTTTTGTGTTATCTTCACCATCTTTTGAATTGCTAGAAGAATTATTTCCAACTGGCTTCATTGTTGGGAACAACATTATATCTCTGATTGATTCATTGTTAGTTAACATCATTATAAGTCTATCAACACCAATTCCCAAACCGCCTGTTGGTGGAAGTCCTACTTCTAATGCATTCAAGAAATCATAATCCATCATTTGAGCTTCGTCATCACCATTCTCTCTCGCTTCAACTTGCTTTAAGAATCTTTCTTTTTGATCGATTGGGTTGTTCAATTCACTAAATGCGTTTGCGATTTCTTTTGTGCATACAAATGCTTCAAATCTATGAGTATATCTTTCATCATCTGGATTTCTCTTAGCCAATGGACTTACTTCAACTGGATGACCCAATACAAATGTTGGTTGAACTAATTTTTCTTCGCAGAAATGTTCAAAACATTCGTTTATAACTTCACCACGTGACATATTGTCTGCGATTTCAACATTGTTTGCTTTGGCAACTTCACGAGCTTGTTCATCAGTTTCAATTTCATCAAAATTTATGTCTGCGTATTCTTTTATTGCATCAACCATTGTGATTCTCTTCCATGGTGGTGTGAAGTCTATTTCTGTTTCGCCAAATTGTGCTTTCATAGAACCATTAACTTTTTCACAAACAAATGCAACTAATTGTTCTGTGATATCCATCATATCATTGTAGTCAGCGTAAGCTTGATACAATTCTATTGCCGTATATTCTGGATTGTGAGTGTGATCCATTCCTTCATTTCTGAACATTCTGCCCATTTCATAAACTTTGTCGAAACCACCTACAATTAATCTCTTAAGGTATAATTCATTTGCGATACGCAAATACATATCGATATCCAATGTGTTGTGGTGAGTGATAAATGGTCTAGCATTTGCTCCACCAGCTATTGTGTTCAAGATTGGAGTATCAACTTCTAAGAATCCTCTTGTATCCAAAAATTCTCTGATTGCTGAAATAATTTTAGATCTTTTAACAAAAGTTTCTTTGATTTCTGGATTCATAATTAAATCCACATATCTTTGTCTATATCTCAAATCAGGATCTTTTAGTCCGTGCCATTTTTCAGGTAATATTTGTAATGATTTAGATAATAAAACTACAGATTTTGTTCTAATGGATACTTCACCGCTGTGTGTTTTGAATATACTTCCTTCAACACCAACGATATCTCCGATATCCATATTTTTTACTTTTGCGTAGTTTTCTTCGCCTAATTCATTTACTTTATTAAACAATTGTATTCTGCCAAAAGAATCTTGTAGGTCCATGAAGTTAACTTTTCCATGTCCTCTTTTACTCATGATTCTTCCGGCTATTTTAACTTCTTTTCCGTCAAATTCGTCAAAGTTATCTAGGATTTCTTTTGTATTATTAGCATTGTCAAATTTTTCATGAACGTATGGGTTTTCATTTGCATCTAATAATTCTTGTAACTTTTGTCTACGAATTTGTAGCATTTCGTTTAAATTTTCCATTTTTATCCTTTCTTGACAGTTAATACCTTTAATTCTACGATTCCACCTGGTGTTTCAACTGTAGTAGTGTCACCAACTTTTAGGTTTAACAGAGCTTTTCCTGTTGGTGATTCATTTGAAATTCTACCTTCAAAAGGATCAGCTTCTGCTGTTCCTACTATTTTATATGTCATTTCTTTGTTTGACTTTAAATTTTTATAAGTTACTGTTGATCCCACTGTCACAACGTCTTTTTGATTTTCATCATCTTTAATAACTTTTGCATATAATAGCAAGTTTTCAAGATAGTTAATTCTTTCTTCTACTTGCGCTTGTTCATTTTTAGCTTCATCATATTCTGCATTTTCAGAAAGGTCACCAAACCCTCTAGCAACTTTGATTTTCTCAGCTATTTCTGTTCTGCGAGTAGTCTTTAAAAACTCAAGTTCTTCTTTGTGTTGATCTAATCCTTCTTGAGTTAATAAAAATTCTTTATCTGCCATAATCTATTCTCCTTATTTTAACCATATATTCTAAAATTATATAACAAAAGGCATAATTGTCAAGTTTTTAGTATATGATTAAACTATTCATTTTTAAATTCATCTAGTATTTTGTATATTTCAACAAGATCTGTCAATTGATTGATTTTGTTCTTAACTTTATTAGAATTTCTGAATCCTTTCAGATACCATTGAATATGCTTTCTCATTTCTAAAATCGCACGTTTTTCTTCATAAAATTCCAATTTCAATTGCATGTGTTTTTTGATTGTGTCGATAACTTCTTCTTTCGTTTTGATTTCATCATCACTAAAAATAAATGGATTTTGCATTGCACCTCTTGCCAACAAAACTCCATCGCAATTCGAGTATTTCATATTTTTTCTAATGTCTTCTTTTGTAAAACAATCGCCATTGCCAAATACAGGTATGTCTACATTTTCCACTAATCTTTTAATGTGTGACCAATCAGCCTCTCCTGAATAAAACATTTTTCTAGTTCGTGCATGTAGTGTGATATAATCCACTTTCAATCTCTCACAAATTTGTCCAAGCTGCATGTAATTCATGGAATTTTCATCAATTCCAAGTCTGAATTTTACAGAAACTGGCAAATCAGTGTTGTTCTTACAAGCTCTGATAACATCTTCTGCTAAGTTCAAATCTCCCATTAAAGCTGAGCCGTCACCGTTTTTGAAAATTTTCGGTGCAGGACATCCCATATTTATATCAATTGATTTGAAATTGTAATTTTCCGTCAGAAATCTAGTTGCATAGGCAATGATTTCTGGTTCGTGTCCAAATATTTGAACAGATGTATTGTTCTCTCTTGGATCTGTATCTAGAAGTTTCTTAGTCTTCTTATCATTATAGTAAAGTGCTTTGGCACTTATCATTTCTGTAAAGCACAACCCCGCTCCCAATTCTCCACAGATTATTCGAAATGGAATATCTGTAACTCCAGCTAATGGTGCCAAAAACAAATTACTATTTAAGTTCAATTTTTCTTTAATCATTTCTATTTAATTCGTTAATAATTTTTAAGCCATCTAAAGTGATTAGTTTATCAATAATTGTAATGTACTTTGATTGTTTGGCAATCAAATAAGAAAAACCACCAGTTGCAATAATTGTAACTTCATCTTTTGTTTTGTGTTTTTCTTCTAGGATTTTTTCAATTATATAATCTATTAATCCTATAAATCCAAATACAACTCCTGATTGCATACTTTTTACGGTGCTATCACCAATAACTTTATCCGGCATTTCTATTTCAATTTTTGGTAGTTTTGCAGTTTTCATAAATAATGCTTCTGATGAAATTGCAATCCCCGGAGCTATTGCTCCTCCCAAATATTCTTTATTTTCCGAAATATAATCAAAAGTAATCGCCGTTCCAATATCTACGATAATAACTGGAGTAGAATATTTTTTACAAGCACTTACTGCGTTGATTATTCTATCTACGCCGACCTCTTTTGGACTTGCGTATTTATTAACTATTCCCGTCTTTATATTTTCATCTACTATCAATGGTTCAATTCCCAAATATTTTTTTACTGCTTTTGGTATAGTTGGCATCAGATTTGGTACTACAGAACCAATAATAGCTTCTTTTATATCTGATTTTTTGACGTTTGAATATTCCAAAGCTTGTCTTAATGTTAGAGCGTATTCATCGCTCGTTTTTCTCAAATCTGTAGATATTCTCCATTCAAAAATCAACTCATCATCTTTGAAAATACCCAAAACAATATTAGTATTTCCAATATCTATTACAAGTAAAATATCTTCCACCTTCTTTATTTGTTTTCAATGGATGCTTTTATGAATCCATCGAATAAAGGATGAATTTTATTAGGTCTTGATTTGAATTCCGGATGGAATTGGCAACCTAAGAAGAATTTATTTTGTGGTATTTCAAGCATTTCTACCAAGTTATATTGGTCATTAATTCCTGAGAATACGACATTGTTTTGTTCAAATTGTTCTCTGTAGTCGTTGTTGAATTCATATCTGTGTCTGTGTCTTTCTTGAATAAATTCTTCACCGTACAATTCTTTTGCCAAAGATTTATCTTTCAAGTGACACTCGTAGTTACCAAGTCTTAATGTTCCACCTATATCTTCAATATCTCTTTGTTCTTTCATTAAACTTATTACTGGATTTTTGCAATCAGCAACAACTTCAGCTGTATTTGCATCTGCCAAACCTAATACGTTTCTAGCAATATCTATTGCGGCAATTTGCATTCCCAAACAAATTCCGAAATAAGGCATGTTGTTTTCACGACAATATTTTGAAGTTTCAACCATTCCTTCCATACCTCTTCCACCAAATCCACCTGGAACGATGATACCATTCAATCCTTCGAATGATTCTTTTATATTATCTTTGTTTAATTCTTCTGAATTAATCCAACGAATGTTTACTTTGTGATTATTTGCATATCCCGCATCTATTAGAGCTTGTTCTACAGAAAGATAAGCATCGTGAAGTTCTGTATATTTTCCTACTAAACCTATGTTTACAGTTTCAGTTGCTTTTCTGTAGTTTTCAATCATTTTTCTCCATTTTCCATCTTCTTCAACTTTGGATTTAAGTTTCATTTTTCTCATGATATACTTATCCAAATTTTGTTCTTGGAATTTCAATGGAACTTCATAAATGAAATCAACATTAAATGATTGAATAATAGCTTCAACAGGAACGTCACAGAATAATGAGATTTTTTCTTTTAGTTCATCTGTAACTATGCCTTCACTTCTAAGGATTATTACATTTGTTTTAATTCCCAAACTCATCAATTCTTTGTATGAATGTTGCGTTGGTTTTGTTTTTAATTCATTGCTTCCAGGTATTGTTGGAACTAAAGTTGTATGAATAAATAATACATCTTCTTTTTCATTTTCGGCGTGGATTTGTCTGATTGCTTCCAAGAATGGCAATGATTCAATGTCACCAACAGTTCCGCCAATTTCTGTTATAACAATATCAGCTTGTGATTCTTCAGCAGCTTTGTACACTGCTTTTTTTATTTCATCAGTAATATGTGGAATAACTTGTACAGTTTTACCGTTGTAATCTCCACGTCTTTCTTTTTTAATAACATCATTGTAGACTTTTCCTGTGGTAATGTTTGATCTTTGAGTTAATTCTTCGTTGATAAATCTTTCGTAGTGGCCTAAGTCTAGGTCAGTTTCAGCTCCATCTTTTGTTACAAAAACTTCCCCGTGTTGATAAGGACTCATAGTTCCTGGGTCAATATTCAAGTAAGGGTCAAATTTTTGCATAAACACAGAAATTCCTCTGTCTTTTAGCATTCTACCAATACTTGCACCACTAATTCCCTTACCTATACCAGAGACAACTCCTCCAGTAATAAAAATAAATTTACTCATTACTCCTCCTATAATTATATTAATGATGAATATATGTCTTGAATATCACACAAATTATAATTTTCTTTGTATACAAATTTTTCAAGATTATCATGAACTTCTCTGATTTCTTCAATTAGAGGGCTAATTTCATATTGAAAATATTTAGCCTTTTCATATTTAGATTCAAAATCAGATTTGTGTATCATTTCTTCCAGGTTATTTCTCTTGTTGATGATTTCATTTAAACCATTTTTCAATTTTTCTTGTGTAGAATCTAAGCTATTAATACCGCACTTTTCAATTAATTTATTATTTTGAATTAGT
Organism: Finegoldia dalianensis; assembly: GCF_046255015.1. NCBI lineage: Bacteria > Bacillati > Bacillota > Tissierellia > Tissierellales > Peptoniphilaceae > Finegoldia > Finegoldia dalianensis. Next base: position 381,722 of record NZ_JBDLBQ010000001.1, read on the forward strand.
TGTTTTGAAAAGGCATTAATAACAAATTTATCCAACATATAAATCAAAGTCTTCGCTTCAATTTCATGAGTTGTTATTACATCTTCCAATCCAACATCATAGATTGCGTGTAATTCTTCCTCACTTAGTATACCACAAAAATCCTTGATAGATTCTTCTGAGATTAATGAATATAAAGAATCAAAATAATGAACTAAATCTAACAAACCTCTCTTCTTAGCTTCTTCTCTCCAAAGTTGTGTATAGTTGTCTTGTCTGTATAAAATTTGTTTGTGATTTTTCAAAATATCGACAACTTCTGATTTGATAAATTGCTCAATATTTTCATTTTGAGATTTGTATTTTTCGTAAACTCTTTTGATTGTATTTGCATACATTGTATTCAAAACTATGTTGACATCACTTGCACTATTCGAAGAACCCAACATTCTGAATTCAAATTTGTTCCCGCTGAAGGCAAATGGACTTGTTCTGTTTCTATCTGTCATATTTGGTGGAATGTAATCGAATCTATTTATAGAAAATTTAGGATAATTTCTAACAATTTCTTCTTCATTCATTAATGAATTAAACGTCTCTTCGATATCTTGTCCCAAATCCATAGATATTATCGATGGTGGAGCTTCATCGCCTCCTAATCTATAATCGTTTGAAGTAGTAGAAGATGCCGATCTTAAAAGTGCTTGTGATCTGTCCACCGCTTCTATCAAACAAGCAGTAAATATCAAGAATACAAAATCATTTTCCATGTCAGCTTCTGGTGAGAATACATTTCTACCGTGATTTGTAACTAAAGAGTAATTATTGTGTTTACCGGATCCATTTACACCTTTAAATGGTTTTTCGTGCAATAAACATACAAGATGATGTTTTCTTGCAGTAGTTTTCAAAATTTCCATTACCAAATGATTATCATCTACTGAAATATTTGCGTTCTCAAAAAGAATTGCTACTTCGAATTGATTTGGAGCAACTTCGTTGTGTTCTGTCTTAGCGTATATCCCCAGTCTGAATAATTTTTCGTCAAAATCTTTGTAAAAAGCTTCAACTCTTTGTGGAATTGAACCGAAATAATGGTCAGTAAGTTCTTGTGATTTTGGTGCTTGTGCTCCTAAAAGAGTTCTTCCAGTGTTAATCAAATCAATACGTTGTTTATATACATTTTCATCAATAAGGAAGAATTCTTGTTCCAATCCAATTTTAACTTTCATTCTGTAACATTGGTCATCAGAAATTTCGTTGTAAAGTTTAGTAGCATAATCAGACAAGTAGTCCAAACTTTTAAGTAGTGGCAATTTTTTATCTAAAGTAGTTCCATCATAAGATACAAACACTGATGGTATATACATTATATTATCTACTATAAAAGTGTTAGATGTACAATCCCAATAAGTGTATCCTCTGGCTTCAAACGTAGATCTAATGGAGCCTGTAGGAAATGATGAAGCGTCTGGTTCCCCTTTAATTAATTCTTTTGCTGAAAATCTATTTATTGGAGTATTATCGTCTCCTCTATCCAAAAAAGAATCGTGTTTTTTTGCTGTTAAACCATTTAATGGTTGAAACCAGTGACAAAAATGAGTAGCCCCTCTTTCAATTGCCCATTTTTTCATCGCATGTGCAATTATTTCTGCTGTTTCAATATCAAGTAAATCTTCTTTTCTAACTGCATTTTTCCATTTTTGATAAACAGGAAAAGGTAACGAATCTTTCATTTGTCTCTTATCAAAAGTGTCAATTCCAAAAATTTTGTTTGTATCCATAATACCTCCATGTATTAAAATAAAAAAAATTGGCAATCAAAGAAAGCCAATTTATGAAAAACAAAAATAGTGTTTTTTTTATTATATTTAATCACGGTTTTGTTGTCAAGTATTTTATTGTTTTTTCTTATTCTTTTTTATGATTACTTGCATTTCAGAAGCATCACTTGGATTGATAGGAATAAGTTTACTATTAGCTTTGGAATTTTTCAAAATTAATTCCAAGAACCTCTTGTCTTTTGAATATTTCCATTGTTTGATATCTTCATATTCTGCCAAAAATCCATTGAAATAAATTCCTTTATCTGTGAATGAAATTTTTTCGAATGTCAAATAAATAAATATAACTCCCAGTAGTATATAAATTAATGGGAACCATGTTTTTTGTTGATAAAGGTACAATAATCCCAAGACTACTATTGAATACGATGCAACCATCATTAAAATTCTTTTTCTTTGGTTAAAGTTTTTGATGACTCTTCCAATATTTTTTTTAACTTTGTATACATTGTACATTTGCTTCAATCCAAAAAGCAAAATCAATATATACATGACGTTTATAACATTTTGTGCGCTCATTATTTCTCCTGATTATCTATATTTTTTTCTATTTCTTCGTCTTTTTTTCTTACATCAACTAATTCTTTAGGTTCATTCTCGTGAATTTTTGTCTGAGTATATTTGTCAAATATTGCCTCAAATTCTTCTTGTCCAATAGTTTCTTTTTCTAAAAGTTTATTGGCCAATGCATGCAATAAATCAATATTTTCATTTAAAATATTCAAAGCTTTATTGTAGGCTTCATCAATTAATTCTCTCATTTCAGAATCAATCTCATAGGCAATTTTATCTGAATATTGTTTGTTCTTCCCAAGCTCTTCACCTAAGAACACTTCAGCATCATCTCCACCGTACATCATAGGTCCCAATCTTTTACTCATACCGTATTTTGTTACCATTGCATGTGCGATTTTCGTCGCTCTTTCGATGTCGTTGCTTGCACCAGTAGAGATATCATCAAGCACAACTTCTTCTGCTGCACGTCCACCTAATAGAGAAATCAATTTATGCTGCATTTGTCTTTTAGTCATAAATTTTGCATCTTCTTGTGGAAGATATGCCGTGAATCCTCCCGCTCTTCCTCGAGGAATAATTGTAATCATATGAACTTTGTCATTATATTCTAAAAATCCAGAAACAATTGCATGACCAGATTCGTGATAAGCTGTAAGCACACGTTCTTTTTCTATTACCACTTGTGATTTCTTTTCTGGACCAGCTACAACTTTTATAGATGCTTCTTTGAACACTTCATTTGAAATTTCTGCTTCATTATTTCTTGCTGCAAGAAGTGCTGCTTCATTGCACAAATTTTCCAAATCAGCTGGAGAAAAACCAGTAGTTGTTTTTGCAATATTCTCCAAATCCACATCTGATTTAAGTTTTTTGTTTTTTGTGTGAACTTTTAATATTTCTAATCTCTCTCTCACGTCTGGAAGTCCCACATAAATAGTTCTGTCAAATCTTCCAGGTCTCAACAATGCTTTATCCAAAATATCAGGTCTATTAGTAGCACTCATTACAATTACGCCTTCATTTTTCCCAAAACCATCCATTTCAACAAGTAATTGATTCAACGTTTGTTCTCTTTCGTCATGGCCTCCGCCAAGTCCTGCTCCTCTTTTTCTACCTACTGCATCTATTTCATCGATGAAAATGATACAAGGAGCATTTTTCTTAGCTTGTTCAAACAAATCACGAACTCTTGATGCACCGACACCAACAAACATTTCGACAAAATCAGAACCAGAAATGCTAAAAAATGGAACCTTTGCTTCACCTGCGACTGCTCTCGATAAATATGTTTTACCAGTTCCTGGAGGCCCCACTAACAAAACTCCTTTAGGAATTCTTGCACCAATGTCTATATACTTAGAAGGATTTTTCAGAAAATCTACGATTTCCATCAATTCTTCTTTTTCTTCTTTTAATCCCGCTACATCAGCAAACACAACCTTTTCTTTTGAATCTTGGTTGAGTTTTGCTTTTGATTTTCCAAAATTCATAGCCTTAGAATTTCCAGAGTTTTGTGTTTGATTCATAAACATAAACCAAATTATTCCAAGCCCGACTATAATTAATATAGTTGGCATTATATCAACATACCATGGTTTGCCAGGATCTTTTTCGGTCTTCAATACGATCTTGTTGTTTTCAACAGATTCCTTCAGATAATTATTGTAAAAAACTTCCCACATTTCTGATGGCATATACATTCTAAAAGGAGTACCCTTGCTATCTTTTAGAACGCCTTTTATATCATTTCCTCTTGCAACAATTTCTTTAACATTATCTTTCTTGACATTTACAATCATTTCGTTGACAGTAAAATATTTTGTGCTCAATGTATTGTTTTGAGTCATAGTCACGAAAAAAGCTATTAAAATAATTGGAACAAGATAAATTGCTAAACTTTTAGTTACTTTTTTCATTAAATCTCCTTTTCATAAAAAGATTTCTTCAATATGCAAATATCTTCAATATTTCTAAATTGTTGTGCAAAATCCAATCCATAACCAACTATAAATTCATTAGGTACAGTAAAACCTTTGAATTGAACATCAACTTCGTTAGTTCTTCTTTCTGGTTTATCCAAAAGACTCGCTATCTTAACTGATTTTGCTTTTCTATCCATTAAGTTTCGAACCAAGTAACTTAATGTGCGACCACTGTCCACAATATCTTCAACTATAAGGATATTTTTGCCGGCGATGTCTTCTTCCAAATCTTTGATGATTCTTACAGTTCCACTCGATTCTGAAGAATGTCCATAACTTGATACTGCCATGAAATCTATTCCAACTTCTAAGTCGATATTCAATGTTAAATTACTCATAAACATCGCTGCGCCTCTTAGAATACCAACTACGATAAGTTCACCCTTATCTCTGTATTCTTCAGTGATTTCTTGTCCTAATTCTTCAATTCTTTTGTCGATTTCTGATTTTGGTATTAGCACCTTTTCGACTGCATCACATAAATTACTTTTCATAAGTCACCTCTATAACTAAAACTTCTTTGCTGTTAGAATTTTTCATGTACAAATTTGATCTTTTTAACGACAAAATAGCATATACATTTTCTTCATCGCTCAAAATGGGATAATTATCGCGTTCAATTTGTAAAACTTTATTATCAATAAATACATCTTTAATTTTCTTGGTAAATCCCTTTAATTTAATTCTATCTCCATTTTCTCTTCTTCGTAAAACAAGATTATGTGATAGAATTTTAGAATCAAAAACCATTTTATTTCTTGAAGGTTTAATATTAGTATTTTTTGTTAGATAACTACTAATTTTAAAATCCCCAAAAATGATTGTCCCAAGTTCAAATTTGACAATTTGACTTTTTTTGTTGTCTACAATTTTCCTAATTATTACTTTATCATAACTTTTGAAAAAACTGTAGTCTTTAAATATATATTCCCTGCCGTTTTTTAAATCAAATAATTCTATAATATCATCTATATAAGCCATTCTAATGTTTTGGTTAGACCCATTTAATTCAATTAAAAGTTTTCTAATTATATTTCTTTGAATAGAGGTCTTTTCGATTTCAAATAATTTTACATCTATAGAATATTCACCATTTCTTTGACTAATTAATTTTTCGAATTTAATATTAGTAATATCGTCAATTATTTCTTTTGAATCTTGTAAAATATTTATAGTCCTATATATCGATTCATTTATAGAATTATTGAAATTTTCTTGAATATATGGCAACATTTCAAGTCGAATTTTATTTCTTTTGACATCGGCTATGAAATTTGTTTCATCAGTTACATACTCAATATTATTGCTATCTAAATAATTTAGGATTTCATTTTTTGATACATCTAAAAGTGGCCTTATTACATTTTTGTTTCGATATTGTATTCCACACAATCCATCAATTCCACTTCCCCTAAACAAATGTAAGAAAAAAGTCTCCACTTGATCGTCCAAGTGGTGTGCTACAGCAATCTTATTAAAATTCTCTGTTTCTAAAATTTTGTTGAAACAATTATATCTTAAAATCCTACCACTGTCTTCCAAACTAATAGAATTGTCGATGGAAAATTGTTTCATATCTACTTTTTTTGAAAAAAATTGAACATTTTTTTCTTCAGATATTTCCCTTGAAAAATTTTCATCTCGATCGGCAGTAGCTCTGTAAGAATGATTAATGTGGCATGTTTTTATCTCAAAATCTAAATCATCTTTTAGTTGGTATAAAACATTGAATAATAATACTGAGTCCGCCCCACCTGATAATCCTATCAAAATTTTGTCGTTTTTTTGTATTAAGTTTTCTCTGATGATAGTATTTTTTATTTTGTGTATCAAATCCATAATAATAAAAAAGCCGCATAAATCTGCGGCGTTACTCCTAATTATACTTTCTTTTCTTCGAAAACTTTTTATTCTCTCTTTGTCTAATAGAATCTAATCTCTCGTTACTTTCTTTCATAAACTTAGAAAGTAAATCATCAAAAGTTGATTCTTTGCTAGATTCTTTGTTTGAATTCTTATCATCTTCTGAATAAGTTTTCTTTGAAAATTCTTTTTTGTGTTCTTTTTTCGGAAGACATTCCTTTATTGAAAAGCTAACCTTATTATCTTCAATGCTCATAACTTTACATTTTACTACATCATTAACTTTTAACACATCTTCAACTTTTTCTATGTAATCATTAGAAATTTGTGAAATATGAACTAATCCTTTAGTTCCGTCTTCGCATTCTACAAATGCCCCAAACTTAGTAATTCCTGTTACTTTACCTTCAACAATATCGCCCACTGATATAGACATACGCAATATCTTCCTCCTAATATAATACTATATACCAGTATATACTACTAAAAAAACGGTGTCAATAATTATTTATCAGGCTTTTTGTCAAAAGTTGGCGACGGTGTAAAATTTGTATCTTTTTTTGGTTTTTCCTTTTCATCCTTAATCAAAACTTCGTTAGGTTTTACCATACCTAATTTTTCTCTGGCATATTTTTCTATCAACTCAGGATTGTCTAAGTTTTTGGAATCTTCAGATAATTTTTTTATTTCTTTTTCAAGTTCATCCTTTTTTGTTTGTTGTTCCAACTTAACATTATTAATGTTTCTGATTTGAATTTGTTGCTTAAAAATTGTAAATAACAACGTAACACAAGCAAAAATAGTTATTGCAGAAACTATTATTCTAAATTTATTAACGTTTTTTCTTCTTTTTCTTATCTGATTATCCCTGGCATTCATTTTAATCTCCTAAAGTTTCAAACATTTTATCTGCATCGTCTTTCTTTGGATTATCAATCAATTCAGTAACCTTTGCCTTTAAAACCGATTGAGCAAAACTTATTTCAATTATATCTCCGACTTTTACGTTGTCTCCAGGTTTAGCGATTTTGTCATTGATTTTCACTCTTTGGGATTCACAAGCAGTTTTTGCTACAGTTCTTCTTTTAATAATCCTTGAATTTTTTAAAAATTTATCTAATCTCATCTATTTCCTTATTTTCTATTCCTTCTAGTATTAATTTATAATCCAACTCTGATTCTACATTCTTATATATTATTTTATCATGTTTTTTTATGATTGCAGATTTCATTTTATCATTTCGATATAAACAATAAATATCACAATCATCCACATTATCATTGAAAGATTCTCGATCAATAAAAAACATTGCTTTTACAAATTCTTTTGATTTTCTTCTGATTTTGTAAACGCCATTTTTTTCTTTTTCAAATTTTTCCAATATAAGCTTAATATCTTGTAAATTATCGACAATAAAATCAGCTTTGTCTTGTTTAAAATTAAATCTATTCTCTCTTCTGGCAATTACTGTTAATCCTGCATTCTTTGCAGAATCAATACCGTAATCAGAATCTTCAATTGCAATAGCATCTTTGGGACGTACTCCCAAAATCTCACATGTTTTAATGTAAATTTCGGGATTTGGCTTTGATTCTTTAAAATCCTCACCGCTTATTACCGCATCAAATTCATCCTTTATATCTAATTCTTCTAAAACATTGTTAATAGTTTTTTTGGGTGATGAAGATGCTAATGCAATCTTAAAATTTTTTCTTTTTAGTTCTTTTAGTAATGGATAAAATCCATCCATTACTATAGAACTGTAGTTTATTTTATCATCATCGATGTATTTTTTCATCAAATTATATACTTCCTCAGGTTTTCTATGAAGTTTTGATTTCAAAAATTCATCAGTTTTTTGTTGACTCAAACCAGCAAGAGAAAACAAATCTTCTTCAGATATTTCGACGTCAAAATCTTGAAGTACTTTTTGGAAAAAATCAATATAAATTACTTCACTATCAATTATTACGCCATCCATATCAAATATTACAGTATTCATTTTCTACCTCTAAGTTTATTGTACCACATTACTGTTATAAAATCTTGGCTGCTCCGCGATAAACTAACCCAGCTATTGGATCAATAGTCAAAATTTCTTGATCTTTGATTTTACTTACAGCATCTTTACATCCTACAATCGTTGGAATTCCCAAATGTAATCCAACAATTGCAGCAGGTGATGTTAGGCCACCTTCTTCCACAATAATTGCAGAAGCTTTTTGAATATATGGAACGAATTCTCTTTCCAAACTGTACAATACAATTGCATTTCCATCTTCAAATTTAGAAGCCAAATCTTCTACACCTTTAGCAACTCTAGCTTTTGCAGTAACGGATTTTTTACCAATTCCTGTTCCTTCAATCAAAATATCTCCAATTGTGTGTACTTTTAATAAATTTGTAGTTCCAGAAACTCCAACTGGAAGACCTGCTGTGATTATAATTAAATCTCCTTCGTGAACCAAATCTTTTTTGATACCCGCAGAAATTGATCTATCAATTACTTCGTCAGTGTTTTCACTCAATTCGCTAAGAACAGGATGAACACCCCAAATTAAAGATAGTTTTCTCATTACACCTTCTGATGTAGTAGCTGCAACTATTGGTGACAACGGACGATATTTTGAAACATTTCTAGCTGTTGAACCTGAAGTTGTAGCAACTACAATCGCATTTGCTCCCAATTGTTCACTAATACTTCTAGTTGCAATACTTATTGCATTCGTTGTTGTAATGTCCAACCATTTCAACCTTTTATTCGCAGCTTCTTTAAACTCTTCAGAATTTTCAGTATTAATTGCGATATCATTCATAACTTTTACAGCATTTACTGGATAATTTCCTGCTGCAGTCTCTCCAGAAAGCATAACAGCATCACTACCGTCCAAAATCGCATTCGCTACGTCGGTAACTTCCGCTCTGGTTGGTCTTGGGTTTCTAATCATAGAATCTAACATTTGTGTCGCAGTTATAACTGGTTTTCCAGCTAATGAAGTTTTCTTGATTATTTCTTTTTGAACAATAGGCATAATTTCAGTTTGGATTTCTACGCCCAAGTCTCCTCTTGCAACCATAATCCCATCAGAAGTGTTGATTATTTCGTCCAAATTATCTACGCCTTCTTGTGATTCAATTTTAGATATTATTTTTATGTCGTTTCCGTTATTTTCTTCTAAAATTTTTCTAATATCTAATACGTCTTGTGATTTTCTGATAAAAGATGCAGCTATATAATCAATTCCATTTTCAATTCCGAATTTTATATCTGAAATATCTTTTTCAGTGATTGCTGGTAATTTTACTTTTGAATTTGGAATATTGACTCCTTTTTTGCTCTTCAAAATACCGTAGTTGTTAACTTTGCAAATCACATCTGTATCTTTTATTTCTACAACTTCTAATTCAACTAATCCATCATCTATCAATACTTTCTTCCCGATATCCAAATCATCTGGAAGTCCTTTGTAACTCACTGAACAGATATTTTGATTTCCAGTTACATCTCTTGTAGTTAATGTGAATTGATCACCAATTGAAAGTTGAACTTGATCAACTCCAAAATCTCCCAATCTAATTTCGGGACCTTTTGTATCTAACATTATTGCTATTGGTAATTCCAATTCTTCTCGTGCTTGTTTTATGTTTTTTATTCTTTGTAAATGCTCTTCATGACTTCCATGTGAGAAGTTCAATCTACACACGTTCATTCCACTTTGCATCAATGTTTTTAAAGTCTCTAAAGAATCTGATGCCGGCCCTATAGTACAGACTATTTTAGTTTTCTTTAACATATTTACTCCTTTCTATATTGAAATTTCCTTAGATATCTCGTATAAATCTTCTCTGAAATTTCTTTTTGTTGCTACTGCTTCATCTATTGGAACTGTGATTATCTTATTGTCTTTCATAGCGATTGCTAATCCTGTTTTTTCTTCCATGATTAATTTTACTGCTAAATTTCCCATTTGAGTTGCCATTAATCTATCAAAAGTACAAGGTGTACCTCCACGTTGAACGTGACCTAAAATTGTAACTTTTGTTTCAACTCCTGTTTTTTCTTCAATTATGTCTTTAATATCGTAAGCTCCACCGACTCCTTCAGCAAGCATGATTAAATGATGAAGCTTTCCTCTTTTTCTTCCTCGTTCTATCTTTTCTGTGACTTCATCAATATTTAATTCTACTTCAGGAACTAGGATTGATTCTGCTCCAGATGCAACACCAGAATAAAGAGCAATATCTCCACAATTTCTTCCCATAACTTCAATTATATTTGCTCTACCATGGCTTGAAGATGTGTCTCTTAATTTTGATATCGCATCACTTACTGTTTCAACGGCAGTAAAAAATCCAATCGTATAATCAGTATAACCCATATCGTTATCAATTGTACAAGGAATTCCAATCGTAGATATTCCTATTTTGCTTAGTGCACTTGCACCTTTAAATGAACCATCTCCCCCTAAAACGACTAGTCCATCTATTCCGAAATCCTTTAATATTTGTGCGCCTTTGTTTTGACCTTCTTCAGTTTTAAATTCATTACATCTAGCAGAACCCAAAATAGTTCCACCTCTGTGGATAATATCTGCAACTGAAGACACATTCATTTCGTAAATATTTCCATTCATAAGACCATCATATCCAGATCTTATTCCCATTACTCTTATTCCATTGTAAATACAAGTTCTAGCTATAGAACGAATGCAGGCATTCATTCCAGGTGCATCGCCACCACTTGTCAATATTGCTATTGTTTTCATAATTAACCTCTATTTTAAAACTACATTTTCTCTTCCTAATAATGATACAAGTTCATCAATAGTATCATCTTCCACAGAAATTCTAAATTCATTTCCAAGCAAGTAGTTTTGTTTCTTTTCTTCAAAATATATATTTGATTGAGTATTTCCTTTGCTATTGAGTAGTATTGGCTTGACTTTATCCAAGATATAACTTGGCATATTTTTTGTAATTCTTAAAAATAATTTTGGCTGTGTTTCTTCTTGTTTTTCAACGTTTGAAATAGTTTTGATACTTTGAATGTTATCTACCAAAATTTTTGGATCTTCTCCTTCAATAATATTCAATCTTCCACTCACAATCAAAATTTCATCTTCATTTAAAATATCTGAATATTGTTCGTACTTTTGTGGAAAAACTATCAATTCCATAGTTCCATACAGATCTTCAAATTTAACAAATTCCATTATCTTTTGATTTTTAGTGAATTTTTTATTGATTGATTCAATTATTCCTACGACTTTAACTCTTTTCCCGTCGAAGTTTTTCTCATTGTAATCATCATCTTCTAAGTCCCCTGTAGAAAAATTAGAATATTTCTCTATGATGTTTGAGTAAGTTCTTAAAGGATGGTCTGATAAATATATACCCAATACCTCTTTTTCCATTCTCAAAAGTTCTGATTTATCGAACTCTTCTCTTCTAGTAAAATCGTCTCGTTCATCGTCATCTTTGGACTCAAACATATCGAACAAATTTGATTGACCAGGTACGTTATTTTTTAAACCCGATTGAACAGAGTCAATGATAGATTGGTATTGAAGCATTAATGTAGCTCTTGTTTCTCCCAAAGATGTAAATGCTCCCGCTTTTATTAACGATTCAATCGATCTTTTATTTATAGCTGATTTATCTTTTGCATAAATTCTTTCCACAAAATCTCTAAAACTTTTGAATTTACCATTTTCATTTCTTGAAATAATTGTTTGCTCTATTAAATTCGTTCCTACATTTTTTATAGCTTTCAATCCATAAATTATAGAATTATCTTTCACATCAAATTTATCTAGACTGTAATTGATATCTGGCGCTTCAATTTTTATGTCAAGTCTTCTTGCTTCTTCAATATACAACGAAAGTTGTGAAGTGTTTCCCATAACCGAAGATATAAGCGCTGCTAAGAATTCTACTGGATAATAATATTTTAACCAAGCCGTCCTCATTGCTACTAACGAATAAGCTGCAGAGTGAGATTTGTTGAATGCATACTTTGCAAAGTCTATCATCAAATCGTAGATTTTATTTGCAATATCCTCACCGACTCCTCTTCTAATAGCTCCTTCAATCAAAATATTTCCATCTTCATCTTCTTTTCCAAAGATAAATTCTTTTCTACCATCTTCCATAACTTTCATTTTTTTCTTACTCATAGCACGTCTCAAATTGTCAGCTTCTCCCAAGCTAAATCCCGCGATTTTTTGTACAATTTGCATAACTTGCTCTTGGTAAACAATCGTACCGTAAGTTGGTTTCAAAATATCTTCAAGTAACGGAGATAAATATTCAACATCTTTTTCATTGTGTTTATTGTGAATGTAAGTTGGAATTTCATTCATTGGACCAGGTCTAAACAAAGCATTTGCAGCAATTAAATCGTCAAATTTAGTTGGCTTTAATTCTTTTAAGAAATTTCTCATGCCTTGTGATTCAAATTGAAATATTCCCAGAGTTTGTGCAACTGTAAACATTGACAAAACTTTAGGATCATTTTCGTCCATATCTTCAAAACTTACATCTATATTTTTATTTTTTTTGATAAATTTCATGCAATCACTGATTACAGTTAAAGTTCTAAGACCCAAAAAGTCCATCTTCAATAGTCCAAGCTCTTCAAGTTCTGTCATATTGAATTGAGTAATAACAGCATCTTTGTTAATTGCCAACGGAACATATTCCATGATTGGAAGCTTGGAAATAACCACACCAGCTGCGTGAGTTGATGTGTGACGTGGCATTCCTTCAACTCTTCGTGCAACATCGACTAATTTTTTTACATCACGGTTTTCTTCGTAAGCTTTTCTAAATTCCGGAGAAATCTCTAGTGATTTGTCTATATTAATATTCAAAAGATTAGGAACTTTCTTAGCCGTGTCATCCACTGTTTTAAAATCCATAGCAAGAACTCTTCCAACATCCCTTATAGCATTTCTAGCTGCCATTGTTCCAAAAGTTACAATCTGAGCAACCTTATCTTCGCCGTACTTATTAACTACGTAATCTATTACTTCTTCTCTTCTTTCATAACAAAAATCTATATCTATATCTGGCATAGAAACACGTTCAGGATTCAAAAATCTTTCGAAAATTAAATTGTAATCCAATGGATTGATATCTGTAATTTCTAAGCAATAACTTATAATACTTCCCGCAGCAGAACCACGTCCAGGTCCAACAGGAATGCCTTGTGATTTTGCAAATCTTATAAAATCCCAGACGATTAAAAAATAATCGACATATCCCATCTTTTCAATTACAGATAGTTCATATTCGCATCTTTCTTCTGCTTCTTCTAATCTGTCATCATTTGAAAATCTGTTTTCTAATCCGTCAAAAACGAGTTTTTTTAGATAGCTACTGTTTGTAAAACCATCTGGAATTGCAAAATATGGAAGATGAAGATTACCAAATTCAAGTTCAACATTACACATTTCTGCAATTTTTTTCGTGTTTTCGATTGCTTCGGGATAATCTTTGAACAAATCTCTCATTTGTTCTTCACTTCTTAGAAAAAACTCCCCTGGAATGTAGCTCATTTTATTGTCTTCTTCGATTGTTTTGCCTGTTTGAAGACAAATCAAAATATTGTGTATTTTATAATCTTCTTTTTCAATATAATGAACATCATTAGTACACACAAGTCCGATATCTAATTCCTTAGCGATTTTTGGAATATTTTCCATAACTACCATATCTTCTCGTGAAGAATGATTTTGTAATTCTAAGTAAAAATCTTCTCCATAAATATCTTTTAGTTCCTTTGCAACATCTTTTGCCTTATCATATCCATATCTAATTAGAGATTCTTGTACTTCTCCTTTCAAACACGCAGACAAAGCAATGATTCCCTCAGAATATTTTCTCAAAGTATCCTTATCCACTCTTGGTTTATAATAGAATCCTTCAACATATCCAAGTGACACAATTTTCATCAAATTAGAATAACCTATTTGATTTTTAGCCAAAAGAACTAAATGATTGTAGAATTTATTTTCTGGATTTTTAATTTTATGATCCTTATTAGTCGTGTAGATTTCACAACCAATAATAGGTTTTATGTTTCTTTTTTTGCATTCCTTATAAAACTTTACTGTTCCAAACATACTACCGTGATCAGTAATAGCGATGGATTTCATTTGCAATTCTTCAACTTTATCTAAAAGTTTTTCTATTGGAGAAAATCCATCTAGTAAACTGTATTCTGTATGAACATGTAAATGCGTAAACGTATCTATCATTTCAAACTCCTTTAGCCTTATTTTATAATAAGTTTGGTTATTTTAAAAGAAAAATTGCTGACAATTATAAATCATCAGCAATTTTTTTAAGTTTATTAAGTCTGTAACTAACTCCAGATTTTGAAATCTTAGGAGTCATCATTTCTCCTAATTCTTTTAATGAAACATCTGGGTTTTCTATTCTGGCATAAGCTAATTCCAACAATAGTGGATCTAGCGATTCAAGACCTATCGTGTTTTCAATTTTTTCTATTATAAGCTTTTGTTTCAAAGCAGCATCAACAGTTTTATTCAAATTTGCTGTCTCAAAATTAAACCTTCTGTTGACATTATTTTTTATATCTTTGAATGCTCTGATATTTTCAAGTTTTAAAACACTATTATATGCTTTAGCCAAACTCAAAAAATCAGAAATTGCTTCAGCTTCTTTGATATACAAAACATAATTTTCACTTCTCTCAAAAATAGAAGATTTTATTCCAAAACCTTGAAGTAAATCTTTTACTTGGTTTCCAACATTTTCTTGCTTGAAAATCATCTCTAAATGATACATTTTTGATGGGTCATAACAAAAACCCGTCCCCAAAAAAGCTCCTTGTAGGAAACTAATTTTCTTGATATTAGAATCAATTAATTCTTCATCAATTCCCAAATCAAAGTCAAAAGGGCTAGTTGAAGTGTGCGTATCCTCACAAAATTGTTTTGATATCTTATCATCAATCAATATTTCGTAGATATTTTTCTTACGAAGATTATTGTTGTGAATAACTTTCATATCACATTCATAATTGTAATGTTTTTTTAAATTAGAAAAGATTAATCTTGCAACTGGATTACTTTCTGTTTTTAATGTAATCTTTACACCTAATGAATTATAATTTAAAGTTCCTATTGTTTTAGTAAAAGCTGATAGCATTGCCAAAACATTATAGTCATCAAGATTACTTATTATTTCAGTTTTAATATCAGATGAAAAGCTCATATCTTTACCTTTTTTCTATAAACGATTTAGCTGTTTTTATCATATTTTTTTCTGCGCTGTGACGCACATATCTTAAAGCTTTGTCGAGATTCATAAAATCTCCTTCTGCAAAGCCTTCTTCTCTTTGTGGGATAATATTATTATCTTTCGTTACCATATAAAAATAGTGAACTGTTTTAAGAACTTTCGTGCCATCCATGTGTCTGTATTTATATTTTACATATCCAATATACTTAACAATCTCAGCTCTTAGTCCCGATTCTTCAAAAACTTCTCTAATTGCAGTTTCTTCTAAGCTTTCTCCTTTCTCTACCCTACCTTTAGGAAGAACCCATTCACCACGGAACTTTTTAAGCACAGCAACATTACCATTATTGATAACAACCCCACCTGCACTTATTTCTTCCATATATCCTCCTGTATTTTATTTTGAAAATCTAATACTATTATAAACTGAATTGAAAATATTTAAAAGTCAAAGCGATATTTAAAAATCGATTTGAATTTTTGTAAATAAAATTCATTTAATTTCAACTACTATATATGATACAATAGTAATAGGAAGGTGTGAAATGAAGAAAAACAAATTAGAAGAATATATAGATAACGCTATAAGCGACAATGATTTTTCAAAAGTTGGTGAAATAATAGAAAAATCTATTGATATGGCGTTGGATTTATCAAAAAACGGTTTAAATGTAGTTATGAACACATTTAATCTAAAACCTAAACCGAAACAACAATATCTGGCAAATAAAGACTCTAAGTTAGTAACCCAAAAAAAGATTAATCCAAAAAGTTATTTTGCACTAAGAAATATTAGTTATGCTATAGGCGCTATGACTTTATTTGGCTCTGTCTCATCGTTGACCCATAGTTTACCCGATCTGTTTTCTGGTATTATGGTAAGCTTAGCTTTTGGTGTTGTGGGTTTTTTGTCACATAAACACGCATCAAAATTACAACGATTTTTAAGATACAAAACAGAAATTGGAGACAATAAAATTTTAAGCGTAGAAGATTTTGCATCAGCAGTTAATCTTCCTGTTGAAAAATGTAGTAAAGAACTAATTTATTTCATAAACAAAAGATACTTCCCTCAAGCTCGTGTTGTCGAAAACGGTCATTTGTTTTTGTTAGATAGAACAAGCTACGATGCTTACAAAGCTCATTATTTAGATGAAAGCAAATCAGAAGAAAACCAAAAAGAGATTGAATCTAACAGAGACATTACTAATTATATTACGATAACTGAAAATTTAATCACATCTGTTAAGGATTTTGATTTCAAACAAGATGTCATTAAATTAAAAGATTTGTTAGTGTCGATAAATAATCAAATTCAAAACGAAAATTCTGATGTCAATGGACTTAATAAATTCGTTGATTATTACACTCCAACTGCTATAAATTTGGTGAAAAATTATATTCAATTTGAAAATGAAAAAAATGATATATTAAGCGTAGAAAAATCAAAAAATGATATTAAAAATGCTATTCAAAATATCAATAAAGCTTTTTCAAAGCTTTTAACAGATTTGTACAGCGATGATATTTTGAATATTAACTCGGAAATCGAAGTTATGAATACTTTGTTGTCACAAGATGGATTGATTGAGAAAAATACTATGTTTAAGAGAGGTGCTGAATAATGGAAGATAAACCTATTAAATTGACTTTGGATGTAGAAGAACCTACACTAAATGAAATTAAAGAAGATGAAGTTTTTTACCCAGAATTTGAACAAAAAGTTAACCTTACTCCTGAGGAACAAAAAACTGTTGATGAATTTGTTAAACAAATTGATTTATCTAATTCCAACATAGTTTTACAATACGGAGTTGGAGCCCAAAAGAAAATCGCTAGTTTCTCTGAAAAAACTTTAAATTCAGTAAAGACAAAAGATCTTGGAGAAGTTGGTAATCTTTTATCTTCCGTTGTTACAGAATTAAAATCATTTGATGAAACTGAAGATAAAGGTGTGTTTGGTTTTTTCAAAAAAGGTGCCAATAAAATTACTGCTTTGAGAGCAAACTACGAAAAGGCTGAAAAAAATGTAGATGAGATTTCAAAAATTTTAGAAAATCATCAAATTACTTTGATGAAAGATATTTCATTGTTAGACCAAATGTATAAGCTAAATGAACTATATTTTAAGGAATTAAGCATGTACATTCTTGCTGGACAAAAGAAATTGGATCAAGTAAGAAATGAAGAACTTCCAAATATGCTCAAAGAAGCCGAAAATTCTCCTAATTCTATCACTGCGCAAAAAGCAAATGATTTAAGAGATTTGGCTACTAGATTCGAAAAAAAATTACACGATCTTGAGCTTACGAGAATGGTGAGTTTGCAAATGGCTCCACAAATAAGAATGGTGCAATCTTCAAATGCTGTTATGGTAGAAAAAATCCAATCTACAATAGTGAATACTATTCCTATTTGGAAAAACCAAATGGTTTTATCATTAGGTGTTTATCATAACTCGCAAGCAGCAGAAGCGCAAAAGAAGGTTACAGACTTGACTAATGATTTATTGCGTAAAAACGCTGACACATTGAAGATGAGTACTATAGAAACTGCAAAAGCAACCGAAAGAGGAATTGTTGATGTCGAAACAATTAGACACACTAATGAGCAACTTATCAGTGCATTAGATGAAGTGCGCAATATTCAAATAGAAGGTCACGAAAATAGAGTAAAAGCAAAACAAGAATTAATGGCAATGGAACAAGAATTAAAAAACAGACTGTTAAATAAACCTAATTAATTTTTATGGGGTGATATTTTAATATCGCTCCTTTTTTGTTGAAATTTATACTTCTTTATAATAAAATATACTAAATTATAAATGGAGGTCTTATGAAAGATAAAGAAAAAGTTTTCCACTCAATGGGGATTTATAAACTTCTTTACACATTAGCTGGATTACTGATGGTAGTGGCGTTTTTATTTAATTCTCCGACAGAAATTTTTAACGGTTTGATAACTATAATTAAAAGTCCTTGTACTTTAATTACTGATTATATGTATTTAGCAAATATTGGAGCGGCATTTTTTAATGCTGGCTTGATTTGTCTATTATCAACTATTTTATCACATAGTTTTAATGTTGTTATTTCTGGTCCAGGAGTTGCAGCTATTTTCACTATGACTGGATTTGCTTTTTTTGGCAAAAATATTTTCAACACAATTCCTATAACTATTGGAGTGTTAATTTATGCAAAAATAGAAAATACATCAAGAGCATCTGTAATACTTCCAGCGTTATTTGGTAGCGCATTAGGGCCTTTAATTAGTGAAATAGCATTTGACTCAAATTTATCTATCGTACATTCAATTATATTAAGTTATTTAGTTGGAATAAGTATAGGAATTATTATGGTTCCTTTATCCGGAACTTTTTTGAGATTTCATCAAGGTTATAACTTATACAACATGGGATTTACAGCAGGAATTGTTGGAATGCTTTATGTAGGAATTTTAAGAATGTTTAATGTGACTATAAAATCTGTTAACTTGGTATATCCAGTTAATGATATAAGAATAATAATATTTTTGTATTTGCTTTTTATTTCCATATTTTTGTTAGGATTTGTAAAGAATAATTTATCCTTCCATGGATATGAAAATATAATGTACAATTCGGGTAGATTGGCGACGGATTTTATATCGCTTGATGGTTTATATCAAACGATGATTAATATGGGCATTATGGGACTAATTGCGACAAGCTACATCATAATTGTAGGTGGCAAGATAAGTGGACCAATAATAGGAGGAATTTTCACTGTAACAGGTTTTTCTGCATTTGGTAAACACCCTAAAAACACTATCCCTATTTTAATTGGTGTATTCCTAGCATCTATTTTAAATACAGTTAATCCTCTATCTACATCAAGCCTTTTAGCTGCTTTATTTGGAACGACTCTTGCTCCAATCGCTGGTGAGTTTGGCTTTTTCAGAGGTATTTTAGCAGGATTTTTGCACATGGCTATGGTTCTAAACATAGGAGTAGTTCATGGCGGAGTTAATTTGTACAACAATGGATTTTCAGGAGGATTTGTCGCTGGTATTTTAGTTCCAGTATTTAGTGAAATGGATAATTTCTTAATGAGAGTGAGGTTAAAAAACGATGATTAGTAACGAAGAAAAAAAAGCTAAATTAATTGTATCAGAAATATTAAGTTATTTTTTCATGTACGACACAAAAAGTATCAGAATTGATTCAGAATTTAAAGATGATAAATTGATAATTATTGCCGAAGGAATGCCAACAAAAACACCACAACATCTTGAAGATATGAAAAGACTTATCAATGTAAGAAGATCTCCTCAAATTGAAGATTATTATGCAAATTTATTGGGATGGGAATCAGATTATAATGATATAAATCTACTTGGCTCAATGGTTGACTCTGGAATAATTTCTTACGACGGAAAAATCTTGAGCTTTTATGTAGAGCGTAATTTAATTTAGATTAAATTTTAAAAAGGTAGTGTGAAATTCACACTACCTTTATTTTTGTTCAATTAAAGTGCTATATCATCCTTCAAATACGGAATTCCATCTGCTGTAGGTGCTTTTGTTTTTCCACCAAATAGTATCAATACAACTAATGTTGCAACATATGGAATCATTGATATTAATTCTGATGGTATTGGTAGATTTGTTCCTCCCAACACAACGGATATTGATTGAGCGAATCCGAAGAATAGCGCTGCTAACATAACACCGTGTGGAGTCCATTTTCCGAATATTACTGTAACCAAAGCTATAAAACCTTGTCCAGCAACTAATGCAGGGAAGAATGAAGATACAAGTGAAATAGACATTGTAGCTCCACCTAAACCAGCCATAAATCCTGAGAACAAAACTGCCATGTATCTAACGAAAAATACATTTATGTTCAAAGTTTCTGCTGCTTTCGGATGCTCACCAACTGCAATCAATCTCATTCCCCATTTTGTTTTGTACATAAATATATAAATCAAACATACTAATACAAATACCAAATAAACTGTAGCAGGTAATGAAATTACGTTAGCCAAGAATTTGTTTTGAATTCCATCAAATAATACTGGAATTTTGAATTGTGGCTCAATTGGTTTCGTTTGAGTTGCTCCATCGAAGAATATTCTAGAAACAAATAAAGCAACACCAGGTCCTAAATAATTTATAGCTATTGCAGAAATAGTTTGATCTCCTGCAAATGTGATGGATACAACTGCGTGAATTAATGCAAATACCATTCCGCTTAGTCCGCCACACAAAAATGCTAACCAAGGATTGTGAGTATAATATCCCACAGTGGCTGCAATTAATGCACCTATTGTCATCATACCTTCAAGTCCGATGTTTGTAACTCCAGACTTTTCAGAAATCATACCACCTAATCCAGCGTATAAAATAGGAGTCGCATTGATTAATGTATTACCTATTACTAATCCTAAAAGTACTAAGTTCATTATTTGCCTCCTTTGCTTTTAAATCTAGATTTAATTATCCTGAACATCAATGGAATTGCTGTGAACAAAATGATTGTTCCCATTATGATGTTAATCATTTCAGTAGGAGCATGTAAAACTCTTTGTACATTTGCACCACTGTATTTCAATCCACCGAAAAATAATCCAGAGAAAATACAACCTATTGGGTTATTATTTGCAAGTAAACTTACTGCGAGTCCATCAAATCCAAAATTTTCCATACTAGATAATGCAGAAATTGTGTATCTGTATCCTAAAACTTGAGTGATTCCACCAAGTGAACACACTGCACCACTTATTGCCATAGATAATGTCAATTTTTTATTGACATCAATTCCACCGTATTTTGCCGCATCTTGGTTAAGACCTACAGCCTTTAATTCATATCCTAAATTAGTTTTCTTCAAAATATACCATAATAAAATTGCTGCTACAATTGCTAATATCAATCCCAAGTGAATTGGAGCTTTGAAGAAGTTGTCGATTGCTTTTGGTAGTCCTTTTACATTTTGCATCAATGTAATTTTCGCAGTTTCTTGAACTTCGTGAGTTCCCATTGAGTTCGGTGCTTTGAATTTTGGATAATTCGCAACCATATTGTTAAAATAAAAAGCTATCCAGTTAAGCATTATTGTTGAGATAACTTCATGTATTCCAAATTTAGCTTTCAAAAATCCAGCTAATGCTCCAAAAGCTGCCCCAGCTAACATTCCAACAATTATTACTACAGGTACATGAATAAATGCTGGTAAGTGAAGATTATATCCCAATAAAAATGCAACCATTGTTCCAACAATGTATTGACCTTCTGCCCCGATGTTGAATAATCCTGTTTTAAATGCAAACGCAACACCAAGTCCTGTGAATATAATTGGAATGGCATTTACAATTGTCCAACCAACATTTTTCGGTCTTTTAAATATTCCTTCAAGCATTAGCTTATATGCTTCTAAAGGACTATAACCTGCTAATACTAAAGCCAAAGCTCCAACTAACAGACCTATCAAAATAGATAAAAGCATGAAGAATAGCTTGTTGTACTTTGTGAATATTGAAATTTGTTCATTGTTATTTTTCATCTACAACACCTCCAGCCATTAATCTACCAAGTTCCATTTCATTAGTTTCTTTTGCTGGTTTTTCTCCAACGATTTTACCATCAAATATAACTGCAATATTATCTGACAAATCCATTATTTCATCTAATTCAAATGAAACTAGCAATACTGCTTTATTTTTGTTTCTTTGATCCACTAAATATTTGTGAATAAATTCTATTGCCCCTACATCCAATCCTCTGGTTGGTTGAGCTGCTATTAACAAATCAGGATCATTGGAAATTTCTCTGGCGATAATTACTTTTTGTTGGTTACCACCTGATAAATTTTTTGTTTTTTGATGATAATCATTAGGTCTGATATCGAATTTTTCGATTAATTGTTTTGCATTGTCGTTTATAGCATCAAAATCTAGCTTTAATCCTTTGCTAAAAGGTTTCTTTTTAACATTTTCCAAAATTAAATTGTCAGCGATAGAATAATCCAATATAAGTCCGTGTTTTTGTCTATCTTCTGGTATGGTATTCATTCCTGAATCTATAATATCTCTTGGAGAATGATTAGTGATTTCTTTTCCTTTTAATGTAACTTGTCCAGATTCTATTTTTCTAAGACCAGTGATTGCCTCAATCAATTCCGATTGGCCATTGCCATCTACACCTGCAACGCCAACAATTTCTCCTCTCCTTACTTGAAGATTCAAATTCTTTACAGCATCAATATTTCTGGAATCTTTTACAACCAAATCCTTAATATCTAATACAACTTCGCCTGGCTCTTGGTCTTCTTTTTCAACATTAAATCTTACATCACGACCAACCATTTTTTCTGCTAAAATATTTTCATCGATTTCTTTGACGTTTAACTTATCGATAAATTTTCCACGTCTAATAACTGTACAATAATCTGCCATTGCTTTAATTTCAGATAATTTATGTGTAATTATTATTATTGATTTTCCTAATTCTGTAAGATTTTTTACAATTTTTATAAAATCATCTATTTCTTGTGGAGTTAAAACCGCTGTTGGTTCATCAAATATCAAAATATCCGCTCCACGATATAGACATTTTAAGATTTCAACTCTTTGTTGCATTCCTACTGAAATATCAGAAACTTTCGCTTCTGGATCAATCATCAAACCGTATTTTTCAGACAATTCTTTTACAGCATCGATGGATTTTTTATTATCCAAAATTCCACCTTTACTTGTTATTTCTTTTCCTAAAACAATATTTTGATAAACGGTAAATGGTTCTATAAGCATAAAGTGTTGATGCACCATTCCTATACCAGTTTGTATTGCTAATTTAGGAGTCATTTGATCAAAAGTTTTTCCTTTTACTGTAACACTTCCAGATGTAGGTTCATACAACCCATAAAGTATATTCATTAGAGTTGTCTTCCCAGCTCCGTTTTCACCTAACAAAGCATGAACCTCTCCTTCATGGAGCGTGAAATTTACATTATCAAGTACTTTATTGCTGCCAAAAGATTTTGATATGTCTTTTAAATCTACAACAATGTTTTTTTCATCGTTCATGTTTTTCCCTTTCATTCTTAAAAACAGTTATAAAAACAGGGATTTTTCAATCCCTGTTATCAACCTTATTTATCAAATCCGAATTCTGTAAATTCTTTTTCGTTTTGTGGAACTTTGATTTTTCCTTCTTTGATGTCATTCTTTAAGCTTTCTACTTTGTCTTTAACATCTTGTGCTACTAAATCATTTTTAGCATAAGCAATGTCTACAGCATCTCCATCTTTTAATGAATAAGTTACTGTGCTTCCACCTTCAAACTTGCCGTCTTTAATATCTTTTGAGATTTTTTGTACAGCAACATTTACACCTTTAACAGTAGAAACTAACATGTTTTTAGGAGCATCTTCAGATTGATCTCTATCAACACCGATTACATATTTGTTATTATCAATAGCTGATTGAATAACACCATAACCTGTACCACCTGCAGCGTGGAATATAACATCTACACCTTTTTGGTACATTAAGTTAGCAATTGATTTACCTTTATCTGGTGCAGCATAACTATCAGCATATTGTGATTGGAATTCAATTGGTTGTTTCTTTTGTCTTTCAGCTTCCTTTACTCCAGCTTTGAATCCATATTCAAATCTGTCGATTACATCACTCTTCATACCACCAACAAAACCAACTTTATTTGTTTTAGTTGTCATACCGGCAATGTATCCAACTAAGAATGAGTTTTCGTTATCTGCAAATAAAACCCCAATCATGTTTGGTCTTTTTTCTACGTTTGCATTGTCGATTATTGCGTATTTTTGGTCTGTGTTTTCTTTTGCTGCAGCATCTGTTGCTTTAAATAATGCATATCCAATTGTAAATATTACATCACTTTCATCATCCAATGCTGTTTCCATATTTGGTGCATAATCATTTTCTTTGTGTGATTCGATATATCTGAAATCCAACCATCCTTCTTTTTTCGCATTTTTAAATCCTTCATAAGCAGATTGGTTGAAAGATTTATCGTTAATTCCACCTTGGTCAGTAACCATAGTTACCTTTACTTGTTCTTTCTTTTCATTAGTATCTGATGATTTTCCATTATCAGATGAATCTTTGCCTGCACCACCACATGCAGTTGCAAAAACCATGCTTAAACAAAGAAATAAAGCAATTATTTTTTTGTAAACTTTTGACATAATGTCCTCCTTAAATTTTTGTGATAACATTTGCTTACAATTAAAAAACTTAATAAAAATTTATCGATTTTCATTTGATAACGTAAACGTTGTTATCGTGTAAATATAGATACCTTCTATACAATATAATCTTAGCAATTATTAACAATATTGTCAAACGAAAAATGAATTTAACATTGCTTTACTTTTTTGATATGATATATATAATTATAAATAAAAAATGTACTGAAGGAGACAAAATGAAGAATTTAGTTTTGTGTGGCTGTGGTCACGGACATATTTTTGTAATCAAAAATATAAAAGAAAAATATCCAGATATTAATATAACTGTTATAACAGACAACGAATACCAGTATTATTCTGGTATGTATACCGGTTTTTTGGAAGGAGTATACTCTCATGATGAGATATGCTTTGATGTAAGAAAAGTTTGTGAAAAATACGGAGCAGATTTGATTTTCGATAAAATCATAAAAATCGACGATGAAAACAAAAAGGTTATTGCAAAAAATCACACAGTAGACTACGATTATTTGAGTATTAATTTAGGAGCGACTCAAAAAACTATTGGAACTGGAGAAAATGTAATAAATTCAAAACCTATCAATACAATTATTGATTTAAAAGAAAAAATCAAAGACACTGATAAAAATATACTTATATTAGGAGCTGGTGCAAGTGGATTGGAATTAGCTTTAGTGCTGAAAACTATTTATCCCGACAAGAATATATCCATAGTAACAAGAGGCAGTGTGAATATGGAAGGATTTAGCGACAAAGCTAATAAAAAAGCTAGAAAGTTATTAAGTAAAAAAGGTATAAAAGTTTACGAAAACAAAAATGTATCTTCTATTAATGAAATAGATATAGATTTTGATAAATTGATAATGTGCATTGGTTCTAGCGGTGTGAATGTTGATTTTGGAAATTTAAATACAACCGATAAAAACTTCTTGATTTCCGATGAGTATATGAGAATCTCGGACAAAATATTTGCCGTTGGAGATTGTGTTAGTATCGACAAATATCCTAACTTACCAAAAGCTGGTGTGTATGCTATAAGACAATCGCCTATTTTAATGAAAAATATTGCACATACATTGAACGATGAAGAATTAGAATCTTATGTTCCAGACACTGATCCTATGCAAATTTTATATTGTGGAAATGAAAAAGCGCTATTATACTATAAAGGATTCACGTTGTATTCTCATCTTTCATTCGTACTAAAAAGATATATCGATAAAAAATATATGAAATATTAAAATCCCTCTCACGAGGGATTTTTTAGTCTATTTCTTTTCTTTCTTTTTCTTCTTGTTCTAATGTTTTTTCTGGAATAATAATATTCAAGAAAAATACTATTAGAGTTGCAACAACTACAGGTGATGCTGTAAACACCATTCTGAACCATTGTGGGAAATATCTCACAGCGTTTGGTCCAACTTGTGTTATACCCATTCCAAGCGCAACTCCCAATCCAACTATAGTTGTATTTCTTACGCTCATTTCGCTTGAAGTTATAAGTTTCATACCACTCATGGCTATTTGTGCAAATACTGATATAGTTGCTCCACCGATTACAGCTTGTGGAACTGAAAGCATCAATGCTCCAAATTTTGGGATTAATCCACAGACAAATACCATACTAGCAGTAATCAACAAAACTTTTCTTGCAATTACTTTTGTCATAGAAACAATTCCAACGTTTTGTGAATATGTGGCAGTTGGAAGCGCTCCTATGAATGCACCAATAACACTTACAAGACCATTTGCTTTTATGCCTCCAGATAATTCTACATCAGTAGGTTCACGATCCATTCCTCCAATAGTTGTACTAGTTAAGTCTCCAACTGCTTGAACAGAGTTTACAATGTACATAATTGACATAGTCAATATAGCATCCAAATGGAATTGAAATTTGAATGGATAAATTTGTGGAAGCATAAACCAAGAAGCACTAACAACATTGTCAAATTTAACCATGCCTAAAAATAATGATATTATGTATCCTACAATAATTCCAACCAAAATTGCCGCTAATTTTATGTAACCTTTCATAAACATATTACAAAACAAAACAACACACAAAGTTATAATCGCTACAACCCAGTTTCTGATTTCTCCTTGCATAGGTCCATTTCCACCTGACATGTAATTTACAGCCACCGAATACAAACTAAGCCCAATTGTTAATACAACTGTCCCCGAAACAATAGGAGGAAAGAACTTCCTAATTTTCCCAATAAATACTCCCGTGAATATCGCCACAATACCACCAACCAACTGTGATGCATACACAGCACCTATTCCATATTGTTTTCCAATTGATAATAAAACTGGAATGTAAGCAAAACTAACGCCCATAATAACTGGTAATTTTGCACCAAATTTTAAAACTGGATACAATTGTAATAATGTCGCTATTGCAGCAATAAACATTCCTGCTTGAATCAAATAAATTGCTTGAGCATCCGTAATTGCATGTTCACTTGATTTCAAAGCACTCGCCAAGACTATTGATGGCAACGCATTTCCCACAATCATTGCCAACAAGTGTTGCATAGCTATCGGAAATGATTTAAGCATGGAAGGTTTGCCATAATAATCAAATAATGAATTCGAATTATTTTCCATATACACTCTCCTTTTAATTTCATCAAACTATATTCTATATTAAATTCAAACTAATTTAAAGAGCATTAAAAAAATACTTCCAAAAACAACAAATCAATTTCTTGTTTTGGAAGTACTATTATTATTTTACAAATCTAGTTCCTGTTAAACCATTGATTCCTTCTTTTGCTTTTTCCAAAGAAGTTATCAAAGCAGTTTTACCTTCACCTGATTGGACAAAACTCAAGCAAGCCTTAACCTTAGGTAGCATAGATCCTTCTGCGAATTGTCTTTCTTCTATTAACTTTTGAGCTCTTGATAAGTTTAACTCATCCAAGCCTTCTTCATTTTCTGTCCCGTAATTAATGCATACTTTTTCTACTGCAGTTAAAATGATTAACAAATCTGCATCAGAAATTTCCGCCAATTTTTCTGAAGTGAAATCCTTATCTATAACAGCTCCTATACCTTCTAATTGTCCATAATTTTCTACGACAGGAATTCCTCCTCCACCTCCAGCAATAACGATGAAATCTTCTTTAATCAAAGTATTGATTTCTTCTTTTTCAATAATATCAATTGGTTTTGGAGATGGAACAACTCTTCTGTATCCTCTATTTGCATCTTCTTTAAAAGTATATCCACTTTCTGCAGCAAGTTTTTCAGATTCTTCTTTTGAATAAAATAATCCCACAGGTTTTGTTGGATTAGCAAAAGCTTCATCATTCTTATCCACTTTAACTTGTGTAATTATAGTAGACACTGCGTTTTTCATGTTTCTTTTTGATAATTCGTTTTTGATAGCCTTTTGTAAATGATATCCTATGTATCCTTGGCTCATAGCAACACATTCTGCAAATGGCATGTTAGAAATTTGTGGATTAGAATTATGAGCAGTTTCCATAGCCAAATTAATCATACCAACTTGTGGACCATTTCCATGGCAAACGATAACTTCGTTACCATCTTCAACTAAATCAACTATAGATACAGCTGTTTTTCTAACAGCTTTGATTTGTTCTTCAGGTGAATTTCCGAGAGCGTTTCCACCTAATGCTAAAACTACTTTCTTCATTTTAACTCCTTTTATAAATTAAAAATAGTATCCAAATATAAAATCCCAATGCTAAACATTGAGATTTTAATTATTAAGACACTTCGATAAATATATATTACACTGATTTTATAAAAAATACAAGCTTTTTAGGAATTTTTTGTAATTTTTTCTGTTAAATTGCTGCTAGTTCTGGTAAAATTTGACATACCTTTTTCATATTCTCTGATTAATCTTTCACCAACTTCTGTTAATGTCGATCCTCCGCCATTGGCTCCTCCAATTTCGGTATCCACAAACTTCTCTCCATAAATTTTTTCGCTATTTTTTATAATATTAAAAGCTTTACTGTAACTCATTTTGAGATTTTTTGAAGCCTTGTTAAGAGATTTTGTCTTGTCAATTTCTTTTAGCAGAAGATAATTTCCTTTACCGAAAAACTTCTTGCCATTGTCATCTTCAAACCAAAACTTACAATTTACCTTCATCACTAAGCTCCCTTATCCTTCCTTCAGTTTCCTTAATCCACACAGGAATTATACAATCAAAATCATTGTAAATGCTTAATATTCTATCGAATTCTCCTGTCAAGTCAACATCATTTTCTCCATTTAATTTTGGTTCCAGAATGTCCAAAATAGTGTATATGGCAAGAATTCTGTAAAATAATCTAGGAATTTTACCATTAAAATAAGATTTTAATAAAGAATAATAGAAAATCCTATTTTTCTCATCTACTTCGTTGATTTTTCTAAACTCAAAGAAAGAGTCTGCCATGTAACTTACATTCTTCGATACAAAATTCAAATTATTATCATCAGCATAGATAGAGCATAAATTATCAAATAAATAAATATTGCTCAACTTTCTAGATTCAATTAAATATCTATTATTTTCAATGTAATCAAAAACAATATAATCCTTATCTCCTCTGAAGTTAGTCATTGAGTAATTGTATATAAGATTATTTATTTTATAATTAAAAATCTTCGACCAAGTAGTATCATCGTTAATTTGGCTATTTTCGTGAAGTTTTCTGAGAATTTTGCCTATTTCACTTCCAAGTTGTATTTGTTTTTCAACAGAGATTTGATCTGTAAGATTTTGAATGAATTTTTTAATCACAAAAGTATAACCATTTTCAAATCCACTATCTTCAATCTTTGCAAATTTGTCATTTAACTCATACAACAAATAATTATTTTGTTGGTTGTATTTCAAAAAAGACTCCAAATCCCCTTCGTATATTTCAACGATATATTTACCAGAATCTGTATTTACAATGTACTTATCATCTTGTAACTCACAATCGTAAATATTTTTATCTTTAAAAAATTGTAACTCTTTGATTTCCATATAATCACCAATACAATTTTATCATTAATAATCAGAATTTTAAAACAAAATATTTATTCAGATATTTTTCTTTCAATATCTGTAGTTTTTTTCATTTGTAAAATTTCATCTGCGTAAATTTTTGCTTCTTCAAATGAATTGTTGGCGATAACATCCTTTATTTTTGGAATTGAAGCTGCTGGCGCAGAAAATTCATCCAATCCCATACCCAAAAGAAGTTTCGTTGCTTTAGTATCACCGGCAAATCCTCCACACATTCCAGTCCATTTTCCGTGTTTGTGGCTAACATCAATAACCTTTTTGATAGCTCTAAGAACTGCTGGATTGTATGTGTTATAAAGACTTGAAATTTTATCATTTCCTCTATCACTTGCTAAGACATATTGCGTCAAGTCATTAGTTCCAATACTAAAGAAATCAATGTATTCTATTAAATCTTCGGCGACAATAACACTTGCTGGCGTTTCAATCATTATACCAACTTCTATATTTTCATCGAAATCAATATTTTTATCTCTCAATTCATCTTTATTATTTTCAATTATTTCAAGTGCTTTTTCTATTTCTTCTACTGAAATAACCATAGGAAGCATAATCCTTATTTTTCCAAATGCAGAAGCTCTCAATATTGCTTTGATTTGAGCATCAAAAACATCCTTCATATCAAAACAAAATCTCAAAGCTCTCCAACCTAAAAATGGATTATCTTCTTTAGGAAACTTGTAATAAGGAAGTTCTTTGTCTCCACCAATATCTAAAGTTCTGATAATTACGGATTTCCCGTCTAAAATTTCAACTACTTTTTTATAAGATTCAAATTGTTCATCTTCTGTCGGGAAATTGTCATTATACATATACAAAAATTCTGTTCTAAATAAACCAACGCCTTCAGCACCAGATTCTAAGCCTTTTTCTAAATCTTCAATATTTCCGATATTTGTCATTACATCAATGTCTCTTCCATCTTTAGTAATT
This sequence comes from Finegoldia dalianensis, assembly GCF_046255015.1. NCBI lineage: Bacteria > Bacillati > Bacillota > Tissierellia > Tissierellales > Peptoniphilaceae > Finegoldia > Finegoldia dalianensis. The sequence continues at coordinate 412,384 of NZ_JBDLBQ010000001.1, forward strand.
GCTTTGTTATACCTGTTTTTTTCAAGCCTTGACTTTTCATCATCCAATTCAGACTTTTTATTTTTGTATTCTAAAAGAGTTTCTTCATCAGGATCAATTATACAGATTCCCTTATATGAATCTATAATAACCGTTTGAGAATCCTTAACATTTTCTGTTATATCTTTCATGCCAACGAGACAAGCAATGCCTAAGGTTTGCGCAATAATTGAAGTGTGTGCAGTTTTTCCTCCCAAGTCCATTAAAAATCCAACAACATTATCTTTATCAATTATTGATGTTTCATAAGGAGTCAGTTCTTTTGAAACCAAAATAGTATTAGGTTCTAATGAGTCTAGTTTCTGATTTTCAATTCCTTTAATTTTGTACAGTAATTGTTGACCGATATCTTTATAGTCGGACGCTCTTTCTCTCATATACTCATTGTCTAGCGACTGCATCATTATAACCATTTCATCAATCGTATCATTTAAAGCTTTGTCGCTTGCAAAATTTTCATTAATTTTTGAAATCACACTTTCTGAAAGAAAAGGATCGTCCAACATACTCAAATGGGCTTCTATTACTTGTTTTTGTGTATCATTGTCAACTTTTGTTTCTGATAATATTGTTTTGTAATCATTCAAAGCTTTATTAAATTTATCAACATGAAGTTTAATTTCGTCATCAGAAATTTTTTGGCTACTTATCTTAACTTCTTGTTTTTTCATAAGTTTAATTTTGCCAATAGCAATATTTTCACTTGCAATAATACCTTTTTTAATTAAACTCATAATACCTCCTGATAAACTAAAGCCGCCACAATAGTGACGGCTATGAATTCTTGCTTTTATTAGTCTTCTAAATTTTCTATAAATTCAACTAGTTTTTTTAAGTTTTCTTCTTCGTTTTCACCATCTAATCTAACAGTGACTTCAGTATCTTGAGAAATACCTAAAGCCATAACGTTGAAAATAGATTTTGCGTTAGCTGTTTTACCATCTTTAATAAGTTCAACTTTACCATCAAAATTTTTAACAAACTGTACCAAAGATGCAGCTGGACGAGCATGCAAACCAGTTTCGTTTTTTACTATAACATTTTGTTCTACCATAATAATAATCCTCCTATGACTACTTTATTTATATCCTATTAATTGATTTTTTAAACAGGAAAATATTTTAATTGATATCTTTTACAGATTCTCTCTTCATTATTTGAGAACCTAATATTGCCTTTTCGTTGATAATTTTATTTTCTTTCAAAACCTTTACTAAAGTTCTCATAGATACAGCACCTATGTCATAATAAGGTTCTTGAACTGTAGTAAGAGTAGGTCTGTAAATACTTGTCATTGGTATATCGCCAAATCCAGATACGGAAATATCTTCTGGAACTTTCTTGTTATTATCATAGCAATAATTTATAAATCCTATTGCTTGTGCATCTTCACTAAAACTTACGCAAGTTATGTCTTTCGAATCTTTCATTTCGAAAATCTTATCTCCTGCTTCGTAACCATCTTTAACTGAAACTCCTTCTGATGAAATTTCAATTTTTTCTAATTTCAAATCATCACAAGCTTGTCTGTATCCCTTAAGTTTTTCTTGACCTATTTCAGTATCTTGATTCTCTTTTACGAATAAAATTTTCTTATGACCTAAATCATAAATATGATTAATCATATTTATCATGGCTTCTTTGTAGTCGATTTGTACTGTGTGCACGTCTTTTATATTCCAGAATTTATCCAATTGAATATAAGGAACAGTTTGATCTTTCAACTTGAATATAACCTCTGGTTCAATGTCTTCTGAAATCAAAATTATTCCTTCTACTTGTTTTGTAAACATGAAGTCTATAATCTTCTTTTCTTGTTCCAAATCGCCGTATGTAGAAGACAATAGTATATCGTATTTGTACATTCTTCCAATTTCTTCAGCACCTCTTACAATTTGTGCCATATATGGAATGCCGATATCTTTCACTACTACGCCTATTAAATTTGATCTTTTCATTACTAAAGATCTTGCCAATTCGTTTGGTTTGAAATCAAGTTTTTCAATTGCATCTAAAACTTTTCTACGCGCTTCTGGACTAACCGGCTTGGAATCATTCATAACTCTAGATACTGTAGAAATCGAAACTCCAGCAAGTTTTGCTACGTCTTTAATTGTTGGTGATGACATTTAATCGCTCCTTACTAAAATATTTATTGGTTTATTATTAATCTCAACTTTCACTGGTAAATTCCCACCATATTCTCCATCCACATCTCCTGGAACTGTTTGATTGGATTCAATGGTTAAAGTATCAGTTTGAAAATATAATACATCTTCAGAGTAAATATGCTTTGAACTAAAAGCATCTATTAAAATCTGAGCAACTTCTTTAAGACGGGAATGCTTAATAATTAAAACATCTAGTTTTTGATCGTCAATTTTTGCTTGTGGGCAAATATTTTCAAAACCACCTACAGTATTTGAATTCGAAATAATCATAATAGGAGATTTTACTTCTAGATAGTCATCATTTGTTTTAATCTTCAATTCCATAGGTTGATTTAATGTGTTAGGAAGTTCTTTCAACCCTTCAACAATATACGCCAGCCTACCAAAAATCGCTTTTTGAGCTTTATCGGTAACATAACTAACAGAAGCAATATTTCCAACTGCAAAAACATTGATAAAATACCTGTGTGAGTCTTCATTGCTGACTTTTCCAACATCACTTTTAATTATTTTCCCAGTTTTAATCATTCTATATAATTTGTAAGGTGTTGAGGGCAAGTTTAAGTAAGTTGCGAAATCGTTTACTGTACCTGTGGAGTAAATCGTAATAGGAATATCGCTTTCGCTATCGCAAATTCCATGAACAACTTCATTAACCGTTCCATCTCCGCCTGAAACAACTATCAAATCCCATTCATCAGAAGATGTGTTTAACGCCTCATTATATGCATCATTCTTGCCTTTTGTTTTAAAAAGCTGAACTACAAAATTATCTTCAATTAAATAATTAATAAGTTTTGTTAAATCTCTTGCGTGTGTTTGACTTCCTGATGAAGGATTTGAGATAATTTTTATTTTTTTCATTCTATCCCATCTTTCCTTAATAGCATACCAAAAAATTAACTGTTTTTCAATAGGATTTTAACAATTTCTACAATTGTTTTCATGAATTATAAAAATTTTTAAAGATTTACGATAAGCCAATCAGAAATTTTCCGATTGGCTTATAAAATCTTATTTAATTATCTTTTAGCTAAACTTTTTACGAAATTAATAATATCTCTTGCAGAACCAACATAATCTGTAGAATTTAAGAATCCGTATTTAATGTTAGTTGCAGTATCAGTTACAGATTCAGCAACATAATCCACAGTATTTGATACGTTGCTTGAAACTGACTCAACGTGTGATAAGGTGTTACTTACATTGTTTGTAATATTTCTTACATCTGGAGACACATCACCTATTAGTCGATCGGCTTTGTTAGTTATACCAGTTACATTATCTAATATTTGTGGTACTTCACCAATTGATCTATCGATATCCTTTTTGTTATCTGCTAAAACAGCTTTTATGCTCTTTATTAAGTCAGTAAGTTTGAACAAAAATACGATTAAAGCAATTAAGAATCCAGATAAACAAATATATAATATTATTTTAAATATATATAAAGCATCTACCATTTCTTACCTACTTTTTGATTTCTTTTTTAACTTCTTTTGCTTCTTCTTTTGCAGTGTCAGCGGTTTTCTTTGCTTGTTTTTTTCCTTCTTCAACAGTTTTTTCTGCACCGTCTTTTGCTTCTTCTGCTACTTTTTTAGCAGAATCTCCAACTTTTTCTGCAGAATCTTTTACTTGGTCTTTAGTATCTTTAACGTCTTCTTTGATTACTTTTCCGTCTTTTTTTACTACATCTTTAAGATCTTCACCAAGAACTCCCAAATCAGTTTTAACTTCATCGAATTGATCAGAAACTCTATTTAATTCAGTCATTCCTCTATCTTGGAAATCTTGATATTTGTCTTTAACACTGTCTGTTACATTGTCAGCAGTTAATTTTACAGTATCTACTGCATCGTTAAAGTTATTTACTGCTGTTTTCTTAGTTTCTTCTGCAAATTTTTTGATGTCTTTTCTAGTTTCTTCACCTGATTTAGGTGCCAATAATAATCCTGCTGCTAAACCTAATGAAGCACCAATAACTGTACCTAAAGTAATTTTAGCTTCATCTTCATATTTACGTTTAGCAATTTCCCATTTGATTTGTCTTTCCTTTTCTCTTCTTTTATGTTCTAAATAATCCATTAAACTCATAATAACATCTCCTTAAATAAATTTTCTTATGATTATTTTATACCCTCTAATTTAAATTCTCAAACATTATTAGTGAATTATTTATTAAATTTAATCTTTCAAATACAATCTAACCCACGTTTCCCAGCCTACAGTTTGTTTTGGCGATTTTAATAAACCATTTTTACCTTTAGCAACCATTCTTACAAAATCTTGGTCCTCTGTTAAATTCTTTCTGCCTTTTTCATTAAATTTATCTGTAGTAAGTCCAGTGTTTTTGTCATTTACAAATACAAGGCAATCATCATCTATTGTTTTTCTGATTTCATAATTTTTCTCTCCACTTGATACATCAAAATCATGTAATGTTTTATTTATGTCTACAATATCCCAATTAATCGCATTATTTTTTGAGAAAAAGGATAAATCATAATTTTGTCTCAATGTTAAATCATTAGATTCTATTAATAAAATTTTCTTTCCCGGAAATGCGTATTGTGAGGCATTTTCTAAACTCAACTTTGCGTTTTCCGGATTTTCTATTGTTAATTTTATAGGATCAATCAAAATTTTATATCCGTCATTTCCTTTTACCATTTTTAATGGGTTAGTACTTTTATAAGATTTATCTGATTTTAGATTTGCTTCATCATCTTCTAACCATTTCAAAATAGTTGTTTGATGCTCAGGATTAGAATTTATTTCGCTAATAAATTCTTCAGCATCTTTGTTTCTGAACGGCACAGATGGATTTGATGATTTTACAATACTTATCATTTGTTCTGAGGATTTTGCTTGTACTGCTTGAATAAATTTAGCTTTTACAGTTTCAGCTGTAATAGTTTTTCCAGCAAGATTTTCTCGGAACATAGGTTTTATGTATTTAATACCAAATACAATACCAATTAATAAAGCCACACCAATAATTGAAAATATAATTTTCTTAAATATCGATGATTTTTCATCATCATAATCATGATATTCGTAGTAATCATCATAATCTGTATTTGTTTCTTGGAATGCTTTTTCTCTTTCTTTTTTCAATGATTCAGATTCAATATCCACTACATTTAATCTGTCAGTTGTATCTTGATTAGAGCCATTATCTATCTTAGAATAATTTTTCTCATTATCTGTTGAACTATCTTCTTCTTTTTTTATAAAACCAAGATCGTGATTTTGAGTTTCGTTTCTAAATTTAGAAGCCTCTAACAAAAAATCCTCAAATGTTTTTCCTTCAGAAGAAAAATCATCATCTTTTGAAAAATCATGACCACAAACTCTACAAAATCTATCTTCAACGCCAACAAATGAATTACAATTTGGGCATTTCTTTAAATTAGAATCTTTCATAATATCACTCACCTTATCTATCATATATTATACATTCTCATACTACTTTAGTGAATAGATAATCTCAAATTAAACACATAAGAAAAAAGCATGAGATTTTGTCCCATGCTAATAAGCGAAATCGCTTTTATTTTCAAAATATCCTCAGAAGACCCTAATCAATTAATGACCTTCAGTATGTGAAGGTGGGTTGACTGTCTCAAACATCTGACATCCCTTCAAAGAGGGCTCGTCATCAATTATTGAACGTCCGTCATCCCTTATAGTGTGTGTCGGTTTAATTTTTCAGGGTTCCTCTTCTGAGGTTAATTTAATTATACTACAACATAAAAGTGTTTTCAAGTAAGATTAATTATTCAAAAATTTATTAAATCTTTGTGGAATTTCTGTCGTAATAATATGCTTATTTCTTTTCATATCAACAAATTCTATTTCATTTGCATGTAGCATTTGTGAAAATCCTTCTATTTTTTCTCCGTACAAACTATCTGCGACTATTGGACAATTAATATATTCCATACTTACTCTTATTTGATGAGTTCTACCTGTCAAAAGCTTTAAACTAACCAATGAATAATCCCCATAATTTTTAAGATTTTGTAAAATAGTTACACTATTTTTTCCGTTTTCATCGATTTCTGTTTTAATTCCATCGCGTTTTAAGTTTAATTGTATCTTTTGATTTTTAGGATTTCCTTTTACGATTGCCAAGTATTTTTTCTCAAACGAAGTTTTTTGATAATAGGCTTGAGCTATTTTATTTTTAGCAACCATTACAACACCTGATGTATCTTGATCCAATCTATTGATAAATCTAACTTTTTGATTAATATTTCTTTGCTCAAATAAATAAGACACAAAATTCGCTAAGCTTTCTACTCCTTCTGTATTCATTGTAAGTTTGTCAGGTTTATTTAATACAAAAATATCATCATCTTCATACAAAACTTCAATGTACAAATTTATTGGTTTGTAATTATTCTCTTCATCTCTAAGATTGATGGTTACTTTGTCACCTGGTTTTAATTTAGAATTTCTCTTTGCATGTTTCCCATTTATAAAAATATCATCTTTGTAAATACTGAGAAATAAATTTTTGGAAATATGATTTGATTTCAAAAACTCATCTAACCTTATTTTTTTATCTACATCAAAACTAATTTGTGTCATTGTTTAAATCTCCAGTTATTTGGTATAATAAAATTATATCAAATATTAGGAGTTTTTAGTATAAATGAACAAAAACAGCAAAATTATAAATATATATGTAAACGATAACCAAAAATCACTTGAAACAGCTTTAATTGTAAAGGAAAAATTAGAACAGAAAGGATTCAAACCTACATTCGATTTTGATGAAAATGCGCTGATTAATCTTTGTATCGGTGGAGATGGAGCATTCCTAAGAGCAGTTCACAAATACGAATTTTCAACTATTCCTTTTGTTGGAATAAACACCGGTCACTTAGGCTTTTATCAAGAAATTCTTATTCCAAATATCGACAAATTCATTTCAGATTTAATTAATGAAAATTATGGAATTGAAAAAATTTCCCTACTCGAATCAAAGACTGCTATCAGAAATAGTAGCAAAACTTATACACATAAAGCACTGAACGAATTTGTGGTAAAAAGTGATGACTCATCCATTGTTTATTTGGATGTATACATCGATGATAACCACTTAGAGTCCTTTGCAGGAGATGGAATAATAGTATCCACTCCTTCTGGATCAACTGCGTATAACTTCTCAGCAGGTGGATCCGTATTGTATCACGGGCTTGATGGTTTTCAAGTAACGCCTCTTGCCCCAATTAATTCAAAAGCATACCGTTCTCTTTTAAATTCCCTCGTTGTTCCATCAAAAAGTAACGTTACATTGTATTTTAGAGATCACAATTTCGACAGAAAAAGCTCCATCGTTTTAGCCGATGGATTGAATAGAAGTTATGACAATGTAGATTATGTAAACTTCACTTATTCAGATCAGTATATCAATAAATTAGTTTTCTTAAAAGACTGGTATTGGTTAAATATCAAAGACAAATTCTTATAAGTAATAAAAAAACATGGATCGCAATGAATCATCAAAGCTATCCATGTTTTGTTTTATTTTTCTAATCCTAATTCATTAATTGCTGCGTTGAGCATTTTTGAAGCTATAGGTCCTGCAGTTTTTACACCATAAGAGTTATCATCTTCCAAAATAACTGCTATCGCAAATTTTGGTTTCTTTGCCGGTGCAGCAGCGACAAACCAAGCGTGGGTACTTGTTTTATCTTTAATTTCTGCCGTACCTGATTTTGCGATTACAGATGTACTAACATTTAGTGTATCGTAACTTTCTGCAGTAGATCTCAAATAATCTTTCAATGTTTCCATATTTTGTTTATTGCCAACTTCAGATAATAATTCAGGCTTAGTTTCTTTAATTACTTTGCCTTCTGAGTCTATTATTTGACTAACCAAATAAGGTTTTAACATTTGTCCATCATTTGCTACAGCGCTCATTGCCATCGCCATATTCAATGGAGTCACCAAAGTTTCTCCTTGACCAAAACTTGTTGTTGCAATATCTGCATTACTCTTTGTTTTAGAATATCCATTAACGCTTACTGCTACTGGTAAATCAAAAGGAATTTTCTTGCCAATCATAAATTTTGAAGCATTATCTTCTAAAATTTTGTTGCCTAATTTTACACCCTGCGATGCAAAATACACATTCGATGATTTTTTAAGCGCTTTTCTCAAATCCGTCTCTCCAAAAACAGCGCCATTATTATTTGAAATAGTGTACTTGTTAAACTCAATTGTACCAGTATTATCTTCTACAACTTTGTCAACTTTGTCTTTATTTTCTAATATTGCATTACCAGTAATTATTTTAAAAACCGATCCCGGAGTATACATTCCCTGTGTTGCACGATTTAATAGTGGAGATGTTTCCCTATTTAAAAGTTCTTGCCATTGTGATGAAACTTCATTTGGATTATATGAAGGAAAAGTTGCCATTACATAAACTTCACCAGTTGTCGGATTCATCATTACGATTGAACCTTTTTTGCCGTCTAATAAATTGTATGCAAGTTTTTGTAGAGTGGAATTTGTGGTCAAAACAAGATCGTTACCTTTATTATTTGAGCTTACGATATTTCTCAATTGTGATAAAGGCGTATCTTTGTTAATGTTTAATAGTTCTTTCATGTATGATTTTTCAAGACCAGCTGTACCGTAGGTTTTTGAATTGTATCCAGTTATATTTCCATAAATATCGGCATAATCAAAAAATCTATAATTTTTCCCAGATTGATCCTTCTTGGTTTCTACCAAAACATTTTTATCTCTATCATAGATTGTTCCACGTTCAACCTTATCTTCATCTACCCACAATCTTTTATTGTATTCATTGTTTGCAATTTTATCAGCTTTTACTATCTGGAAATAAGTCAAATACAAAACCAACAAAACAAACAAAGTCATCAAGAAAGATAAAACCACAATAATTCTTTTGTTCATTTTATTTTGCATAAATATCTTCCTCTCCTTGATCAGTTGAACAGAATTGTAAAATCGCAAGGCAAATAAATGACATCGCCATTGAAGTACCACCGTAACTTACGAATGGTATAGTAATTCCTGTTAAAGGAACCAACTTCATAACACCGCCAAACATAACAAGACCTTGAATTGCAAAAATAACAGAAATTCCAAGCGCCACAATCTTGTAAAATTTATTTGATTGATACAAAGAAATTTTCATTCCTCTATAAATCAAAATCAAAAACAACATTATTACACCCATTCCTGTGAAAGTCCCCATTTCTTCACATATCGCTGCGAAAATAAAATCACTTGTGACTACAGGAACTACATCAGGTCTTCCTAATCCAAGTCCAGTTCCAAAAAATCCACCACTTGCAATCGCAAACAAAGCTTGTGTAATTTGATATCCAATTCCATCAATATTCTTCCATGGATCTAGCCATGTAGACACTCTTATTCGTATATGAGAAAAAAGCATATATGCAGCTACCGCTCCGGCAATAGCTATGAGTAAATTTAACAAAATTAATCTGATGTCTTCTTGATTTACAATTTGGTAAACTAAAAATAACCCGTAAAAAATCATTGCAGTTCCCAAATCTTTTTGCAAGAAAAACATCCCAATAAACAGATACACAACAATCATCAAGAAATATCTTTTGATTATAGGTAGATATTTTTTGTATTTTTGCGCTGACTTTATATTTATCTTATCTAACAAATCAGTGTTATAGTCATAACTAGCTAAGAAAAATACATACAAAATTTTTGTAATTTCAGATGGTTGGAATCCAACTCCAAATATGCTAATCCAGTTTCTAGCTCCGTATTTATCTTCAGCAAGAAGTAATGTCAATAGAAACATCACAACACAACCTATCAAATAAAGTGCTGTGAATTTGTACCATTTTTTGTAGCTTTTTAAAATAAAAAATGTTCCAAAAAACAATAATATCCCTATGGTAAACCACATTATCTGCTTCAATCCTTCATAAGGATTAAGCCTATAAATCACGATTACACCAATACTAAATAGCATACAAGCGATTTGTAATATATATCCATCACCTTTAGTGATTCTCGTTACGTATTTATTTGCCAAAAACATTAAAATTGTAGCAAACAAAAAATAAGCTAAAGCTTTCGGATCTAATCCTTTTTCGTTTGAACCCAAAGCTAGAAAAAAACCAAATATGTTAAACAGTAATATCAAATAAACTGGCTTTATCATTTTACTATTTACACGCATTGGTTTTAAATTATCGATAAATTCTTTAAATCTGCTATTTTTCTTACGTTTAGTTTGCATCTTTGTCACCATTTACAAACATAAATTCAATTTGTCCGATATCTATCAAATCTTTGTCGTTCAATCTTGCAGAATTTATCAATTTATGTCCATTCAAAAAAGTTCCATTAGCAGAATTCAAATCCTCGATATAATAATTATTTTTTTCTTTATAAATACGTGCATGTCTCTTCGATATAAACCTATCCTTTAAAGCAACTTGATTGCTGTCGTCTCTTCCTATATTAGCAGTTCTTCCTATAAAATAATGCTCTTGTATTTTAAAAGGCAAATTTTCTTTTCTATTAATTAGTTTTAAATAAGTATTTGAACTGTAATTCATATTGTTTGTTCCTTTTATGTCCAAATAAATCATCTTGATTATGTTGAAAATAAAATAGTAAATTATTATTACAAACAAATATTTAAAAAACATAGAAATTAAATTATATAATTTTAAATTTGGAGTAATTTGTATAGAAAAGAATGCGTCCAATATGTCAATAATGTATTTCATAGGCTCCCATCCTTTCACATTGTATCCTAATCTAATATATCATATTTTGGACTTAAAAAATGAATAATAAAGTTACAATTTGTCAAAATTAATCCTCAAATATAACAGAATCGTCAGTGAATCCTTTAATTCTCGCCAATGATTCTATAGTGTAACCTTGTTGTCTTAAATTGTCTCCACCTTTTTGAAAAACTTTTTCTATCAAGATTCCAATTCCTTCAACAGTTGCATTCGCTTGTGAACAAATATCAATCAAACCTTCCAATGCTTTACCATTTGCAAGGAAATCATCAATTAATAAAACATGATCATTTTCATCTAAGTACTCTTTTGAAACCATTACTTCGTAGCTTCTATTTTTAGTAAAACTAAACACTTCTGTTCTGTAACAATTATCTCCCAAAGTTTTTGAACTTGTTTTCTTTGCAAAAACAACAGGACAATTAAATCTAATCCCACATGCATACGCAATTGCAATTCCACTAACTTCAATCGTAAGTATTTTGTTTATTTTTTTATCCTTATATTTTTCATAAAATTCATTTGCCAAATCTTCAAAAAGAACAGGATCAATCATGTGATTAATGAACCTGTCTACTTTAAGTATATTTCCTGGTAATACTTGACCATCTTTCATTATTCTTTCTTCAAGTTCTCTCATTTTTCTCTCCTAGAATTTAATATAGTATATTATACATACAATATCAAAAAATCTCAATATTTACCAATTAAAAAATATCACTTACCCAAGAATGAAAGGGCAAGTGATATTTTAAATTATTTAACATTCATCATTTTTTCTTTTGCTATTTTTTCAATATCCAAAACTTTTTGTTCAGCTTTTTCTTTTGAATCTGCAACAGAATAAATATATAGTTTGATTTTCGGTTCAGTTCCAGAAGGTCTTAAAGCATACCATGATCCATCGTCGTAGTAATATTTCAAAACATTTGATCTTGGAGTTCCATAATCTTTGTAATTTACATCGTAGTCTTTTGTTTCAACTAATTTTGTAGAACCTATTTCATTAATTGGATTATGTCTGAATTCTTCCATAATTCTTGCGATTTTTTCTTGACCATCTAATCCTTCTAACACAACAGAAGAAAGTGAATTTTCATGATATCCAAATTCTTCATACAAATCATTTAAAACATCAATCAATGTCTTTTCTTGTTTCTTATAAAAAGCTAACATTTCTGAAATCATCATTGAAGAGCTTACAGCATCCTTATCTCTTACAAATGTTCCATAGGAATAACCAATACTTTCTTCATATCCGAATACCCAAGATTTTTCTCCAGTTTTTTCGTATTCATTAGCTTTTCCACAAACATTTTTGAATCCGGTTAATGTTTCAATCATTTCAACGCCGTATTTTTTTGCAATTTTAGCAGACAAATCTCCTGTTACAATTGATTTAACAACTGCTGGATTTTCTGGCAAATCGTCTTTTTCGTATCTTTGACTTAAAATATAATTAGTCAATAATGCTCCAATTTTATTACCATCTAAGAAGACATATTCTCCATTACTTAAAACTTCGACAGCGGTTCTGTCTGCGTCTGGGTCTGTAGCCAATAACAAATCAGCTCCAACTTCTTTTCCCAAATTAATAGCATATTCAAATGCTTCTGGGTTTTCAGGATTTGGATAAGGAACAGTCGTGAAGTTACTATCTGGATTTTCTTGTTCTTTTACAACATAAACAGTTTTGAATCCTCTAACATCTAGGATATGTCTTACAAATCTATTTCCGGTTCCGTTTAAAGGAGTGTACACGATTTTAACATTCTTATCAATATTATCGTCATTAATTGTAAGGCTTAGAACATCATCAAAATAATCTTTATCTAAATTTTCTCCAAAATATTCTATCTTCCCATCGGCTATTAATTTTTCAAAATCTCCTATCTTCACTTCAGTAAAACTTTCGATTTTATCCAAATTATTCAAAATTTCATTAGCTTTATCTTCAAGAATTTGGCTACCTTCTTCCCAATAAGCCTTGTATCCATTGTATTCTTTTGGATTATGAGATGCTGTAATCATAATTCCTGAAATGCAATTGAATTTTCTTATAGAATAAGACAACATCGGTGTTGGTCTAATATCGTCAGACAAATAAACTTTTATTCCATTAGAGGCTAATACGTTTGCTGATATTTCTGCAAATTCTTTGGAGAATTTTCTAACATCATAACTAATGCTAACTCCTCTTTTCAAAGCTTCATCTCCGTAATTTTTGATTGTATCAGCAAGTGCTTGTGTTGTTTTCATTATATTGTACTTATTCATTCTATTAGTACCTGCCCCGATTTTTCCTCTCAAACCTGCAGTACCGAATTCTAAAGATTTATAAAATCTATCTTTTATTTCTTCATCATCATCTTTTATTGACATCAATTCGTCTCTGGTTTGTTGATCATAACACTCATCATTTAACCATTCATTATATTTTTTTAAATAATCCATAAAATCCTCCTATTGATAATAAATTAAACCTTTGTACAAAGATTTTTCTTTAAACCATTTTTCTAAATCATACACTCTCTTTGTTCCCCAGTTTGAGCATTCAATTTTCCAACTATCATCATAATAAATCGCAGTTATCGTAACCCAATGAAATTTAACATCAGGATTTTTATGATTTAACGTCAACATCAAAACTGGATATCCATTTGCGATTGCGCCAATAATATATGTCACTATATTTCTGATATTCCAAGTAAAATTGTAGTTTTGTACAACAAGGATCACTCCGTTTTTCTTGGCGTACTTTCGAATAGCACTGTTCATTGGAAATAAAAATGGAACGCCATATAGTTTAGGTTTAACAAATGTAGATAACTTGTCAGCAAATTTTATATAATCAGTCTTATTTATCGGACTGCCGATAAAATTTTCTGGAACTAACTTAGCATATTCTTTTTTTGTATTTGCAATGTAGATAAGAAAATTTGTGACAGCAATTACTGAACAACCTTTTTTAGTAAGATATTTTGAATGCAAAACATCTTCAAACCATTGTTGATCTCCACCAAAGAATCCTTCTATACTCAAAATTTTATCTACATATTTAAGTTCATACCTAGTATCCATTATTTCTCCATACTTATTGAATATACCCCGCTTTTTCTCTCTCCAATCAAAATTATATTTCCGCTTACCTCTGTTTCAATTATTTTTTCATCAAATATCTTCGTGCATTTTACAAAATGTTTAAAATACTTGCTCAAATCAAATTCGAATTGTTCCCCTGAATTTATAAAAACAAGCAAAAATCCTTTATCATTTTTAATACTAAAACAAATACAAAAATCATTTAAATCATAAAATTTGATTTTGTTTCTAATCTCATTTTCATCATATAGATTAAATTCTGAATGTCTTTTTCTAAATTCAATTAACGATTTTACATATTGGTATATTTCATTGTTATCATATTTCAACTTCCAATTCACTGCATTAATATCAAGTGGTAGATTATAAGTATTTTTAAACATCAATTTGCTTCTCAAAAACTCATTTCCACAATGGAAAAATGGTATCCCTTGACTTAGCATTATCAAATCAAAACAAAGTTTTGTAGATGTTACAATATCTGCATTTGTTTTAAGTAATTTATCTTGAAGTATTAAATTATCGTGTGAATTAAAATAGTTAATAGTTTCATTAGAATTTTTGCAAAACCCACGTCTTTCTTCATCATAGTAAATCGATCCACAAATTCCTACTTCCAAACTAATTTTATCTACATTTTTTTGAACAAAACCTGTAGAAATATCATCGTTATCACCTTTAATGGCATTTCTAAAAAAAGGATTGAATAACGCATAATCTTTTCCTTTTTGACTACCAAAAGTGGTTCTTCTGTTTTTTGGTAGTGGAGATTCATCTGCCATCCATGGCTCTCCGTAAATAATTACATTATCATCTTCTTTTCGAAGTTCACTTACGATTTTATCAGTTGTTTCTGAATCTATCAGAGCCATCAAATCAAATCTGAAACCATCAACGTGAAATTCTTTTTGAAAATATAATAAGCTATGAATAATAAAATCTCTTACAAATTCATCTTCTGTGTTTAATTCATTACCAACACCAGATCCATTTGTAAAATCTCCATTATTATCGCGTCTATAAAATTGTGGATAAATCAAATTAAATGGATGATCTTTATTTCTAAAAGTGTGATTATAAACCACATCCATAATCACACCGATATTATTTGCATGTAAAGTTTGAATCATTTTTTTCAATTCAAAAATTCGATTCTTTGGATTTTTTGCTTCTGTAGCAAAGCTACCTTCAATACAGTTATAATTTTCAGGATTGTAACCCCAATTGTAATTATCTTCAGAAAATTTTTCTGAATTTCTCTCATCAACCCCCACAAAATCAAATACAGGCATTAAATGAACATGTGTTATGCCCAAATTTTTTAAATGATTTATTCCTGAAACATGATTTTCTTCTACCAGTCCCAAAAATTTTCCGCGATACTTTTCATCAACTTTGCTAGAAATATCTGAAGAATAATCTTTTATCGACAATTCATAAATTATAGCTTCATTCCTATTTGCTATTTTGTATTGTTCATCTATGAACCCTACTGGATTTGTGGAATTCAAATCTACGACACATGACTTTAAGCTGTTGATTGAAGAAGCTTTACAAAATGGATCTACAATTTCAAACTTTTCATCAAGCTGATATTTGTAATATACTCCATTCAAATCTCCCTCAACCTTGACTTCAAAATATCCATAACTTTTTTTCATATCAACAGAATTGTATCTTACATCATCGTAATTTTCGTACAACAATAATTTTACACTAGTTATTTGGGGAGCATAAATCTTAAAAACTGTATATTCTTTGTTATAATTAAACCCTAAATCATACATTTATAACTCCTAAATATCCTTTAAATAGTTAATTCCGAATTTTTTGGATATTTCTATATTTTTAATCATTAAACCGTTCCACAAATTTTCATTCAAATACCATTTTTGAATTTTTTCATTAACTTCCACAAAATTATCAAAAGAATTTATCACATTAAAACTATCGTTGTATTTAAGAATCAAATTATAAATCTCATAAAATTCATCTATGAATTTTTTGTTTTCTAATAATTCGATATTTTTTAATATAAAATCCATACAACTGGATTCTGTATTTGCGAAATTTTCTTCATCAAACTTGATTACTCCAATATCTTTTAATCGACTCATATTTTCATAAACATTGGAATTACTTGTCAAAATAATTGAACCGTTATTCATAAATGCGTAAGGATATGTGTTTGAAATATCGAAGTTTTTATATGGAATATAATTGAAAACATCACAAGCTTTGGCGAAATCTGGCATTTGATCTAGCATAATATTTTCGACAAACACTAATTTTATTTTTTCTTGAATTAGCTTATCCGAATTAATTATCTTAGATAAACCAAGACACAAACTAATTGTTTTTTTGCAAAATAAATAATCAAATGAACTCATGCCACCAATAAAAAACGTCGTAGGAGTAATTATCGTATTCACATTATCTTTTAGTTTTAAGTACAAATACAAAATATAAAAAACATTTAGAGCTTGTCTCTTACCCTCGTGAAAATCTGATAATTGCATATTAAAAATGCTCTTATCATTTATATTTTCTAAACTGTACTTTTCTACAAGTTTTTTCTTATATTTTAGTTTGCTAGAATACAAATTATCACATTCCAGACTTTTATAGAATAAATCGTCGTTAAACCCATAGGTTTCTGTCACAATTTTAACTTCAACGTTTTTGTTGATATTCACATATTTGCTATTCAATAGATATTTCTTTTGATAATCAGACCCAACCATTATAGAATGTGTTACGAAAGCAATAAGATTAAAACAATCTAGAAAATTGTCTTTGATAATTTGTGCGTACCCATTTTTCTGAGCATTTTCATTTAGCAAATGGATAATATTTTTAATATAATCAAACTGATACAAAAATCTCAAATCCATTAATTCAAATGACTCTCTGTGCAGATTAATATTATAATACTTGAAAATTTTATTAGATTTTTCCAAAGCTTTTTCAAAATCATATCCAAAATCCAATAATTTTTGCAAGAACGCGATTATTACCAGAGCAACATTTGTTTCAACGATATTAATTTGAATATGGTCTTCGATATTATCTGGATTTTTGAAAAATTTGATTTCGTCATTAAATATGTCTTCCACTATTGAATCTGCAAGAAATTTTTGTTGTAAGAATTTAATATACTTTCCAAATTCGTCAATCTGAGGTGTGTAAACAAATTGGCAAATTGAGTCTAGTTTGTTCTCCTCAGAATAAATCTCCTCAATTTTTCCGCGAATAAAATTTTCGTAATTAAGATTGGGATTAGCTTTTGGTGCAAATAATCTGATAAAATTTGTATTCCAATTTATATAAGGAATATCGTATATTTGTGATTTAATTTTATTATTATCTAATTCTATGTCGTATTCACTAAATCTTTTAAAAACTACGCTTGTTTTTGGATTATTAAATACTGTCTCAATTTGATTTTCATCGACTATTTGTTGTTTAAACTGTGAATTTTTGTAAAAAATAGAATACACTTTACAAAACTTTCCTTGTTTTGAAAGTTTCTCAAACAAATCTACTGAGAATCTTCCTATATAACTTTGTCCTAAGTGCAGATCATTGTCCATATTTACAATATCTTCATATTTTTCTTGTAATATTTTTTGTAATGGAGTTTTTAAATTGAGTTTTTCAATATAATATTCAAACAAATTTTCTACCATTAGTTCAAACGACACTATATATGTTCTAGAAGATTTGTTAGTAGTTATATTTGTGTATTGTTCAGAAATAATTTCTTTAATGACTTCATTTAATGCTATTCTAATTTCATAGACATCCGCATCTTGAAGATCGCCTAATGAGTTATACGATAATTTTATCTGCAATAGCTTTCTTAATCGATCTTCGGAAATATCAATCATTTAATGATCTCCTCATAAAGTTGGATGTATTCTTTTGCAGATTTTTCCCAATCATTTTTTGACTTCATAGCATTTTCTTGAATTATTTTGAAATCATCATTGTAATAAAAAGATATAGCTCGTCTCAATGTGTACAAGAAGTCATGAGCGTTGATATTTGTAAAGGAGAATCCATTTCCTTCTTTGCTAAATTCGTTAAATGATTGAACAGTATCCCTCAATCCTCCAGTTTCACGCACTACTGGTATTGTTCCATACCTCATAGCAATTAATTGAGATATTCCGCAAGGTTCAAATATTGATGGCATCATCAAGAAATCTGCTCCTGCATAAATCTTGTGTGATTCTTCATTATTATAATAAATATTTGCTTTTAATTTATCCGGGAATTTCCACTCATAATATTTGAACATTTCTTCATACGAATAATCACCTGTTCCCAGAATTATCACTTGTACATCTTCTGTCGTCAAAAACTCATCCATAATGTATCTTACAAGTTCTAATCCCTTGTTTTCAACTAATCTAGTAACCATGGCGAATATAGGCACATCTTTTTCTTCCAAACCGTACATTCTTTGTAATGCTTTTTTGTTCACGGATTTATCTTTGATATTTTTCAGTGAGTAATTTTTAAATAAATATTTGTCTTTTTCTGGGTTCCAAATAGTTGTATCAATTCCATTTGTAATTCCAGATATTTTGTAGTGATATTGTCTGATAACACCATCCAAACCCTCTCCAAAAAATGAGTATTTAATCTCATCGGCATAAGTTTTAGAAACAGTTGTAACTTTATCGCTAAAAACTATCGCACCTTTCATAAAGTTAATTGCATCGTAAAATTTCAACGCATCTTCAGAAAAATACATAGGTGATAAATCTGTTTGTCTAAGTGAATTTGAACTGAATACACCTTGATATTTTAGGTTGTGAATTGTAAAAACAGTTTTGATTGACTCATAGAACGGATCTCCTTTAGCAAAATCTCTAGCATAAACATTTACCATTGCTGTGTGCCAATCATTGGAATGGATAATGTCACAATCAAAATCGATATATCTTAACAATTGAACACAGGCTTTAGAGAAAAATACGAATCTTTCACAATCGTCATTTTCTCCATACACATTATCTCTGTTAAAATAATCCTCATTATCTAAAAAATAAAATTCCACGCCTCTATGAATGTATTTGAACACACCAACATAATGATGTTTAAAATCTAAATCTACATAAAAGCTTCCTTCAAATTCAAATTTTTTTCTGTATTCTTCATTTATCAATTTGTACAAAGGGATGACCACTTTTACATCATGACCTTGCTTTTTCATTTCAAGTGGAAGTGTCCCTGCTACATCTGCAAGTCCACCAGTTTTTATAAACGGATCAGCCTCTGCTGCACAATATAATATCTTCATTTACATTCCCCTATTTATCTTCTAGTATTGCATTCTTTTTTAATTCGTATGGATAATTTGGATTACCAACAGCAGTTACATTTTCTTTTATCAAAACTCCTTTATCAGTAATCGTATTTACAACTACTGCATTTTTTTCTATAACAGTTCTCTCGAAAATAACGGAATTTTTGATAACAGAACCCTCTTGAATTTCTACGCCTCTAAAAATAATTGAGTTTTCTACTTTACCATCTATTTTGACTCCGTTTGCTATCAATGAATTTTTCACACAAGCAGAATCACCATACAATGCTGACGGCTCGTCTTTTGATTTTGTTAACAACAATCCATTTTTGAAAAATACATTATTGTAAATATCGGCATTCAATAATTTCAAATTCGCATCGTAAAATTGAGTCAAATTTCTGATTACCTCAACATATCCGTCAATCATGTACACACCGATTTTTAATTTATCCAAATTAGAAATAATAACATCAATTAATTCATTAGAATTAGAATTTTTAGCTGCATCGTGAATCAAATTCAAAAAGACTTCTTTTTTCATGTAACCAATGTTAGTCATCAAATTAAATTCATCATCGACTCCTTGATTCGTTCCTATGCTGATTAAATTGCCTTCATCATCCAAGTTTAATCTAGTCTCACCGATGAATAATCCCGTTGCATTGTCCATCTTTTTGCAGAACAATAATATGTCCAAATCTTCTTTTATAAATCTATCATGAGAAGTCGAAAAATCTTCTCTAAAAATAACCATTGGATCGTAGAAGTACAACTCATCTTCTTTTGATTTCAAATAAAAATCTTTAGTTTCATTATAAGCTACAATTTCCTTACCTGCATTTTCAAATGTTGGAGGAAAAATAACAAGTCCATTTCGTCTTCTGTTCAATTCATAACTTTCACCATTTCCCAAGTGATCAAGAGTTGACCTCATAATTTTGCCACCATACAAAACAACATTT
Organism: Finegoldia dalianensis; assembly: GCF_046255015.1. Taxonomy (NCBI): domain Bacteria; kingdom Bacillati; phylum Bacillota; class Tissierellia; order Tissierellales; family Peptoniphilaceae; genus Finegoldia; species Finegoldia dalianensis. The sequence continues at coordinate 432,773 of NZ_JBDLBQ010000001.1, forward strand.
GAAAATTCATTGTTTGCAAAGTTACTCAATGCAATATCTATAATTCTATATCTTGCTCCATAAGGAAGCATATATTCTGGTCTGGAATCTGTTAAATATCCAAAATCTTGTCTACTTTTTCCGCCGTATATAATTCCAATACAATTTTGCATAAATTCCTCCTAACACTCTTCAATTCCATCTTCGCTAACCAAGAAGATTTTGTCGGAGTTTTTTTCACCAATTACTTGATTTTCTTCAATAGTCATGGACTCTGCGACTACACAGTTGTAAAGTTTTGCACCTTTTTTGATAACGGTATCGCTTAAAATAACAGAATCATGAACTTCTGCATTCTTTTCTACAGTTATCGAAGAAAACAAAACGGAATTGTTCACATTTCCGTAAATCAAACAATTTTCATTAATTAAAGATTTTTTGACCTCTGCAACTTCATCAACATAATGAGGAGGAAGATTTCTGTTTTTTGTGTAAATTCTCCAATTAGTATCGTACAAGTCAAGTCTATTATCAGGATTTAATAAATCCAAATTGGCCTGCCAATAACTTCTTACAGTTCCCACATCTTTCCAGTAGCCATCAAATTTCCATGCAAAAACATTTAGTCCATCATTTATAATCTTAGGAATTATATTCATTCCAAAATCGTGTTTCGAATTCTTATCTTCATTGTCTTCAATCAAATAATTTTTTAAAGTATGCCAATTGAAAATATATATTCCCATAGAAGCCAAATTACTTTTTGGATTTTTTGGTTTTTCTTCAAATTCAACAATTTTCCCATCTTCATCGGTATTCATAATACCGAATCTACTAGCTTCGCTCCAATCTACTTCCATTACTGCTATTGTAAGTTCGCTATTCTTATCCTTATGATATTTTAAAATTTTATTGTAATCCATTTTGTAAATATGATCACCAGATAAAATAACAACATATTCTGCATCTAATTCATCCAAGTAATTCATATTTTCGTAAATAGAATTGGCTGTACCTTCATACCAATTACCACCACTTTCTGTGGCAAATGGAGATAAAATTCTTAAACCGCCAGAATTTCTGGATAAGTCCCAACTAGATCCATTTCCTAAATGTGAATTTAATTTGAATGGTTTGTATTGTGTTAATATTCCTACATCTCTTATATCTGAATTTGCAGCATTACTCAAAGCAAAATCAATTATTCGATATTTTCCACCAAATGAAACTGCTGGTTTTGCAACATTTTTTGTCAATGCTTTTAGTCTTGAACCTTGTCCTCCCGCTAAAAGCATAGCGACAACTCTATTTCGCGCCTTCATACGCCCTCCTATTTTATATTGATATTTCTAAGTTTATTTAATTTTATAAACATCGCAGAAAATGGTTCTATATCAACTTTGATAGAAAATTTTCTGTCGTTGTGTCCGTTATTTTTGGAATAATAAGGTTTATTCCTTAGCAAATTACCACCATATTTTTTCATGGAAGAGTTAAGTACAACTGAATAAAGCGCATAATAATCGACACCTACAGGATATTTCTCTCTTTTTACAGGTGTGAAATTAAAAATACAAATAACTTTTTCGTTTTTAGAATTTATTCTCTCGAAAATAATCAAAGATTCATTTGCGTTGTTCACATCTTCCCATTGAAAACCTGAATAGCTAGTATCCAAATCATAAAACTCGTTATTATCTCTGTAAAATTTATTCAAATCTTTCATGAAATGTTTTAATTGTTGATGTTTTTCGTATTCCAAAACTTCCCATGTGATGTCTTTGTATTCATTCCATTCATCAAATTGTCCTATATCATTACCCATAAATAAAAGTTTCTTACCTGGATGAGCAAACATAAACGAATACAAAAGTCTTATTTGATCGAATTTTTCATCGTAAGTTCCAGGCATTTTACCAATCATTGAGTTTTTCATATGAACTACTTCGTCGTGACTAAATGGTAGAATGTAATTTTCATTAAAGGTGTACATTATCGAAAAAGTTAATAAATTATGATGGTCTTTCCTGAAGATTGGATCCATCTTCATATATTTGATTATGTCATTCATCCAACCCATATTCCACTTAAAATCAAAACCAAGTCCATTTTCTTCTACAGACTTCGTAACATTTGGCCATGAAGTTGATTCTTCTGCAATGACAAAAGCACTTGGAAATTCTTTTTTGATTGTTTGATTTAATTTTTTAATAAATTCGATAGCTTCCTTGTTCTCATAGCCGCCATCTTCGTTTTTGATATCTTTTCCACCAAAGTTCAAATAAATCATATAAGCAACTGCATCAACCCTTATTCCATCCAAATGATAGTATTTGAGCCAAAATAATGCAGAAGATATAAGAAAATTCACCACTTCTTTTTTTGAAAAGTCAAAGTTCAACGTTCCCCATTGATCATTATCAGCTAAGTATTGGTCAGATTTTTCGAATAAATTACTTCCGTCAAATTTTCTAAGTCCAAAATCATCTCTACAAAAATGAGCCGGCACCCAATCCATGATAACTCCAATATCATTCTGGTGTAATTTGTCAATCAAATACATCAAATCTTTTGGACAGCCAAATCTAGAAGTCGCTGCAAATAAACCCGTAAGTTGATATCCCCATGATCCATCAAATGGATGTTCCATTAAGGGCATAAATTCAACATGTGTGTAATTCATTTCTTTGATATAAGATACAAGTTCATCTGCTAATTGAACGTAGGAGAGATAATTTTCATCATGTTTTCTCCATGAAGAAAGATTTATTTCGTAGATACTCATAGGACTGTGAAATATATCAGTTTCTTCTCTTTTTGTGAGCCATTTTTTATCACTCCATTTATAGCCATCAATGTCATAAACCTTGCTTGCTGTTTTAGGTTTTAATTCGCTATGAAATGCAAATGGATCCGCTTTATATAAAACTCCTGAATCTTGTGTTACTATTCTGTACTTATATGAATCAAAGATTTTAACATCTCTAATACAAATCTCCCAGATTTGTTCATCGTGTAATTTTTGAAGCGGAAGTGAATAATCGTCCCAATCATTGAAATCTCCAACTAAATTTACGTGCTTAGCATTAGGAGCCCACACCAAAAATCTGGTGTAGGTTCCAAATCCATCTGAGTAAATATGAGATCCTAAAAATTTGTACAAATTATTATTGTTTCCTTCATGAAACAAATATACATCCGTTTCATTATTTCCCTGATAAAAATATTTTTCCATATTTTCTCCCAGCTATTTAATTAGCCTTTTATACAGACTTATTCTCCAGTTATCATGTTTATTGTCATGATTTTATTCTTCAAATCTAAAATTTGATTGTTAAGTTGATTGTATTCTTCAGAATCCATATTGTTATGGTCGAATAATTCTTTATTTTCATACAATCGATCGATTTTTTTCTTTATCTTTTCTAATTCGGCATACAAATCATTATTTTCTCGGTTTGTAGATATTTCTTGTTCTATATTGTAATTTCCAGCTTCAAATTCTTCTGTTGAATAAATTTTTGGGATAACAGCCTCAACATTATACTTTTCTTTTAACAAATTAGATAAAGTTTCTGCTCCCTCATTTTCACCATGTGTTATGAAGATTTTCTTAGGCTTTACTTTCATATTGTCTACAAAATCCATAAGATTGTTTTGATCGGCATGACCTGAAAATCCGCCCAAATTATATATTTCAGCGTTGACTTTTATTGTTTCGCCAAAAAGTTTAACTTCATCTATACCATCTAATAAAATTCTTCCAAGTGATCCTTGCGCTTGATACCCAACAAAAACAACTGCGTTTTTTTCATCCCACAAGTTGTGTTTCAAATGGTGACGAACACGTCCAGCTGTAGCCATTCCGCTAGAAGAAATAATTACTCTAGGGAATTTTACGCTATTAAGCATTTTCGATTCGTCTACATTTTTAACGTAATGTAAGTTTTCGAATTCGAATACATTATCTCCACTTGAAATATAATCCTTTGCTTTTTGATTAAACAAATCGGTATTTTTCATAAATGCTTTTGTCGCTTCGATAGCCATAGGACTATCTACGTATACTGGGACTTTCTTCTCATAATGATTTTTTATTTGATAATCGTAATAACTGTTTAATTCATAAATGATTTCTTGAGTTCTTCCAACTGCAAAACTAGGAATAATTACAGTTCCACCTCTTGATGACACTTTTTCAATTATCTCAATTAAAGAATGTACACTTTCTTTGTAAGGTTCGTGAATTCTATTACCATAAGTGGATTCCATAACTAAATAGTCGCAACCAGATAAAACATATGGATTGTTTAAAATAGGATTATTTGAAGTCCCTATATCTCCTGAGAAAATAATTTTTGTAGTTTTGCCATTTTCAGTGATAAATATTTCAAGACTTGACGATCCAAGCATGTGACCAGCGTCTCTGAAAACAACACTTATGTCCTCATTTATTTTAACTACCTCATTATAGTAACGCCCTTGAAATAATGAAATACAACTCATTGCATCTATCGTCGTATAAAGTGGACTTAAAAGTTTTTTTCCCGATCTTTGTCTTTTTCTATTTTCCCATTCAACATCACTCTCTTGAATCTTGGCACTATCCATTAGCATTATTTCTGCCAAATCTTTTGTAGCTTTTGTGCAGTAGATTGGTTTTCTGAAGCCATTTTTATATAAAAATGGAATTCTTCCTGTATGATCAATATGAGCATGCGTCAAAATCATAAACTCCGCTTCACTAAAGTCTATTTCATCATGGTTTTTTTGTTCTAACTCTTTACTTCCTTGGAACAATCCGCAGTCAACCATAAATTTGTGTTTTTCAGTTTCCACAAGATAACAAGATCCTGTTACCTCTTGTGCAGCTCCTAAAAATGTAATTTTCATTAAATCACCTCTTATTTACTATATACCCAAAATGTTATGTCATAGTAAAATATCCGCAAAATAAAGTTTGCGGATAAAAAGTTATTTTTGTTTTCTTTTTCTTTTTTCTTCCAAATTTCTTGCTATTAAAGTATCTAATACAAGTTCATAACCTTGAGCACCGTTTTGTAAAGATCTATTCACCCTACTAATGGTCGCAGTAGATGCGCCAGTATCTTTTTCAATTTCGCTATAAGTTTTTCTTATTTTAAGTAATTTTGCTACTTCTAATCTTTGTGAAATTGAATGTAACTCTCTCATTGTGCAAACGTCTTCAAAAAAACGTTGTAACTCCTCTTTTCCATTTAACATCATAATTGCATCGAAAAACTCATTTAATGTGTTATCCTTGATATTAATTTCAGCCATAGTTTTACTCCTTAAAATTTTTTTTTGGGTAACCTTTACCCATCAATAAAATATAATATAATGCATTTGATAATTTAAGTATACACGCTTTTTCTAACTAAAGCAAATGTTTTTTTTAATTAAACTTCTAATACACATCCCTATACTAATTAAATAGAAAAATTATGATACTTTATATTTTTATATACATTATATACCCATTAATGTTAGTGTTTATTCTCGACAATTCAATTTTATTGTTAATTTTATTTTAAAAATTTTAAATTAAAAAAAGGGAACTTATCAACTGATAAATTCCCGCTAAAATTATTTATTATATTTTTTTGATTTGTATCTTAATTGAGTATCCAAAATCTTCTTTCTCAATCTCAAATGATGAGGAGTAATTTCAATTAATTCATCTTCTTCAACAAATTCCATCATTTCTTCCAAACTCATGATTTTTGGAGGAGATAGTTTTAATGCTTCATCTGCTGCGGAAGATCTGATATTTGTTTGTGCTTTTTTCTTACATATATTTACTTCAATATCTAATCCTTTTGCATTAGACCCTACAACCATTCCTTCATATACTTCATCTTGAGGTTGTACGAATAAAATTCCCCTGTCTTGTGCTGAATTTAATCCATAAGCTGTAGCAACTCCTGTATCAAATGAAATCAATGAACCTAATTGACGTTTTGGAATTTCGCCTTTATAAGGCTCATATCCTTTAAGTTCTGTGTTGATAACTCCATTACCCTTTGTATCGCTCAAAAACTCTTGACGATATCCAATAAGACCTCTAGAAGGAATTTCAAAAGTAAGCCTTGTATATCCGCTAGAAGTATTTGAAATATCTTGCAACTCACCTTTTCTTGTTCCCAATTTCTCAATTACAGTACCAACAAATCCTTCTTCAACATCAATTGTAACTATTTCAATTGGTTCAAGAACTTTTCCATTTTCGTCTTTTTTGAATAAAACTTCTGGTTTTGAAACTTGGAATTCAAATCCTTCACGCCTCATATTTTCTATTAAAACAGATAAGTGAAGTTCTCCTCTACCACTAACTCTAAAAGTATCTGTAGAATCAGTATCTTCAACTTTTAGACTTACATCCGTTTCTAATTCTTTGTACAATCTAGCACGAACTTGTCTACTTGTTACAAACTTTCCATCTCTGCCAGCGAATGGAGAATTGTTAACTGAGAAATTCATCGCCAACGTAGGACTTGAAATGCTTACAAATTCAATAGGTTCACAATCTTCTTCATTTGCTAATGTGTCTCCAATTTCTATTCCCTCTACACCAGTTAAGGCTACGATAGAACCGAATTTAGATTCATTAACTTCGACTCTGTTTAATCCATCGAATTCGTAAATCTTAGTTACTTTAATCTTCTTTTTCTTATCTGGATTATTGTAATTTACTATAACACAGCTATCATTAACTTTTACTTTACCTTGTTCAATCTTACCGATACCAATTCTACCAACGTAATCGCTAAAATCAGTTGTAGAAATCAAAAGCTTAAATGGTGCATCTTCTTCTCCTTCTGGAGCTGGAATGTAGTCTATGATTTTGTCCAATAAGGCAGTCATATCTTCTGGTCTTTCTTCCAAATCATCAGTTGCAAATCCTTCCCTAGCAGAAGCAAATACAAATGGAGAATCCAAATAGGATTCATCTGCATCTAATTGAATAAATAAATCCAAAATTTCATCTACTACTTCATCTACCCTAGCTTCTTTTCTGTCAATTTTATTGATACAAATAATTGTAGGTAAATTTAATTCAAAAGCTTTTTTCAATACAAATTTTGTTTGTGGCATAGGTCCTTCAAAAGCATCCACTACCAGCACAACTCCACTCGTCATTTTCAATACACGTTCTACTTCTCCTCCGAAGTCAGCGTGACCCGGAGTATCTATAATATTAATTTTATGATTTTTGTAGTCAATTGCAGTGTTTTTAGAAAGAATAGTAATTCCTCTTTCACGTTCTATATCATTACTATCCATTACACGATCTTGTACATCTTGATTTTCTCTAAAAATACCACTTGTTTTCAATAACCCATCTACCAAAGTTGTCTTACCATGGTCAACATGGGCAATAATTGCTACGTTTCTTACATCTTCTCTTTTCAAAATTCCACTTCCCTCTAATTTGTGACACTTCATTATATCATAAATTGAAAAAAATAAAAGAAAAATTTGTGTAAAATCACATTTAATAATTTTTTGCAATAAAACAAGCTATTAGATCACTAATTAATTAGGTCTCACTAATAGCTTTGCTTCAACACAATTCTCTTTAATTTTTAATTCGTCAGCTAATTTACTTACTATAAATAATCCTCTACCTCTGACATAAATATCATTATTAAAATAACTGTTCGAACAATAATCAATCCCTGTACCTTCGTCTTGTACACATATTTTTATCGAATCATCATTCAATTTTATTTTGAAGGTTATTTTCTTATTTATATCAAACTGGTTACCATGTTCTAGTCCATTAAAAATCAATTCATTAGTTATTAATCGTATATCATAAAGTAGTTCTTCATCTGGTACAACTTTTCTTAATAGTCTGAGCATAGTATGAATATTTTTAGTAGCAATTGTCCTATCGCTGACAAATTGCCTCTTAAACATATACATATTATCACCCAATATTTATATACCCATATGTTCAATAAATTTAACAACTTATCATTAAATATTTGAATTATAAATAAAAACCGAAAAATGATTAGAATTTTTTTCAGTGGGTATATATAATTTGTACCTGATAACAGGTAATTATCTTAAAGGGGGAAATTAAACATGAAAAAATATGTATGTGACGTATGTGGATATATTTATGATCCAGCTGAAGGAGATCCAGACGCAGGTGTTCAACCACAAACAGCTTTCGAAGATTTAGCTGAAGACTGGGTTTGCCCAATTTGTGGCGCTGGAAAAGATGACTTCTCAGTTGTCGAATAATCCAACAAAATTATATGATTGGCAATAATAATTCATACATGACATAAAATTATTGCCACACACAAAATATTTAAAAACAAAACCCCAATCACTTGGGGTTTACTTACTTTTATTCTTCAATACCACTACCATATTTTAGAATCATTTCAAGCTGTTCCATAACAGCTTTTTTATTTGTCTTGGAAGTTGAACTGTATTCGTAGATGAGGTTATCATCATCTATGTTGAGTTCTTTTTTTATTATATTCAAATTCTTTTTAATCATTGTTTTTCCGATTTTGTCTAATTTTGTAGCTATTACTAACCCACAAAATCCACTTTGAATAATCCAATTATACATTTCTTTGTCTTGAACGGTTGGTTTGTGTCTAATATCCACAATTAAAAATACTTCGTACAAATTTCTTCTATTATTTAAATAAGTTTCTATAACTTGCGCCCATTTTTTCTTTTCAGATTTTGATGTTTGCGCATACCCATATCCTGGTAAATCTACTAATCTAAACTCATTATTTGCATTGTAAAAATTAACTGTACGCGTTTTTCCAGGTTTAGAGGAAGTTCTTGCTAAGTTTTTCCTATCCAAAATAGAATTAATAAAAGATGATTTACCAACGTTACTTCTTCCACAAAAAGCAATTTCTGGTAGAGATTCATCAGGATATTGTTCTTTCAAAAAAGCGATTTTTTCCAAATCAGAATTAATTATTTTCATATTCACCTCCATTAAATATTTAAGAAATATAACACTTATTATAACAAAACTTTAATTTATTTGCACTAAAAAAGCGACTTCAAAAAGTCGCTTTGATTGATGACTTTAGTCAGTTGAGTTCGCTTGCGAACGAAACAATAAACTACCCGCTATGCGGGTAGGCGTTCTTAGGTTATACCAAAAAAATCACCAAGTATTATAATAGAGTTGTTCAGACCTAAAATAATAAGAGGTGATTTTATGGCAAATAAAACTAATTCATTGTCTCACACAAAATGGATGTGCAAGTATCACATAGTCTTCACTCCAAAGTATAGACGAAAAGTGATATTTTATCAATATAGAGAAAGTCTCATAGAAATATTCAAATTACTTTGTAAATACAAAGGAGTAGAAATAATAGAAGGGCATATGATGCCAGATCATGTACACATGTTAGTAAGCATTCCACCAAAATTATCAGTATCAAGTTTTATGGGATATTTAAAAGGGAAAAGTGCCCTAATGATGTTTGACAGACATGCGAATTTAAAATACAAATTTGGCAATCGTCATTTTTGGGCAGAAGGATATTATGTGAGCACAGTGGGATTGAATGAAAAGACAATAGCAAAATATATAAGAGAACAAGAGCAACATGATATAGCACTTGATAAATTGAGTGTAAAAGAATATACAGATCCGTTTGGGAAATAGAAATTAAAAATCCCTTTCAGGGATAGGCTAAAGTGGCAAAAACAGTTAGGTTTGAATGGAGTGAAAACCAGCGCCTTGAGACGCTGGTTGGTATCACTCGGGCTTATAGCCCTTGAACAAACCACCCGTTTTACGGGTGGTCATGATTAATCTAAATTATTGTCTTTGTCCTAATTCTTTGTCTAATATTGCAAGACCAGCATTACTGTTTTCAGTTCTTTCAAGTTTTGCTATGATATTATCAAAAGTAGCTTCTTCTTCGATTTGTTCGTCAATGAATTTTTGTAGAAGAGTGTATACTTCATAGAATTTGATTTCATGAGCTGCATCAAATAATTCTCTGATTCTTCTTGTAACCTCTTTTTCGTGTTCTAAAGCAGCTTTGAAAATGCTTAATACATCTTTATCGTAGTCAGCTTTTGGAGCTTCAATTGTTTTATATTCAATCTTATATCCAACTTCTTGTAACCAATGTCTGAAGTATTCAGCGTGTTCATATTCTTCATGAGCTTGCTTTTCCATGAAGTGTTCAAATCCATCCCAATCCATTTCGTTGAATTCAGAAGCCATTTGTTTGTATTCATAGCCTGATTGTAATTCAAAAACTAATTGTTCGTTAATTTTGTTTAATAATTCTTCTCTGTTCATTTTATCATACTCCTTATAATTTAATTTATGTGACTGTTAGTTAATCATTTTACTTAAAATTTAAGAATACAAATCATAAACACCGTAAACTTTAAGATTATTTTCTACCAATAGCTTCATAATTTCAGGAATCAATTTTGCTTTTTGTTTGGTAGTAAATCCATTGTAATTTATTTCGGTGTTATTTAAATCCATATATTCTGATGAGTCAATAACCTTAATTATTTTGTCGTGAACTTCTTGTAAATGCATGTCTGCAATTACAAAAGTAATGTTGCAAATTCTATCGTCATCAATTGTTGGAATTATTCTATTTATCAGTAAAACATTATTCATAACTAACCTCTTTTTCTCTTTCTATATTTATATACCCAGTTTCTATTATTTTATTCAATTGACCCTTTCTTTTTTTTATATTATACTGATTAAAAAGAGGTGAGAAATGAAAACATCACATAATAGAGCGAATAAACAAAGAAAAGGAAATAAAATTGCGAATAAAATATTTTTATTGGTTTTATTACTTATCTTTGGCTTTTTCGGTTACAAATACATAAATTCTAGGCCAGCTGAATACAGTCAAATAATTCCAAAAAAATACATACTCAAAGATTTTGATGAATTATGTAATCAAATTGAAAGTTCATATATGAATTTACCACAAACAAAAAAATACAAAGATATCGACTTTTTATCTTTAAAACCCAACTTTAAATCTAAAATAAAATTGGAATCAGGCAAGAAGAAAGACGAAATGTCGACACAAGAAGTATTTGATTTGTACAATGATATTTTGAAAAAGCTCTATGATTCAAATGTTAGAATAGCAGATAAACACACTTTTAATGAAATTCTACAACAAGATAATCACAATCAAATATTAAATAATTTATCAATGAAGAGATATTCTAATTTGACTGAAGAAATTCCTGAAAAAACTTTCAGAGCGTATTCTATTGACAATTACAAAGATGCATTATATGTAAAAGTATCAGACTTTGATTCAGTAAATATTCAACAGGACGCCCAAATTTTCAGCAGTATCTTGAAAACTAATAAAAAGAAAAATAAAATCATAATAGATTTGAGAGATAATGATTCCGATAATTTAGATTATGCGATTAATGTGATAATCAAACCTCTACTAAAATCAGACATTAAATTTGAGTTTAATGTCGCAAATAAAACTCAACCTATTATATCAAAAAATATTCTAGATAGAAATGATATCAGCTTTAAAACTACAGAAAATGTGGCGAACATCAAAATAAACGATAATCAAAAAAGTATAAAATACATTACTAATTTTAAACTAGCAATAAAAAAATCAGAAGACCAAAAATGCGATGTGTATATATTGCAAAACAAAAATACCAGAAACAGTGCTGATTTCGTGTGTCAAATAGCCAACAGAACGAAGTTTGCAACTACTGTAGGAGAAACAACTTCTGGAAATGGTCTGAATATAGTTCACACTTACAAGTCACTTCCTAATACAGGATTAATCGTGGAGTACCCTCTTGGACAAGGTCTTAATGAAGATGGCACAACTAATGAAGAAGTTGGAACTATACCAGCTATAAAATTAGATGATAACAGCGAAATCGTAAAATTATTATTATCTAGAGTTAATTAAAATAAACGATCTAATATTAATGGTAACATAAATATTGGATCGTTTTTTACTTTATTTTATCTTGTTATTATTCAAAAAATCTTGTAGTAAATCATATAATTGAACTTTTTTCTCATCAGGTAATTCCAAGCAACCATTCATTAATTTTGGAATATCTTTTACTTTTTCTTGTAATTTTTTCCCTTCATCTGTTAGATAAATTATTACAACTCGATCGTCTTTTGAGCTACGTACTCTTTCAAGATAACCTTGTGATTGCATCTTTTTGATAACAGGCGTGATAGTACCGTTATCCAAATATAACTTTTCACACAACTTTCCTACAGTAATTCCATCTTTTTCCCAGAGAACTAATAACACAATGTACTGAGTGTAGGTCAACCCTAAAGGTTTCAAAAATTGTGTGTATGTACTTGTCACCATTCTAGAAGCTGCATAAAGTTTAAAACAAAGTTGATTTTCCAACTTCATGTAGGTTTTGTAGTCATGATCCATAAACTCCTCCGATTTCAAAAATACGTCATTTTAAAATTGTAAATTAATTTTCTTTCATAAGTTTTTCTGATATTTCGCAAAACAGATTGTTTTTTGAAAACATTATCTCATCAATTTGTTTAACAAATCTCATTTCCATTAAAGAATTCGTGACAAAACAACAATCCATATCTTGCAAATTGTTTAGCTTAATTGACTTTTCAAGTATATTATAACCATTTGTCTCCAAAAATTCTATAAGTTTTTTGCGAAAAATTCCTGGCAACATACCATCAGTTACAGGAGGCGTGATGATTGTATTTTCCTGAATAAAAAACAAATTTGTGTACGTTCCTTCTGTTACATTTCCGTCTTGATTTAGAAAAACCCCCTCATCAAACCCATCTTTCAATAATTCTTTGTGCAAATAATCATTCAGTAAGTAATTATTGGTTTTGTGATATACAAGAGGATTGTTTTTATCTCTTAACTGATTGAGAACTTTTAATTTCAATCCTTGTGTGTACTTTAACTCGGAATAATCTGTGTTTCTAGTGTTAATGAACAAATCATAATCGCCATTATTATCCAACACCATTATCCTCAAACAATCTGCATTCAAATCAATATTTTGTATTTTTTCGTAGATGTTGTCTCTTAATTCATCCGTATTTATTCCCAGAAAATTCATTGAATTTTCAAGTCTTTCAATATGATCTTCCAAATAAATCGGCTTAAAATCAACTACTTTTATCGTTTCAAAAAGTCCCTTACCGTATTTTATTCCATCGTTCATATCAAAGCCTCATACACTTTTTTTGATTTTTGAATTGTTTCATCATATTCGCTATTCATTTCAGAATCCCAAGTTATAGCACCACCACCTGAAAAATAACAGCGATCTTTTATTTTTAAAATCGTTCTAATTAAAATATTGAAATCGCAATTTTGATTAAATGAAATGTAGCCAATAGATCCTGTGTAAATATTTCTGTTGAATTTTTCAACCATGTCAATCGCTTTAATTGATGCAAGTTTTGGAGCACCCGTGATTGATCCTCCTGGAAAAATATTTTTGATTAAGCTAAACACATCTTCATCTTCTCTCAATATACCAACAATTGTAGCTACTAAATGATGAACATTTTCATAAGTTTCCAACGAATAATTGCTAATAGCTTTTATAGTTTCAGCATCACAACTCATTCCCAAATCATTTCTCATCAAGTCCACTATCATCAATAATTCTGAAATATCTTTGTCACTATTTAGTAATTCTTTTTTTAATTTTTCATCTTCATCTTTATCATCAGATCTTCGAATGGTTCCCTTAATAGGTCTAGCTTGAACAAATCCATTTTGACAATCAAAAAACCTCTCTGGAGATGAAGATAAAACGCAGTATTCCCCAAAGTCCATATAAGCCATAAAGTCTGCCTTGTTAACTTCGCGAAGTTTCTTATAAATATCGAACTTATCTTTAGTCGTATCTACAATGAATTGTTGCGTCAAGTTAACTTCGTACACATCACCATTTTCAATCATTGTTTTTATGTCATCAAAGCTTTTCGAATATTCTTCTTTTGTTATAGTTTTTATAAGTTCAGATGTTTTATATTCCTTATCTACATAATCTGGTTTTACAAATGCAGCTTCAACATCTCTAATATCTGTATCATCCAAGTAATAAATCGTGTATTCTTGTGTATTATTGTCAAACTCTATTATTTTAAAATAAATTCCAAAATAAGCATCGTATACTTCGGTATTTTTTTCAGAATTTAAAACTACATTGCAATTAGAACTTGTAAAATCATAAGATAAAAGTCCAACCGCTCCACCAATAAATTGATTATCATCTTCTTCAAAAAAATCATCCATCAATATTTTGAGTTGATTTAGCGGATTATCATTAACTTTTTTGTTTACAAGACCACTGATTTCAACGTTGTTATCCTTTGATTTTAAAACAATTTCCGGATCAAATCCTATATATGATTTGTTACCTTGATTGTAACTTCCCTTTGCACTATCTAATAAAAAAGGTAAACTCTTATCTTTAATGTTATATAAAATATCTAGAACGGTTACATCTGATTTGATTTTTTTAGAATGAATCATTTCTTACCTCCTTTAAGAAGTTCTCAATGATTTTCAAGCCAAAATCAGTTCCCACGCTTTCAGGATGAAATTGAACAGTTTCTATCTTATTTTTCGAATCTCTAAATCCCATAATTATTCCATCAGAAGTCTTTGATGTTATAACCATATCTTCATACATTCCATTTTCAAATTTGCTATCATCAACAATTAACGAATGATAACGCATAACCTTTACAGGATTTGGAATATCAGTAAATATTCCTTTGCCGTCATGTTTAATCTCTGTCATTTTCCCATGCATTGGACGTGGCCCTTTTATAATGCGAAGCCCCATTGAGTAAGCCAATGCTTGATGGCCCAAACAAATTCCAAGAATTGGATATTCCCCTTTTAATTTTTCAAATATTTCAAGAGAAATTTTGGATTCTTTTGGAGTTTTAGGCCCTGGAGAAATCACTATAATTTCCGGATTTAATTGTTTGATTTCTTCCAAATTTATCTCATCATTCTTTTTCACAATAACTTCTTCTTTCAAAATTCTCAAATAAGAAACAATGTTATATGTGAATGAATCGTAATTATCTATCATTAATATCATTTAATCACCCACTAAAAATATATAGGATTTTATGCTAAAAATCAAATAAAAAATGAGCTTATTGATTAATAAACTCATTTTCTAATCTTAAATAATATCTATTACATTTTTGTTTGCCGCTGTATTTGCCGGAGAATAAGTGAACACAATTCCTATTCCCAAAGATATTCCTAAAGATATCAAAACCGGCATCAGTTCTAGTTTGATTGGAAATGGCAAGAATTTCGATGCAATAAATGCAGCTATCATTCCAATAATGTATCCAATTATTCCACCAATAACAGTTACAATAATCCCTTCTAACATAAATTGATACAAAATTTCTTTTTTCTTTGCTCCAATTGCCCTTCTAATTCCTATTTCTTTGATTCTTTCAGCTACTGAAATGTACATCATATTCATCATTCCAATTCCTGCAATTAGAAGAGAAATAGCAGCTATTAAAGATATAAATATAGTGACCGAACCTAACACATTACTAATACCTTCAATTTGTTGAGCAATATCGACAAAATTATATGATCCTGCATCTTTCATTGGACCATTTTTTTCAAGATATTCTTGGATTTCTTTTGCTTTGTCTTGAACTTTTGTACCATTTTTCAGAATAACATTAATCATAGATATTGAATTATTATTTTTAGGTTTACGAGATTCCAATGTCCCTTTTGGTATATCTACATCATTTCCAAAACTAAACAAATTTGTTGCAGCATTATTTTCTTTTATTCCAACGATAACATAATAATCATTTTTTACAAGAACTGTTTTGTCGAGCGGATCTTCATCTTCAAATATTTCATCAGCTAATTTTTGAGTTATAACGGCGACTTTCTGGTTTGTATCTCCATCCAGTTTAGTAATAGCTCTTCCCTTTACTATTTTACTTTCAGTTTCTTCGACAGGTTTGGCAAATGCACTTTCAATTTTCCCGTCATTTTTTTGCATAGAAACATTTACCATATCATTTTGAAATTTTTCTGGATCAGATTCAACTTTTAGAACATCTGTAATCTGTGAAATATCTCGAATATTTTTCTCTGTTAAGACGGATGTATTGCTTCCCACTGAATTTGTTGGATTTTCAGGCTGGAAATAAAACGCAACGCTAAGTTCCTTTCCTTCTCCACCCATTAAACTATCAACAACGTAATCTTGGAATCCTCTACCAATTGCGATAATAGTTATTACTGCTGCAATCCCTATAATAATTCCAAGCATAGTCAGTAAAGATCGCTTTTTGTTTTTGATGATATCTTTGAAGGCAGTATTTAATAAAATATTAAACTTCATAACTATCCCTCTCTTTTAAAACACCATCTAACATAAAATATTTTCGGTTGCAATTATGTGTAATATTTTTATCGTGAGTAACCATTATTATCGTGATTTTGAGTTTTTGATTCAATTCATTAAAAAGCGCCATTATTTCCTTACTGGTTTCTGAATCAAGCGCACCTGTTGGCTCATCTGCTATAATAAATTTCGGATTGTGAACAATGGCACGTGCTATAGCTGCTCTTTGTTGTTGTCCACCTGAAAGCTGTTTCGGTCTTTTGTCTGCTTGATTTTTAATTCCTACCAAATCCAAAGCTTCCAATGCTTTTTCTCTTGCGTATTTATAGGATTTACCTTGATACAATAAAGGTAGTTCTACATTTTCAGCTATGGTGTAATTTTGAATAAGTTGAAATTGTTGGAAGATAAATCCCACGGATTTATTGCGAAGATCGGACAATTTATTATCTGTAAATTTGCCTACCTCAACATTTTCAAACTTATATAGTCCTGTAAATTTTTTATCCAAAAATCCAAGGATATTTATCAACGTAGACTTTCCAGAACCAGACTCACCCATTATTGCGACAAAATCACCACTATTAATGTTAAGGCTAACATCTTTTAGAACGTGAAGCTTGTTTTCTCCTGAATTGTAAAACTTATTGATTTTAATTAAATCTATCATGACTAATCTTCAACCTTTATTTCTTGATTATCTTTCAAATCTTTTACTTTAGAAATAATTTTGTCACCAGATTTCAATCCAGAAATCACAGTATAAGAATTAGTATTTTTTTCTAGTTGAACTTCTTTTTTCACAGCTTTTGAATCTTTGTATTCAAACACATAGTATTTAGAATCTTCTTCTTTTACCATGTCTTTTGCAAGTTCAATCTTATCTGATTTTTTTCTTACTTGAACGTTGAATCCAATGTGTATAGGTTTTTGTGTTTTTATTTTAAATACAAAATTTGAAGAATTACTTCCAGATTGTTCTGCCATGTTTTGCATTTGATTAGCTTCAAATGATCCAGCTTGACTTTCTGGAGTATTGGAAATCTCTACTACAGTTCCTTTTGTTTTTTCATCCCCATTAATAGGAATTACTTCAACCTCATCATTTTCTTTTAATTTATTGTAGTCGTATTCAGAAATATTTCCTTCAATTATATTTTCATCGCTAGTTAATTCAATCAATGTTCCTTGACTCATCGGATTATCGATGTTTTTGTCATTAACTTTGCAAGTCCCAGCAATTATAGCCTTGATTGTTTTTCTTGAACTTTCTTTTAAATCTTTAAGCTGTTTCTTTTGCAACTCTACTTGATCAAGTGCTTGTTTGTAAGCTCTATTTGATTGATTGAGTGTAGGTTCCATTTGATCAATTTGCATTTCTAGTTCTGGAGAAAAAGTTTCGTTGTATTTTTCTACCAATTTATTGTAGGATTTGTATGCGCTATTTCTATCTTCTAATGCATAATTTGCTTGGCTTTTGGCTTGCTCTATTTGCATTTCCATTTGATCAATTTGTTTTTCAACTTCTTTGTTTACAAAAGTAATCAATAAATCTCCTTTTTTAACAGATTGACCAGTTTTCACATGAACTTTTTCAACCTCACCATAAGCTTGATTGTTATAAACTTGTTGTACATCGCCCGTTTTTGATATTGCACTAAACACCAAATCACTTCCTGCGGATACTGTATACAAGCTATACTTAGTTTCGTTTTTCTTATTAGCTTTAACTAATTTAAAGACCAATCCTCCAACACAGGCTAAAGCAATTATGGCTAAAATAATTGCAAACTTTTTATTATTTTTCATACGACCTCCTAATTGTATCTCTGTAATACTATTATAATACAGCGTAACTAATTAGTCAACATATTCAAAGTTTCATTGTAGAATTTAATAAATCTCTCTAAAGATTCAATATCTAATCTTTCTTTTGTTGTGTGTACATCGTACATTGTAGGTCCAATTGAAATGCAGTCAATTTTTTTATATTTTTCTGCAAACACTCCACATTCAAGTCCAGCGTGGATTACTTTAACATCTACTTCTTTGTCGTTTACTTTTGAGAAAGCTTTCTTTGCAACCTCCATCAACTCTGATTTTTCATTGAATTCCCAAGTAGGATAATAATTGTAATCGAAGGCAGTTGCATTGTGTTTGTTCGCTTTTGAAACTATATCTTCTCGTAGCGCTACTAATTTGTCATGATTTGAAGATCGCGTAGATAATATGATTTCGAATTTATCGTCCAAAGAATTTACAATCGCCAAGTTACAAGATGTTTCGACTGTTTCATCAAGTCCTTCAATGTAAGAAATCACACCAGAGTTTAATTCTCCAATTAAACCAGAGAAATTTTCTGTTGTATTTTTATCTAAGCATTTTTGGGGACTTACATCTTCAATTAAAAGCCTCAAATCCTTATCAAAATCTTCCAAATCAACCTTAGATATAAATTCTTCTGATTTTTTGTTAAGTGAGTCAATGGATTCATCTGTAGATAAGATTATTTCTGCATTTGTAGGAATAGCGTTGTCCTTTGATCCAGCTTTGAAATCACAGATATAATAATCATCTAATGATTCCAAGAATTTAAACACAACCTTGATTGCATTTTTGTGGTTCTTATCAATTTCCATTCCAGAGTGTCCGCCTTTAAGTCCTTTTACAGAAATTTTGTAAAAATTAGACAAACTATCTGAAACGTAATTCTTGTCTATTTCAACATTGACATTTTCTCCACCACTGCTGCCTACAATCAATTCATTTTCATCTTCTGAATCTATGTTAATGAAATATTTTCCAGACAAATCAAAATCGAAATTCATCGCACCACTCATATCGACTTCTTCACTTGTAGTCACCACAGCTTCTATTTGAGGAAGTTTGTGATTGGATGTCAATGTAGCCATAGCTATGGCAAGGCCAATTCCATTGTCTGCTCCAAGGCTTGTCTTGTCCGCAAACATGAAGCCATCCATTTCTATGATTTTAATTCCATTGTCAAAATCATACTCTTCATCCGAAACGCAAACCATGTCCATGTGCGCTTGAAGAATTATTCCTGGTTTGTCTTTTAAACTTTTGTCTGAATCTCTTTTAATGTAGATATTGTTGAACTTATCCCTTTTGCACTCTAAATTGTTGTCATGAGCAAACTTTTCCAAGTAATCTGCGATTTCTTCTTCATGCTTTGAACATCTATTGATTTTAGAAAAATCTCTAAAATAATTTAATACAGTATTCTTATCCACTATGCACCTATAATTTCTTCAACCACTTCGTTAACAGTCTTACCGTCAGTGTATTTACCATATTCTCCCATAATGTATTTCATTATTTGTCCTCTTGATTTATTTGATTTTTCAAGGGAGTTTTCTTCCATAAATTTTTCTATGATTTCTTTTAATTTATCTTCAGATAATTGCTCTGGAAGATATGATTTGATAATTTCAATTTTTGTCTTAGTTTCTTCAATCGCTTCAACTCTGTCTTCTGGAGTTTGTTCCAATGTATCCATTGTTTGCTTCAATTCTTTTTTTACAAAAGCTAATTGTTCTTCGTCTGTCAAATCCCTTTTCTTTTCTTTTTGTTCCAATAAAATGTTGCTCATAATCAAAGAAATAACTCCCGATTTAACTTTATCCTTGTTCTTCATAGCTAACATTTTGTCTTTTCTTAATTTTTCAATTGTACTCATAATTTCACTCCTAACCAAAAATAAATGTAAAATAATAATTCATTCTGAACATATATATAGACCAATATGCACATATTAGCCCAATAAAACTACCTATTACGACATCCGTAAACCAATGTACTCCCAAAATAATTCTGGAAATGGCAATCATAAAAGCAAACACAATGGCAATTAACATCGTCACGAAGAAAAATTTGTACCCATAACTTAGCACATAAGCAATCGTCAAATAAAAGCTCATACTAACGCAAGAATGACCACTTGGAAAAGAATATCCCATATAATTGATCCCGCTAGTTACTTTTGGTCTTTTTCTTCTGAACACAAATTTTAATGTGTGAACTGCAATAACGCTAAGCATAACGCTCATTATTATAGCTGATGCTGATACATAATTGTGTTGACTCACAGTAAAAAACACAATAGGTATACTTATAATCATAAGTGTTTCAACGTTACCAAATTTTGTGATTTTTGCCATCATCGCAATCAGGGAATTGTGTCCCATTTTAGTAAAATGTTCTTTTAATCTTCTATCCAAATTTGTTTCATTGTCTTTTAATACAACAAATCCAAGAAAAAAAGTAATCGATAACAGAACAATACTACATATTATTACAAACCAATCGTATTTATCCATTTTAAATCCTTCCTTTTAATACTTCATATTAAATTTTATACCAACCAAGTTCAAATGTATAGTAGGAAGACCTCCAATAAAAAATGAACCATAAAAATAAATTTATAGTTCATCAAGATTTTTATTTGATTTTATTATATATTTTTCTGCCACAAAAATCGTAGCTAGATAACACACATATCCCACTAACATTCCAAAAAACACATCTGTTGGCCAATGTACTCCCACAACCAACCTACTAAAAGCAATTACAAATGGAATTATTCTCAAATAAATGAATTTGTAATTTTTCAAACTGCATAACAAATAACTCAAAGTAAAATAAAAGCTTGTACTTACCAAACTATGACCGCTAACATAACTGTAACCACCTTGTTCTATTTTGAAAAAATCTAACGGCCTTACTCTCACAAAACTATATTTGTACAAATTCATAACTACAAGGCCAATTAAACAAGAAATTAATGTTATTGAAAAAAATGAATTCTTGCCAATACGTTTTGAATAATATAAGCTAATAGCCAATATCAAAAAATACGTGCTGAAATTTCCAAGTATTGTGAATGCCTTGAAAATATAAAAAGTAAAATTATCTGTAAGATTTTGTGCAAAATTCATTATTTTCGGTTCAAATGAAAGACCCGATTGCTTTCTAATGAAAATCCCAAAAATCAACGAAGCTACAAGAATTGCTGCCGATAAATATATTTTTTTCTTGTTTATTACCTTTCCTATCATAACCCTTTACCAAATTCACAATTTGGGAAGTGACACTCTGAACATTGCATACAAAATCCACCATAACCCAAACTATTAATCATATCCTTTGTAACTTTAATATTCGCAAAAATATAAGGCAAGATGATATCAAAAACTGTAGATTTGTTAAACATCACACAACCTGGAAGTCCCATAATTGCAGTATTGTTTTTGTAAGCTAGCATAAACATCGCTCCTGGTAGTACAGGAGAACCATAAGTTATCACTTCTGCCTTGGAATCTTTTATCGCTTTTGGTGTCATATCATCTGGATCGACGCTCATTCCACCTGAAACCAAAATTATATCGGATTTGTTTTCTAATGCTTTGTTGATTTCTCGTGTAATATTTTCACTATTATCGTCGACTATGACGTGATTTATTACTTTACAATTGTAATCCTTCATTTTTTGTTTTAACACAGGTCCAAATTGATCTTTGATTAGACCTTTGTACACTTCAGATCCAGTTGTAATGATTGAACATTTTTTTGTCTTATCAAATGGAATGATTTCCAAAATAGGAACTCCATTCATTATTTTCTTCGCTTCGTCCATTATTTTTTCTTTTGTGAAAAGCGGGATAATTCTCATTCCAGCAATTTTTTGTCCTTTTCTTACTGGTTGATTGCCAAGAACAGTTGCAATGGATATGTCATCAATTGAATTTAACTTGAATAACCTATCTCTGTCGACTTTCAAAAATCCATCCACATCAGAAATTATTTCTATCTTGCCTTCTTTTATATCAGATGAATGCATATGTTCATTAATACAAATATCTTTCAAAATAATTGCACAATCATTCTCGTGTAAATCATCATCTTCCAATTCCATAACATAAATATGTTCCTTGCCCATACTTAATAGAACAGGAATATCTTCTTCTGTAATAACGTGACCTTTTTTAAAAGCTCTCTCTTTAACCACGTCCTTTACAATTCTAGTCATATCGTGCGGTAAAATATGACCTACCGCATCTTCAGTTCTAACTACTTTCATTTTAAACCCCTCTTAATTGATATTCCTATTTTATCACGAAACCATTATTTTTTAAAACATACAACGAAAAAACTGGAGTTTCCCCCAGTTTATTCTTCTTCGCTTACCAAATTATAGTAGACGTTACTTGTTATTTTAAATATTACGAAATACACTGTAATTATTATGGCAACTGATATCGCAAACGGAATAGCAAATTCAGATATATTTCTTATTCCAAAAAGCCCACACAATTGATACAACATTTTAGATGCAACTGCAGAATGAATCACTGCCACAAAAAGCGGTAAGAAGAACATCCAATATATTTGTTGCGATGATGTCTTTTTAATCATTTTGTTTGACAATCCGACTTTCTTCATTGTTTGAATGTTTTTTCTATCTTCAATTCCTTCTGACAAATGTTTGTAATATGCAATGATCGAAGTTCCAATTAATAAAACAAAGCTTATGATGAAACCAATGTACAAGAACGCTCCAAACATACTGTACACTCCAGTTTTTGTTTCTTGTCTAGATACAAATTGAAGAGAACTGTCTTTAGAGATAAATTCTTTTCCATCTAGATTTTTTTCTGAATCCAAAAAGTAAGATACATTTACTTCTAAAGGCTTGTATCCTGCATCATTTTCCATTGGCATTTTGAAATCATTGCAAAATCTTACCAAATCCTCATCAGTTTTCACTACGACGTAGAACATATCCACTGCGATATTTCTTCCTTCAAGCTCATCTATTTTTTTGAATTTATAATCAACACTTCCTAATGTTATCTTATCTGATGTTAAATATTTCATGTAATTTGAATTTAATAAAATTTCTCCGTCTTTCAAAGAATAATTTTTGGAAAACTTATTGTTAAATGAATCCAACGTTTGAATCATAATATAGATAGGCTTGTCATTATTCCTTCCAATTCTTGTGAATTTATTACCTTCAAGGTTTGCAAACATCATTGTACTAACTTGATAATATTCATTTTTAGGATTTGTTTTTTCTGTGACTAAATTTTTCAATCTAGTTTTTTCTTTTTCGATATTTTTAGAAAAATCCTTATCTGGTATAATCGTTCCAGTCAATTTGTAATCTCTGTTTACAGTTGAATCGACAACTTTTTCTGCACTGTTGTAGATCGCCATTGTAGTCGACAATGATACTACAACTCCTGTGCACAAAATTGCAATACTAGCTAATCCGACTGCATTTGATTTCATTCTGTAAAGCATTCCAGAAACTGTAATAAAATTTTTCGATTTATAGAAAAAATTCTTGTTTTTCTTCATCAATTTTAGTACAAAAATTGTTATTGCAACAAAGCCACAGTACGTTCCAAACAATACAAGTAAACTTGCCACGAAAAACATCAGCAAACTTTCAAAGCTTCCTTCAATAGTCAATGCAATGTAATAACCAATTGCAGTTAGAATTATTGCTAGAATGAAAAATATTACTTTAACTTTTGGTTCAGATTCCGATTTTTGTCCTTTGGCAAATAAATCCCTGGTTGTAGCTGATTTTATATTTAATATATCGAAGATAAATGTTAACACGCTAATTACAAGATTAAATAGTAGTGATAATATAACTGCTTTGGTTGAAACTCCAAACTGCATTATGCTGAAATTTTCTTGCATCAATTTTCCAACGGCTAAGAACAATACTTTTCCCAATGTAATCCCAAAAACAATTGTTAGGATTGAAATAATCACAAAAAATATCGACTTTTCTTTTAGCAAAATTCTATTGATATGCTTGTTCTCCAATCCGAAAACACGGTACAATCCGAATTCTTTGAATCTTCTTTTTATCAAAAACCTATTCGCATACATAATAATCGCAAATGTAAATATCGCAATAATAACAGATCCGAAAACTATTATCGCTCCAAATTGGTCTTTTTGCATAACGTATTTATTATCTAATAGAGATATCATAATAAATAAAATCGCCACCATAATACTCGTTGACAAAATATATGGAATATTTACGATTTTGTTTGCTTTTAAATTTTTAATGGCAAACTTTGTAGATAATTTAGAATTCATTATCTACACCTCGATTATTTAACACTGTCAAGGATTCATTTATTCTCTCCATAAATTCATTGTTGTCGCTATTTCCCTTGTATATTTCATGGAACACGACACCATCTTTTATGAATATTACCCTATCTGAAAACGAGGCTGCCTTCACAGAATGAGTTACCATCAATATAGTTTGTCCTAATTTATTAATTTTTGTGAATAAATCAAGTATCATATCTGATGATTTTGAATCCAATGCACCTGTTGGCTCATCAGCCAATATCAAATCTGGTTTTGTAATCAAAGCTCTTGCAATAGCAATTCTTTGTTTTTGTCCACCACTAACCTCATAAGGATATTTGCCCACAAAAGATTCAATTCCTAACAAACCTTGAATTTCAGATAATCTTTTCTCCATTTCTTTTGGCTTATAATCTGAAAGCACCATCGGCAAAAATATATTGTCTTTGTTTGAGAAAATATCCAATAAATTAAAATCTTGAAATACAAATCCCAGCTTTTCCCTTCTGAACTTTGCAACTTCCGATTCTTTTAAAATGGATATATCCTTGCCATTTAACACAACCTTTCCATTAGTTTGCTTATCTAATGTTGATATTACATTAAGTAAAGTTGTTTTACCAGAGCCTGATTCTCCCATTATCGCTATAAATTCATTCTTTTCTACAGAAAAATTCACATCTTTTAATGCTACTGTTTCAACATTTTTCGTTTTGTATACTTTTCTTACGTTGTTTAATTCTAAAATATTCATAACACCCTCCATAACTATATGTTAAATGAATTTAGAAAAAGTAGCATTTATCTAAACTAACAAAAATCATTCAATCTTACAAAATTGTAAGATTAGTTATTCACAATAATATAAAATTTACTACCCTGACCTACAACAGAGTCGACTTTCAATCTAATATCTAGTTTATCTGCGATAGATTTCGCCAAATACAAACCCAAACCACTTGATTTTTGTTTCAATCTTCCATTAAATCCCGAATATCCTTTATCAAAAATTCTATTGATATCTTCTTCTGGAATCCCTATTCCCTTGTCTTCAATTAAAATCACAACTGAATTATCTTTTTTGAATGAATCTATGATAATTTGTGAATTTTCAGAATATTTAATCGCATTAGAGAGGATTTGTTCCAATAAAACACTTAACCATTTGCTATCTGTAATGCATTTTATGTCGTGTTTTCTAAAATCCAAGCTAATATGTGAGTTTATAAACAAAAGTGAGTATTTTTTGACCAAAATATTCAGTAAATTATCCACATCTACAACGCTTATATCCATGTCTTTTTCGTGCAAATTTAACTTCAAATAATTTATAGCCATATTCGTGTAGTTGTCGATTGATTTTAGTTGCATCTTCATTTCTTTATTATCATCTGTCAGAATTTCCAAGCAAGTTATCGGTGTTTTAATCTGATGTACCCACATAGAAAAATATTCTTGGATATCTTTTTGCCAAGAAATATACTGATTTCTAATATTTTCAATTTGAATTTCCAAATCTTCTATTTTCTCATCTTTTGACAATTCCTTTTCAAAATCTAAGTATTTAATCACCAAATAAATTAAAAATACTATCAAACAGATTTCAAAACCTTGTAAAAACACTTTTAGGTCTACATTGTTCAAATAAACAACCATAAAATAAATAGCATTTATTGACACAAAAAACAAAATAGAATTGAGATTTTTCTTCAAAAAGCACACTAATTTATCCATTTTAATTTCTTCCATCATTTAAATAGTATCCTGAATATTTCTTAGTCAACAAGAAATCGTCCAAGCCAAGTTTGTTTAATTTTTTTCTTATTCTATTGATATTCACAGCTAAAGTATTATCATCTATGAAAAAATCATTTTGCCAACATTTATCCATCAATTTTTCCCTAGTGACTATTTCACCTTTAGCTTCAAATAGCGATTTTAAAATTAACATTTCTGTTTTTGTAAGGTTAATTTCATTGTCATCGAATTCTAATCTGAATTCATTCACAAAAAGCATGACTTCATTAAACTCCAAAACGCTTTTGATGATGTTGTTTCCGTAATATCTTTTCATTACGGCGTTGATTTTAACCATTAATACATCAAAATTAAATGGCTTAGTAATATAATCGTCAGCTCCCATCTGCATTCCCATTATTATATCCAAATCCTCTGATTTTGAAGATATGAAAATTATTGGAATATCAGTTGTTTTTCGTATTTTTTCGCACCAAAAATATCCGTTAAAACTAGGAAGTATAATATCCATCAATATTATATCTGGTTTTATATTCTTGACATCCTCCATAATATCTATTCCAGAATTTGTGAACACTTCGTATTCCCAATTTTCTAAATATTTTTTAAGTGAATTTAAAATTATTTTATCGTCTTCTATAATTAAAACCTTCATACTAAAATTATACATAAACTTGCGAAAAAATGATACGAATGCAATTTTTCAATAAAAAAATTAGTGAACTAAGAAAAGTCCACTAATTATACTTACTAATCATTCATTATTCCCAATCTATCAAATACATAGAATAATAAGCTCAATACTACTGCAACAACTGATGCTAGAACCATTCCTGATAATGATACTCCCAAGAAGTTTATTTTCAATCCTGAAAGTCCAGTTACAAATATTACAGAAGTTAATATTAAGTTTTTAGATTGTGAGTAATCTACTTTTTGGTCTACTAATAATCTGATACCACTTGTTCCAATCATACCGTAAAGTAAGAATGTTACTCCACCTATTACATTTCCTGGTATTGATGAAATAAGTGCTGATAATGGTCCAATAAAAGCCATTAAAATTGATATACAAGCTGCTCCCGCAATTACATAAACTGAATAAACTTTAGTAATTGCCATTACGCCGATATTTTCACCGTAAGTTGTAGTTGGAACTCCTCCTATAAAACCAGATAATGCAGTTGAAAAGTTGTCTGCAAAAATCGATCTATGAAGGCCAGGTTCTTTTAATAAATCTCTTCCTATGATATTACTTGTAACTACTTGGTGTGAAATGTGTTCACTTGTTATTACCAAAATTACAGGCAACATTGTGATTATAGATTTTAGGTCAAATATTGGAAGTTGAAATTTAGGCAATGTAAATAATGATGCTTGCATTACCGGTGTAAAATCGACCATTTTTAATGTTACACTTACAATATAACCTGTTATAATTGCGATTAATATCGGTATTGTAGCTAAGAATTTTTTGAATAAAACAGAACCTAAGATTGCTACTGACAATGTGACCAAGAAAACTATAAGATCGTTTGTAGTTCTTGTATCCGTCATAATATTTGCACCGATCTTACCACCAGAAACAGTTGCTTGTGCGAGTTCAAATCCTATCAAACTTACAACACTTCCCATAGCAGCAGGTGGCAAAA
Organism: Finegoldia dalianensis; assembly: GCF_046255015.1. Classification (NCBI taxonomy): domain Bacteria; kingdom Bacillati; phylum Bacillota; class Tissierellia; order Tissierellales; family Peptoniphilaceae; genus Finegoldia; species Finegoldia dalianensis. The sequence goes on from NZ_JBDLBQ010000001.1 coordinate 460,750, forward strand.
CAACATCAATCCAATCCGTTCCAAATTTATAAATTATGTATGCTAAAATACATCCCATAAGTCCTATTGCAACGAAAGCTCCCTGTGCATAACGAAATCCCGATTGTCCAATTATTATGGTTGCAGGTCCTAAGAAGGCAAAACTACTTCCCAAATACGCCGGTGCTTTTCTTTTTGTTATCAAAATAAATAACAGTGTACCTATACCGTTCATCAATAAAACAATACTAGGATTAATCCCCAAAACTATAGGCACCAATACACTCGCTCCAAACATAGCGAAAGTATGTTGAATACTTAGAGGTATTAGCATCTTTGGAGATACTTTTTCGTCTACTCCAATAATTCTTTTCATAAAACACTCCTTTGATTTTTTATCCTATATATTCTACATTGAAGTCAAATATATTTCAAGTGGTTTGACTTGTATATCTTCTAGCTGATATAATAAAAAGCGTTATTTGAAAGGAAATTATTATGGAAAACAATGGAAATTATTTAAGAACAAAATTACTAGACAATGGTATTAAACCTACATATCAAAGAATTGTAATTTTAGATTATTTGGAAAATCATCATATTCATCCAACTGTAGATGATATTTACAGAAATTTAGCTCCCAAATTGACTACATTATCTAGAACAACTATCTATAATACAGTTAAAGTCTTCGTGAAAGCTGGTATTGTATCTGAACTTAACATCGATAACTCAGAGCTAAGATACGATATAACAACTGAAACTCATGGACATTTTAAATGTGATAAATGTGGCAAGATTTACAATTTTAATACGGAAAATACAGTTGAAAGTTCCGATTTGAAAGGATTCAAAATCTATTCTACAAATATTTTGATTAACGGAATATGCAAGGATTGCTTGGAAAAAGAAAATGAGTAGTGAATTTTACAAGATTGAGCCTAGAGATGATTTGTACATCAAGTTATTATTTATTTCTAAAACAGAACTTAAAATGAATGAAGAAGTGAAAAGAGGAATACTTCCTTTTTATCAAATGTACTATTGTCTTAAAGGAAATGGAACTTTTATTGTAAATGACAAAAAGATAGAAATTCTTCCTTTTGATGTATTAATAGTAAATCAAGGTTCCAGAATTACAGAAATTTCTAAATCAGAAAGTTTTGAGTTCTATACACTAGCTATTTCTGAAGTATCTTTCGATACAGAACAAAAAGATAAAGCAGTTCTTAGTATCAAACACAATCACATCAACGACCGTGATATGGTAATTTTGTACTATATCAACAAGATATTGGAAGAAGCCAAGTACAAGAGATTTAGATATCAAAGAGTGTGCTCTTGTTTGATTAGTATTTTGATTACAGAAATTCAAAGACGTGGCGATTTAAAATTCACAATGGATGATCCTGCACAAGATTCATTTACTAAACATGTCGAAGATTATATTTATGAAAATTTCAATCAAGAAATCACATTAGATTCTATTTCAGAAAAATTTATGGTCTCTAAGTCACATTTAATACACGAATTCAAAAATCATTACGGTAAAACTCCAATGCAATTTTTGCTAAACAGGAGAATGGAATCTGCGATGTTGTTATTAAAAACATCAAACAAGCCAATCAACGATATAGCAAAACTCTGTGGATTCAATTCCCAATCTTATTTCGATCAGGCATTTCGTAGAGTGGTAAAAGTTACACCTAACGATTATAGAAACAAATACAAAACAAAAATCAAAAAAATCAAAAAATAGACTTTGTTTAACACATGTTACAAACAAAGTCTTTTTTAATTAATCAGACACTTTTGATTTCACAAAAACAAGCTTATTTATATCACTGTAATCTTCAGAATAATTATATCCATCACAAGAGAACTTCTTCAATTGTTCAATATCTTCAACATTATTTCTTGCCATATAATTTACCATTCTACCTCTAAGAATTTTAGATGGAGTTGCTTTTGTCTTTAATTTAATATCTCCTTCTACAAATACTTCTTCTTTAAAATCAATCTTAACTGGTGTTTTATCTAAGTATTTGTAAATATTCTGACCATACTCTTTTGATGCCAAATCGATTATTTCCTCACCTTTAAAGTGATTTCTTATTTCATCTTCCCAAAATTCATACAGATTAATTAAGTTGTCTTCAAAATCCAATCTATATTTTGATATTTCATCTAATGGTCTAAGTATTCCGTAAAGTCCCGATAATATTCTGAGATGTTCTTCCAGATATCCTAATTGATTTTCATCCAATGAGTTAACATCCATGTATTGATATTGTATTCCGTCAAAGCTTAATATCGCACAACCTTTTGGTGCCTCATCGAAATTTTGATAAAGGTTGTAACTTTCCTCTGCTATTTTGTCGGAACATTTCCACAAATTTTTGAGTTCTTCGATGGATTTTTCTTTTATAATCGAAACTAGCTCATTTTTCTTGCTTTCATATAGACAATCACAATTTTTGTTTTTAATTTTTCTAATTTTAAAAGTTTTTGCGGGTGAAATTATAATCTTCATACTGTCCTCTACATATTTTTCATTCTACTAATTATATTACCATAAAAAAAGACTGAGTAATCTAATTCTAAGATTATTTTACCCAGTCTTATTTTTATGCTTCGTTTTCTTGTTTTGCGATAATATCTTTGACTTTCATAAGTCTCGTAATATTAGCACGTTCGTTTTCATCAAGCTTTGCTCTGATATATTTAATTGTTTCTTCCAAATCAGGAATTGTTCTATATTCCAAAGCATTTACTCTTCTTCTAGTTTGCTCAATTTCATCCGCCATTAATTGTGTAGCTTTTTCGATTTGAGCTAATTCCAACATATCATCCATAACTGAATTCAATGAGTCAATTGCCAAGTCCAAATCTTGTGATGTTTGAGCATATCCATAAGGATATATTTCACTAGAATCAGCTTCACCTTCACGAGAGAATTTCATTTGTGGAATAATTACACTCATTACGTTTTTAGTTTCAATATCTACATTTACCTTTGTTTTAGGAAATGATACTGCTTCATCTAAAAACTCTGGACTCATTATTGCACTTGCCATTAGAAAATCGCTGAAAGAGTTTTGAAGTTTTTCTTCAACTTTTTCTCTTAGAGCTTTGTTCTCTTTTATCATGTCGATGAATTGTCTCATAAGTTCGTCTTGTTTATCTTTTAATAACTTATGACCTCTGGAAGATGTTTTGAGTCTAGCTTTTAGCTCCGACAGAGCCATTCTTGTAGGATTGACGTTGAGTCTTGCCATTACTCATCAGTCCCTTCACCATTTCCAAGATATTTATCTATTAATTCATCTTTAATTCTCTTCAATTCTGTACGTGGTATTTCTTTTAATAAATCCCAGCCGATATTAAGAGTTTCTTCGATAGATCTATCAGTATAATAACCTTGATCTACATATTCTCTTTCGAATCTTTCAGCAAATTTTGCAAATGCTTTGTCGGCATCACTCAATGCAGATTCACCAAGAATTGCAGATAATTGTTTTGCATCAAGTCCAGACGCATAACCTGCATAGATTTGGTTCATTGTATCTGCGTGGTCTTCTCTTGTTTTGCCTTTACCAATACCTTTATCTTTAAGTCTTGATAATGATGGAATTGCATTAATAGGAGGTTCATATCCTTTCTTGTATAATTCACGCGAAAGTATAATTTGACCTTCTGTAATGTATCCTGTCAAGTCTGGTATTGGGTGAGTAATATCGTCTTCTGGCATTGTCAAGATAGGAATTTGAGTTATAGATCCTTCCCTTCCAACGATTCTTCCAGCTCTTTCATATAAAGTTGCAAGGTCAGTGTACAAATATCCTGGATATCCTCTACGACCTGGAACTTCTTTTCTTGCAGCAGATACTTCACGAAGTGCTTCTGCGTAGTTTGTCATGTCTGTCATGATTACTAATACGTGCATTCCCTTTTCAAAAGCCAAGAATTCTGCGCAAGTAAGCGCCATTTTTGGAGTTGAAAGACGTTCAATTGCTGGGTCATCAGCTAAGTTCATGAACAATACTGCTCTGTCGATAGCGCCTGTTTTGTTAAAGTCTCCGATGAAATATTGTGCTTCTTCAAATGTTATTCCCATGGCAGCAAATACTACGGCGAATTTATCATCTTTACCCAAAACTTTTGCTTGTCTTGCTATTTGAGCTGCTAATTTATTATGAGGAAGACCTGATCCTGAGAATATAGGAAGTTTTTGTCCTCTAACAAGAGTATTCAAACCATCAATTGTAGATACACCTGTTTCTATAAATTCTGATGGATAATCTCTGGATACAGGGTTGATAGATGAACCATTGATGTCCACTTTATCTTCTGGAATAATTTTAGGACCATTATCTATTGGTCTACCTAAACCATCAAATACTCTACCAATCATATCTTCAGATACTCCAAGTTCCAAAGGTCTACCTAAAAATCTTACTGTAGTTTCTTGTAAGTTAATTCCTGATGTACCTTCGAATACTTGAACCATTGCTACATCGTGGTCAATTTCTACAACACGACCACGTCTTTTTTCTCCATCTTGTAATTCTATTTCAACAAGTTCATCGAACTTTACGCCTTCTACACCTTCTACCGCCATTAATGGTCCGACTACTTCTGTTACTGAATTATAATCTTTAATCATTAACGTTCACCTCCATTAACTAAATCGGTAATTTGTGATTTAATTTCTTGTTTAATTTCTTCAAATCTTTGTAGTTCATCTTCTGGAATGTTTTTAGCACGTGTAATCTTTTCTCTTACAGCAAGTTTTGAAATTTCAGATACATAAGCTCCTTCTTCCAAAGCTCTCAAAGATTCCTTGTGGAATGTTAAGATTAAATCCAACATCTTTGCTTGTTTGTCCAATGAACAGAATGTATCTGTTTCGTGGAATGCGTTTTGTTGTAGGAAATCTTCTCTCAAAGATTTTGAAGTTTCAAGTTTGATTTGATCTTCATCACTTAATGAATCACGTCCAACCAATCTTACGATTTCTAATAAAGATGATTCTTCTTGTAATAACTTCATAGCTTGTTTTCTAAAATCTGAGAAATTACTATCTACGTTACCATCCAAATATTCGTCGATTTTATCTTGATACAATGAATAAGAGTTAATCCAGTTTATTGCTGGGAAGTGTCTCATATAACTTAATGCGTAATCCAAACCCCAGAATACTTTTACAATTCTAAGTGTTGATTGTGTAACTGGTTCTGAAATATCTCCACCTGGAGGAGATACCGCACCGATAACTGTCAATGATCCGTCTCTTCCATCACTACCTAAACATTTTACTTTTCCAGCACGTTCGTAGAAATCAGCAATTCTTGATGCCAAGTATGCTGGATAACCTTCATCACCAGGCATTTCTTCAAGTCTACCACTCATTTCACGAAGAGCTTCTGCCCATCTTGATGTTGAGTCAGCCATCATCGCTACCGAATAGCCCATATCTCTGTAGTATTCAGCGATTGTAATTCCAGTATAGATACTTGCTTCTCTGGCTGCTACTGGCATGTTTGAAGTGTTCGCTATTAAAACAGTTCTCTTCATCAATGATTGTCCAGTCTTAGGGTCAATCAATTCAGGGAATTCATTAAGAACGTCTGTCATTTCGTTACCACGTTCTCCACAACCTACATACACAACTATTTCAGCATCTGCCCATTTAGCTAATTGGTGTTGAACTACTGTTTTACCACTACCGAAAGGTCCTGGAATTGCTGCAGTACCACCTTTTGCAACTGGGAAGAATGTATCGATAACTCTTTGACCTGTGATCAATGGTCTGATTGGATCTTCCTTTTCCTTGTAAGGTCTACCATTTCTTACAGGCCATCTTTGAATCATATTTATTTCAATATCTTTAGAATCTTGTTCTACAACGCAAACTGTTTGATCAACAGTGAATTCTCCAGATTCAATTGATTTGATTTTACCAGATACATTAGCTGGAACCATTATCTTGTGAACAATTACTTCAGTTTCTTGAACTTCACCTATAATATCTCCTGCTTCTACTTCATCACCTACAGACTTAACAGGTTTGAATTCCCATTTCTTTTCTCTGTTTAATGATGGAGCGCTAACTCCTCTTAACAAGAAGTCTCCAGCTTTTTCTTGCAATGATTTTAATGGTCTTTGAATACCATCAAACATTTGCTCTAATATACCAGGTCCCAATTCAATTGATAGTGGGTGACCTGTAGATACAACTTTATCCCCAGGGCCAATTCCTGTTGTTTCTTCATATACTTGAATTGAGGCTTTATCGCCTCTCATTTCAATAATCTCTCCAATGAGCTTATCGTCTGAAACCTCAACAACGTCATATACGCTTGCGTTTTCCATTCCTTCAGCAACTACCAAAGGTCCGGATACTTTTAATACTTTACCTTCTTTCAATATAAGCTCTCCTTTACAAAATGTTCGCTCCAACAGCTTTTTCGACATTGGTATTGATTCTGTTCATTCCAATGTTCAAGCTACCTTGATTAGAAGGTATCAAGATAATAGCTGGTGAAACTTTATCATTATATCTATCTATTGTTTCTTTGATTTTTTCTGCTATTTGTTCAGTAATAAAAATCACTCCGTAGTCTTCTTTTGCTAATCTATCAACTGTTTTTCTAGCATCAGTGCTTTCAATAGATTCAAAAACATCTACTCCCAAAGCTTTGAAGACCAACACAGAATCTCTATCACCTACTACAGCTACTTTTTTACGCATAACTTAACCTCAACTTACTCCTGATATAATCAGGTTTCAATGAGTTAATCTTTCCTACAAAAATAATCCTAAGATTCTTAATTTCAGTTTCTTTTGCAAATAAATATCCAAACAAAACCTCAGGTCCATAAGTAACCTTTTTGATTTCTTTGATTTTTTCCATCAAATAATCATCCATTGCTTTTTCAAAGACAGATAAACTATTTGATTTCTTATACTCACTGATAGCTTCTTTTACATAATAGTAAATTCTAGCTTGTTTGAATAAAGGACTATCTTCGGTAATTTCAGAATGCAATTCACTTTCAAACTTTTCAGATTCAATACTTCCATTAGGAATAATGACTTTTTTCAAAAATTCTAAACTTTTCTTTTGGTTTTGAACTCTAAGTAAAGTTTTAATATTAGTAAAATCTATCAAATCTTCGACGTATTCATTTATCAAATCTGAATCAATTTGTTTTGCAATTTCTGAAGTTTCCACAAAATACTCTCTGTCGGCATAAATATCTACCATTTGAGGATCTTTGTTTTCTTCGTAATCAGCGATTGAATCTTTGATAACTTTATCAAAATGTTCCATTTCAATTTCAGTATTTTCTCTAATTGAATCTCTCATGCTTTTGAATTCAATTCTAGTTATATCACTTAACATTGAAGAAAAATCTTCATCTTTTAGATATTCTTTAATCAACACTTTTAAATTATGATAATCGTATTTTAATGCCATTAAATCGACAGGAAATTGGAAACTACTCATATCATACATGTATTTATAAGTCTTTTTTAACTCATTTTTCAAAGCAACATCGTAATTCTTATAATTATCAAGCTTTGCAAATTCTGATTGATACACTGAATCCGAAAGTAATCTTACAGTTTCTTCTAAATTACTTGCATCTATCAGTCTTTCATAATCATTCTTACTCAACAATTCCTTTTCTTTGACACGAGTTATAGCAGATTGATGTATGAAATCTTCTTTTTTCATATTATCACCTACTTCTTAAAAAGAGTTTTTGCAATTTCTACTTCCAATTCATCTTTCATTGAATCGACCAGTGAAGAAAAATTATTATTGATTAATACATTACCTCTTTTAATACAAAATCCGCTGTCAACAGTTTCATCTGATATTTTTACATTAAAGTTTTCATTCTTCAAACTATCATACTTATCAGATTGTAATACTAACAAATCATCACTATTCAAATCCATTTTGGATAAACTATTTGTTAGGTATTTTTTATAATCTTCAAGTGACATATTCTTTAATTTATCTTTAATTTTTTGTAAAACACTATCGATTACTTCTTGTTTTGCAAAAAGCGCATTATCTCTTGATTTTAAAACAACTTGAGATAAGTGTCTATCGTACACGCCTTTTGCTTCAGATTCTGCTTTGTTTAATATTGTATCTTTTTCTTGATTAGCCTGGTCTATTTTAGTTTCAATGATTTTTTCTTTTTCTTGATTTGCATTATTTAGAATTTGTTCAGATTCTTTTTTTGCATCTTCAAGAATTTCATTAATTATATTATCTAAATTAGACATCTAAATCACCATTAAGCTTGGATTTGGTTCATTAATAAGAATGAAATAGCGAATGCTAAGATGGCATATAACTCAACCATTACGGAATAGATAATTCCTTTTGCTTGTTGAGGTTCATTCTTTGCTAAGATATTGATACCACTTACTGCTACTTTACTTTGAGCAATTGCTGAGAAATATCCAACAACACCTACTGGTATAGCTGCTGCAATGTAAACATATCCTTGTGCTAAGGAAATACTTCCACCTGCAAGTTTGAATAGAATTAAAATACCAATTACGAATCCGTACAAACCTTGTGTACCTGGTAATAATTGAAGTACTAATGACTTACCGAATTTTTCTGGTTCTTCGATAACTACTCCAGCTGCAGCTTCCCCTGCTCTACCTACACCTTTAGCAGATCCCATACCTGAGAATAAAACTGCTATTACTACTGATAATACTCCTAAAACTAATCCACCGTTTTCTAAAAAGAATTTTTCCATAATATCCTCCTATTTGTTTGTTATGTTAAAATATTCTGATTCTGTTATAAGTTTCTTGAATGGCACTCCACCACCTTCGTAGAACTTATTGAACATTTCTACGAAAATCAATCTTGCAGAGTGAACATATGCTGACAAGTAAGACAAGAATGCGTTGAATGCTTGGAATACCACGAATACGATAAGTCCAAATATGAATCCTATAATACTTGATCCAGCCATCATTTTTACAATCATATTAATTGCTACAGCAATATATGCGCCTGATAAGCCCAATGCCATAAGTCTCATATAAGATACGAAATCTCCAATCCAGCCTGATATTCCGTACAACGAATACAATCCTGAGCCAAGCTTACCACCAATGCTTTTCGCATCTCTTCCTGCTGTTAAAACTATTCCCACAGCTGATGCTATGGCAATCCATTTTGCTACTGTCATTGCCACTGCAGGTAATCCTAATAGGTTGCCACTTAATAATATCAATATACTAATAATAATTAAATACCATAGTCCTACATCATAAAATGCATCTAAAGGCTTGTGATCTCTAATCAACATGTAAGCCTTGATTCCCAATGCAAAGAATAAATGTATAAAAGCAAATATTAAGCATAAAACTATTAAAGTCATTGCGTTTTTGCTCGTATCGATGATTGGAGTCATTGGTATAATTCCACCAAAGAACGATCCGTAAATGTATCCCCAAAACATCGAAGCAATCGATATGAACATAAAGAATTTCAAGAATTGCTTTTTCTTTTCATCAAGATTAAAAATCTTGAGAGCTACTAATATTGCTAAAAATACAATCAATCCGTATCCCAAATCACCAATCATCATTCCTGAAAAGAAACAATAGAAAGGCGCCAATAATGGTGTTGGATCAACTTCGTTATATTTTGGCAATGAATACATTCCCGTTATACTTTCAAAAGCTTTTGCAAATCCTCTGTTTTTCAAAATAATCGGTACATTTGGATCATTTTTATCTGCTGGATTCATTTCCAAATAATACTTGTTATTCAATGAGTTTTGTAGTACATTTTCAAAATCTTTTTCTTTGTCAGTAGGAACATATCCTTCGATTATATCAATCTTATCAGTCCTCTTAATTTTGCTTGTAGCTTCTTCTTTTAAGCTGTTGTTTTCAAGATAATCATGATAAATCTTAAATTGTTCAGTCAAATCTGTTTTTGATTTAATTTGATCTTCTATTTCTTTGTATTGCTTTTTATTTGCAATGATTTGATCGTCAATATTTCTGATTTCATCTTTTACAAGTCCATGTGATTTAATATTAATATTGACAAATCCATTGTCTCTTAGGATATCTTGTGCTTTTTCATAATCCTTACAGATAACCAGCAAGTAAACAAAGCCTGAATTACGAGAAATTTCTTCGATATAAATATCTTCAATGTCTTTTGTGTTTAATTTCAACTGATCGATGAATTTATCACTTACAGTTCCTGTAACTACCTTAACCCTTTCAAAATCATCAATCTTTGAAATATCCAAATCCAACTCCTCCCATGGAGTTAATTCAGATTTTTTTTGGTTCAAAGTTTGATTGTTCTGATCAAGTTCAGTTAGTTGTTTATCCAAAGATGAAAGTTCTTTGTAGTGTTCATCAAAGTCAAAATCAAGTGCTTTTTTAGTAAGCTCATCTAGTCTAAATGTTTTCTTACCTTGTTTTAATTCGTCTATTTTATTGTGCTTTTCTGAATACTTTTCAAGCAAATCTATAGCCCATTTTACTTTGGTAAGCTTTTCACTAGTGCTAACAATTTGTTCAGAATTATCTAAATTCCTAACACCTTGATTTTCGTCTTCTACTTTCTTTTCATCAATATGAACATAATTAAACTTTTGAAGATCTTCGAGTAATTTTTCTCTATCATAATCAAATGAATACAAATCAAATTTGCTCATTTTTACAATAGCCATTAACTCACTATCCTTTCAACGATTTTGTCTACAAGTCCTTCAACTGTATCAATGTCGATGTTTTTAATACTTTCGTTATTCATCTTAGCTTTTTGTTCCAAATCTTTTGATTCTTCAATTGCTTTATTCTTTGAAGATTCAAGTTTTTCATTTCGAACTTTTTGCGCTTCGTTGATAATGTCGTTGTATTTTTGTTCAGCTTCTGATTTTGCATCCTCTAAAATGCTTTTTCTTTTTTCATTAGCTTCATCGACAATAAGCTTAGCCTTCTCTTCAGCTTCTTTAATTTTTGATATAGCAGTATCTGACATTGTTTCACCTCCTAATTAGAGATGGTTTTAGAATATGAAAAATACTCTAAAACCATAAGTATATAACTAAAAGCTTTAAAGCTATTTAGTACCAAATAATCTATCTCCTGCATCACCTAAACCTGGCACAATATAGCCGTGTTCATTTAATTTTTCATCAAGACCTGCCACGTATATATCTACATCTGGATGCTTTTCTTGAACCATCTTGATTCCTTCTGGAGCTGCTATGATATTAACCAATTTGATGTTCTTACATCCATGCTCTTTTAAGAAAGTAATCGCTGCCTCTGCAGAACCACCAGTTGCAAGCATTGGATCCACAACGATAATATCTCTTTCTTCAACATCTTTTGGCAATTTACAATAATATTCAACAGGTTTTAATGTTTCAGGATCTCTATACAATCCTATATGTCCAACTTTTGCTGCTGGTAGTACACTCAAAAATCCTTCAACCATTCCCAAACCTGCTCTTAAAATTGGAACTACTCCCAACTTTTTCCCACTAAGAGTTTGACCGGTAGTTGTTCCTATTGGAGTTTCTACTTCGCAATCTTCTAATTTAAAGTCTCTAGTAACTTCATAGCACATTAAAGTTGCTATTTCTGAAACTAACTGTCTAAATTGATTGCTTCCTGTTTTTTTATCACGTAAAATCGTTAATTTGTGTTTAATCAACGGATGATCAAATACAGTTACTTTACTCATAATTCCTCCTATAAAATAAACTTTATACTCTTTATTATAACATACTAAATTAGTTCTATGTTATTGGCACAAGATTTTTTAAGCCTGTTCATTATACTTATACCCATTTTTTGTTCATTTACCCCTTCGCAAATTAATAATTTGTAATTTAATTTATCTAACTCCCTGAGGTAAGAAAAGATATTGTGTGCAAAATTCAAATAATCATTTCTTTTTGAAATTATTTTTACATTTTCGAAGTTTACATTCGTTGCAGTTTCTTCACACAGTATAAATCCAATTTCGTCGGTATTTATTCCCAAGCTATTAACATAACTTTGTATGTTATCCATGTTTCCTTTGATTACTATGAGTTTTGTTTTAGGTGCGTAGTGCTTGTATTTTTGTCCTGGTGATTTTGGAATAGTGTTAGAATCAATTAAAGATTTATCATAAACAACCTCATCCAAATACTCTTCCAAATCTTCTTTTGTGTAAAAACCAGGTCTAAGTATGGTGTACGGTTTCTCCGTCAAATCGACAACAGTGGATTCAATTCCAATGTTACAACTTCCTCCATCCAAAATCATTTCAATCTCACCTTGCATATCACTATAAACATCTTGTGCATTAGTTGGTGATGGCCTTCCCGATTTATTTGCAGATGGAGCTGCTATTGGACAATTTGATTTATCTATCAAAAATCTTGCGATTTCATCCGATGGATTTCTAATTGCAACTGTATTTCCTCCGCAACTTACAACGTCATTAACTTTGTCACTTTTTTTGAAAATTATAGTCAATGGACCTGGCCACAAATTATCCATCAATTTTTTTTGATCTTCAGTGATTTCTGACGATAAATTTCTGACCATTTCATCGTTAGTTACGTGCAAGATTAGTGGATTGTCTCTTTTTCTTCTCTTGACATCGAATATTTTTTTGCAAGCTTCTTCATCTAATCCATTTGCTCCTAATCCGTATACTGTTTCTGTTGGAAATGCAACTACACTTCCATTTTTTATTAAATCTGCAGCTTTTTCAAGTGCATGTATTTTGTTTTGTCCGTCTAATTTTTCAATAATCGTATTCATACTAATATCTTTCTAATATAGTTTTCATCAATTTATTCGAATCATGCACAATATAATCATAGCTAATATCACATATATCAGCTTCTATGATTTCTATGCCTAATTTTTCCATATTTTCACGATCTTCATCTGTAATATAAATCGGCGTAGAGTTTTCAATTGATTTGTATCTGTATTTCGCATATTTGTCTACTTCCTTGGAATTAACGACGATTTTATCGATAATATTTGAATTTGCGTGATCAATAATGGCAACTACATGATCTGTAACGTTGTAACCATTAGTTTCTCCAGGTTGAGTCATAATATTTAATATGTACACAACTTCTGCCTTTGTTTCTTTTAGTGCTTTTGATATATCTGTTACTAAAAGATTGGGAATTATTGATGTGTACAACGAACCTGGTCCTAATATAACAATATCAGCATCCATTATGCTATCTATGGATTCTTTTAATGGCAAAAGCAATTTAGGTGATGTGTATACCCTTTTGATTTTACCTCCGTTTTTTCTATTCAAAAACGTGATGTTCGATTCACCTTCAATAGTAGATCCATCTTCCAATTCAGCAAATAATTTGACATTATCCAAAGTCATTGGCAGTACTTTTCCTGTAATCGCAAGTACGTTACTTATTTCTTTTATTGCCTCGTTGAAATCGCCACATATATCATTCATCGCAGCTATCAATAAATTCCCTAAGCTCTGACCTTTTAATTGACCATTTGAAAATCTATAATTTATTAATTTTTCCATTATAGGTTCAGTATTAGCAAGTGCCACAAGACAGTTTCTAATATCACCAGGAGGTAACATTCCCAAATCTTCCCTGAGAACTCCACTTCCTCCACCATCATCAGCTACAGTTACAATAGTCGTTATGTTTGATGTGAAATTTTTGACGCCTCTTAGCAATATAGAATTGCCTGTTCCTCCGCCTATAGTTACTATTTTTTTACCAAAATTTTTGGTCTCTGTGGGATACATAAACTTTTTCTCCATTTCCCTCAAGCCTTGTTGTCAAAGCTTGTGCTATTGCAACGGACCTGTGCTTTCCGCCGGTGCATCCTATTCCTATAACCAAGTTTGTTTTTCCTTCTTTTGAATATTTAGGAATCAAAAATTCCATCATATCCACCAATTTATCCAAGAATTCATTTGCTTCTTCAAATCCAAATACATACTCTTTTATATCTGTATTTAGTCCAGAAGATTTTTTTAATTCTTCTATATAGTAGGGATTCGGAAGAAATCTGACATCAAATATCAAATCTGCATCCAGCAAAATTCCATGCTTAAATCCAAATGATACTACAGAGATTGCTAGTTTTGTGTCTACATCTTTAAGTGAAAATTCAGATAAAATTTTTCTTCTCAATTCTCCCAGTGTCAAATTAGAAGTGTTGATGATTGAATCTGCTGAATTTCTGACTTCACTTAGAAGTTCTCTTTCATTAGCTATGCCTTCTGAAATATTTCCATTGACTGCCAACGGATGTGGCCTTCTATGTTCTTTGTATCTTCTGATTAGAATTTCATCTGATGCATCCAAATACAAAATTTTAACATCAATACTTTGATTTTTCAAAAGTGTTATGGACTTCATCAAATCAGCGAAGAATTCTCCACCTCTAATATCTACTACGCAAGCTATTTTGTTGATTTTTTTCTTGCTTTTTGTAGTCAAATCGATAAAACTTAATAAAAGAGATGGCGGCATATTATCCAATGTATAATAACCCAAATCTTCAAAAATATCGCTACTGGCACTTTTGCCAGCTCCACTCATTCCTGTAATAATTACAACTTCCATGAAATCTCCTAATCGATGTTTATAATTCTACTAATATCCAACCCTGATTCAATTACTCTTTTGATGCTGTCATTCACATTTGCAATATTTTTTCTATGATGAGCATCACTCCCTAAACTAAATTTAACATTATAATGTGAAGAAATTTTGATTTCTTCTACAGATAAGTGCGGATGATGGTTGTTAATCTCCATAACTGTGTTTGTTTTTTCGCATGTTTGTGCTATTTTTTCGATATCAACATCTATTTTATCTCCTGGATGAGTTATTATAAAAATATCGTTGTTCTCCAATGCTTTTAGCATTGTATTTGTATTCAAATCAATCATTTTTTCCCTGACCGATTGTCCCATCCAGCTCATTCTTTTTAAAATATGATAATTATAAAAAGATTTTTTGTCTACAAATCTAACTCCATCATGAAATCCAAGATTAATAAAATCAAAATACTTTTTCTCTTCTTCTCTAATATCTATCTCTCCGTCGTAGCCAATTACGTTGGCTTCAACTCCCATCAGAATTTCAATATCGTCGTACTTTTCTTTGAGCCTATTAATTTCTTCACGTTGTACAGGAATTAATTTTCTTTTTATTCCGTACATTAAGTGTCCAGGACCGTGATCAGTTATGCTTATAGTCTTTAATTTTTTTGCTCTCGCTTCTTGTACAATTTCTTCGATTGTACTTTTGCCGTGATTGTTACGACTGTAAACTGAATGCACGTGATATTCTCTGGTTAATTTTATTTTATCTTCCACCGATAATTCTCACTTCTGGTTCTAACTTCACATTGAACTTATCAAACACAACTTTTTGCACATGTTCTATAACCGCTACAACGTCAGAGCATTTTGCATCTCCAATATTGACTATGAATCCACAGTGTTTTTCACTAATCATTGCATCATTGTATCTGTATCCTCTAAGCCCTGCTTCATCAATCAATTGTCCGGCAAAATGTCCTTCTGGCCTTTTGAATACAGAGCCACATGAAGGAAGTTCCAATGGTTGCTTTGATGTTCTTCTTTCTGTGTAATCGTGAAAATTATTGAGGATTTCTTGTTGATCACCTTTTTTTAGCAAAAATTCAACTTCCAAAACGACTAATTTTTCATCTTGAACTCTTGAATGTCTGTAGGAAAAATCCATCTCATCACAGTTAAAATATTTTACATTCAAATCTGTATCAATAACCTTAACTCTGTGAACAATATCTTTCATTTCTGTTCCATATGCACCTGCATTCATTGTAATAGCCCCTCCAATGTCTCCAGGTATGCCGCTTACAGCTTCAAAACCAGCGTAAGAGTTATTAATAGCTAATTTACTGACAACGCCCAATAACGCCCCTGATTTTGCAGTTAGAATATCACCTTCAATTTTCATGTCGTTGAAATTATCGTGTAATTTAATTACAACTTCTCTCAAGCCTTCATCGCTAACTAACAGGTTCGATCCATTACCTATAATTCTGTAAGCAAAATCATTTTGTTTTATTAATTGAAGGGCATTTATTATTTGTTCTTCATTTTTAGGAAATATCATAACATCACAACTACCTCCAATTTTGAAAGTAGTGTGATTTTTCATTGGCTCATCGTATAAAATTTCTCCGATATTTTTACCATCAAAAACTTTTTTATAAATGTTCATAAGCTTGCTCCGCACTGTACAACGTTCCAAAAATTATAATTACATCGTCTTTGAAATGTTCAATTGCATAATCCACAGCGTCATTTACGTTTGGTTTTGCGACAACATTATCGCTGTAGGCTTCGATTTGCTTTTTCAAATCTTCTGCTTTTAATGCTCTTGGTGAATCTGGCGTAAATGTCACAAATGCTTTGGCATTTTCATGGATTAGTTTGATTTCATCGTTATAGTCCTTGTCTTTCAATACACCGTAAACAAATACGATTTTCTTATCGCCAAACACAGATTCTATTGATGATTTCAAAGCTTTTACACCATCTGCATTATGTCCGCCATCGTATATTACTGTTGGGTTATGTCTAATCACATCAAATCTTGCAGGAATATATGCGTTTTTGAAACCATTGATGATATCTTCATCAGACAAATCGAGTTCATTTCTTAATACATCAATAGCACTCAATGCTAATTGCGCGTTAAATAATTGATATCTTCCAACCAATCTAGTTTCAATATGCAAATTTTTCCAATCAAACGAATTATGTGTAGCGTTGATTTCAATATTTTTAGCTTCATCAAAATCACAAATGTATAGTTTGTTATCTCTTTCTTCTGCAACTTCTCTGAATACATCCAATACACTTTCTTGTTGATTGTAAACCACACATCTTCCATTTTGTTTCATGATACAAGCTTTTTCATATGCAATTTCTTCCAAAGTATTTCCCAAATATTCTTGGTGATCCAATCCAATTTTTGTAATTACTGATAACAATGTTTCATCTGTAGCATTTGTTGCATCCAATCTTCCGCCCATTCCAACTTCAAGAACCACATATTCGCATTTTTGTTCTGCAAAATAATAAATTGCACACAAAGTTATAAATTCAAATGTAGACACCTTTATATCATTTTCTTCAATAGTGTCCTTGATAATTTCGAAAATTCTCATAAAATCTTCTTCTGAAATTTCTTTGTCGATTTTAATTCTATCGTAAAAATTAATAATGTGAGGTGATGTAAAAAGTCCAGTTTTATAACCATGTTCTTTTAGTGTTTGATATATAAAAGTTGATGTAGAACCCTTACCATTAGTTCCTGCAACGTGGATTATTTTAAAGCTTTTTTCGGGATTACCTAGAATTTTCAAAGTTTTTTGCATTCTATCAAGTCCCAACTTGTATCCATCTCTTCCAATTTTATCCAAATATTCATAAATTAATTCACTATTCATTTTTATCTCCTAAATTTAAATATATATCTAATTATATCATTACTTGCTATAATATAAAAAACTCGAGCATTTAAACTCGAGTTAATTTTTAATTCATCTTTTTTAATTTTTCAGCTTGATCGTAACTTGTCAAATCATCGATCATTTCTTCAATATCTCCATCTAAGAAATTTTGTAATTGGAATATTGTTTTGTTGATTCTGTGATCAGTTATTCTTCCTTGTGGGAAGTTGTAAGTTCTAATTCTTTCAGAACGATCCCCTGTACCAACTTGAGATTTACGAGCATCTGCTCTATCTTTGTTCTTTTCTTCTTCCATCAAATCATATAATCTAGATTTCAAAACTTTCATAGCTTTGTCTTTATTTTTTATTTGAGATTTTTCATCTTGACAAGTCACTACAAGGCCTGTTGGAATGTGCGTTATTCTAACAGCAGAGTCAGTAGTGTTTACACATTGACCACCATTACCACTTGCTCTGAACACGTCAATTCTCAAATCTTTTTGTTCGATCTTAATATCAACATCTTCAGCTTCCGGTAACACAGCAACAGTTGCCGTAGATGTGTGAATTCTTCCTGAACTTTCAGTTTGAGGAACTCTTTGAACTCTGTGGACTCCTGATTCGTATTTTAATCTAGAATAAGCGCCTTTTCCTTTAACCATCATTACAGCTTCTTTAACACCGCCAACACCTTGTTGTTGAATATCCATAACTTCTGTTGTCCAACGTTTTTTATCAGAATACATTTGGTACATTCTCAAAAGTTCACCAGCAAATAAACCTGCTTCATCTCCGCCAGCACCTGCTCTTATTTCAATAAATACGTTCTTTTCATCGTTAGGATCTTTTGGCAACAACAAAATTTTCAATTCTTCTTGATCGTTTTCGATTTGTTCTTCCAATGTTGATATTTCATCTTTCAATAGTTCTTCCATTTCACTATCTCCAGTAGTTCCCAACATCTCTTTATCTTCTTCTAAATTTTTTAAATTATCTTTGTATGCCAAATATTTATTAACAACTGGTTCTAAATCAGCGTGTTCTTTCATTAATTTCGTCCAATTTTCCATGTCAGCGATAACTTCAGGATCTGCGACTTTTACTTCTAAGTCTTTGAATTTATCTACAACACTATCCAAATTTTCAAACATAATTACCTCCTCGCAATTATTACTCTATCAAAACCGTTAAAGTCTTTTATGCAGTAATGATTATCGAATCCATTTTCATCTAAAATTTGAAATATACTCTCTCTTTGATTATATCCTATTTCAAAAGCAAGCATACCATCTTCATTCAAATAATCACTAGCTTGATTTATTATCTTTCTATAAAAATATAGTCCATCATCTCCACCAAAAAGTGCAGAGCGTGGTTCTTTTAAAATCTTTGTTTCAAGTGAATTGAAATCTTTTTTGTCTATATAAGGTGGATTGGAAACTATCAAATCATACTTAGAATTCACATTCTCATACAAATCAGAATAAATAAACTCAACATTGGTAGCATTTAAGCTTTCTGCATTTTTCTTGGAAAGTTCAATAGCCTTTTTGTTTATATCCACACCCAAAACATTTGAATTCAATTCCAAATTCAAAGTAATGGATATTATTCCAGATCCAATCCCGATTTCAAGTATATTGTCAAAATTGCGATTAATCTTGATTATTTCATCTACTAAAATTTCAGTATCAAATCTTGGGATTAAAACATCAGGATCTGTATAAAACTTTCTATTGTAAAAGTACTTAAACCCAAGTATATATTCGATTGGAATATCCTCATCGTAAAGTCTTTTGTATTCTAAAATTATTTTCTCATCATTCTCATTAATCTCATCATTCGAATGAATAATAGAATCAGAAAAACTATATTTGTATAATTTTTCCAAAATCATCAGACAATCAGATTTGTCGAATAAACTGTAAATATCCTTGATTACCATAAATCTTCATCTTCTTTTTCTGGAATAACACTTTTAAGTGCCAATATAGCAACTTCTATCATCTTGTCGTCAGGCTCTCTAACTGTGAAAAATCTTTGAACCCAAAGTCCCGGTTTTACAAGTAAGGCTGTGAGTGTATTATCGTATTTGCCAATTAATCTGTTAATTTCATAAGAAATAGACACAATTACAGGCAATAATACAATGCGATACAACATTCTCATTAAAGGATTAGGCCAGCCAACTAAACCCAAAACCAAAATAGAAATAATCATAACTGTGAATAAAAAGCTAGTGCCACATCTTGGGTGAAGTCTGCTTTGCTCTCTCACATTTTCAACAGTCAAGTCCAGTCCTAGCTCATAGCAATAAATACTCTTGTGTTCAGCACCATGGTATTCAAACACTCTTTTCATATCTTTTGAATGAGACACTACAAAAAGATATGCAAAAAATATTATAATTCTTATCAATCCTTCGATTAAATTGAAACTGAAAGATGAATGATTTAGCTTAACAAATGATGTAAGAAAAGTCGGAATGAAGAAGAAAAACAGTAATGCCAATGCTACTGATGCAATTATAGAAAACACATTTTCTACTTTTCTGGCATTGTTTTTGAAATGCTTATCGAAGAAGTTTTCGCTATCATCTTCGTAAAAACTTGCCGAATACATCAAAGCATCCATTCCTAATTTCATCGAATCAAACAAACTCACAACTCCTCTTATAAAAGGAATCTTCATCAAATTTATTTTATTGTTTTCTAAGTCTTTTACAACCAAATCAATTTCTTGATCAGGCTTTCTAACAGCTATCGAATACTTTGAAGGGCCTCTCATCAAAATTCCTTCAATTAAAGCTTGTCCTCCAATTGTCGTTTTCTTCATGTCAATTTACCTTTTCATTATTCATTATCTATTTTTTAACACAAAAATACCAGCACCAAAAAGGTACTGGCAAAAATGCTAATCCATGTTGTATTTTTTCTTGAATTTTTCTACTCTACCACCATGTTCTACAAATCTTTGACGTCCTGTATAAAATGGGTGACATTGACTACAAACTTCGACGTTTATGTTTTCTTTAGTAGATCCTACTTTAAAAGTATTGCCACAAGAAGCGCAAGTTACTGTAGCTTCGTGGTATTCTGGATGTAAATCTTTTTTCATATTATCACCTCGTTTTTCTCAAAATTATTTTCGACTTACCTATTATAACACATGAGTATGAACTTGTCTACAAAATTTGAATATTTCAGTATAAATTTATTTACAAACTTTGCAAATTATTTATTGATTTTACAAATTCTTGGTTTGATTTTGTGTTTTTAATCATTTTTATAATTTGGTCTGCAATATTTTTGTTTTCTTGTGAATTTAATTGTTTTCTTATTTTATTAATTGCTGATAATTCTTCTTTTGTAAGAAGTAATTCATCTTTCCTCGTTCCGGATTTGTTTAAATCAATTGCAGGGAACACTCTCTGTTCCGACAGGCTCCTATCCAATTTGATTTCCATATTTCCAGTTCCCTTGAATTCTTCGAAAATAACATCATCCATTCTGGATCCTGTTTCAATCAAAGCTGTCGCCAATATAGTCAATGAACCGCCTTCTTCTATATTTCTTGCCGCACCAAAAAATCTTTTAGGACCATTCAATGCTAAAGGATCAAGTCCGCCGGACAAAGTCTTACCTGAATAAGGACTAGTAACATTATATGCACGAGATAATCTAGTAATTGAATCGACCAATATTACGACATCTTTTTTGTGTTCTACAAGCCTCTTGGCCCTCTCTATTACGATTTCAGCAACCCTAATATGATTTTGAGGCATTTCATCAAAAGTAGATGCTACAACATCTGCTCCCAAAACAGAACGCTTCATATCTGTAACTTCTTCCGGTCTTTCATCAATTAACAAAACAATAACATGAATTTCCGGATAATTTTTTCTTATAGAGTTTGCTATGTTTTTTAGTAAAGTCGTCTTACCTGTTTTAGGTGATGCCACAATCAAGCCTCTTTGTCCTTTTCCTACAGGACTTATCAAATCCATAATTCTCATTGAAATATTCTTTGAATCTCTTTCTAAAGTCAATCTTTCTCTTGGATAAATCGGCGTCAAATTCTCAAAATCAGGTCTATTTCTAAGATTTTCAACAGTATCTCCATTTACACGATTCACATAAATCAAAGCATTGAATTTTTCTTTATCCTTTTTCTCACGAGATAATCCCTCTACAAAATCCCCTGTCTTTAGTTTAAATCTTCTAACTTGAACAGGAGGTACGTAAATATCATCATCTCCTGAATCGTATCCTTCCGATCTCAAAAATCCATATCCATTTTCGTGTAAATCCAATATTCCTTCCACTTTCAAAGGATCTTTCAAATCTTTTTCATCATTAGAAGAAGAATCTTCGTAATCTTCCTCAGAGTTATTTCTCTCATTAATATTAACTTGACTAATAATCTCTTTTATCAAATCTTGCTTATTATATTTACTAATACCTGCTACACCTACAGCTTTAGCAATAATCTTTAAATCTTGTAATTTTTTAGATTCTAATACATCTTTTTCCAATAAATTTCCTCCTAAATACCTTGGTACAAGAAATACAATCCAAATAACATCAATACTGCACCAAGAACTATTTCTATAATTTTAGAAACCTTAGTATATGAATCATTTTGAATAATCTCTTCGACTTTACCCATCAACAAAGCAGACATAAATACCAAAAAGCAATTCCCAATACCATAAAATACGAACAAAATAATAGAAAATAAAATATTTCTAGTATTAGCAGCTATAGCCATCAATGAAACTAAAACAGGTGTTGAACATGGAGATGCAAACACCGCTTGAATAACGCCAGCTAGAAAAGCTCCCAAAAGTCCAGTTTTTGTAATTTTGCTAGACTTATTTAAGCTAATAATCTTAATAACATGCCAATTTTGAAACGCCATAAGAATTAAAAGTATTCCAATAACAATATAAAAAACTCTACTAAATTGATTTAAAATTTTTCCTACTAAGGCAGCCGTCAATCCAAAAATTGTAAAAACTAAAATACTACCTAAACTAAAAACCAAAGCCACCTTGAACGATTTTTTCTTATCGTAATTATTCCCCGACAAATACCCAATTATAATTGGAATCATCGGCAATGAGCAGGGAAGAAAACTAGTCAAAATCCCAGCAACCAAAGAAATAATAGGAGCCAAATAAACATAATCCTTGACTAATTTTGACAAAAATTCTAATAAACTATCCATTTATCATATCCGAAATCAATATTTCTAATTCGTTTTCTTTTAACAAACCTTCGTGAATATATCCCTTTTTACCATTTACAGTAACCTCTTGGAAATACTCATCCATCACGCTTTGACCCTTACCAGAAAATTTAAAATTTTCTTTTAAAGGAATAAAAATTTGTGTAGGAGTAACTCTAATACCAGCTTGTGATGCAAAATCATTGTTCACATTAACTTCAACATCCTTAACAACGGCTTTCCCCTTGAACTTATTGAAAGTATTGTCTATATATGGAGCCATTTCCTTACAAGGAGCACATTCAATCCACGTAAAGTTTACAAAAACAGGCTTATCATATGAAAAAAACTTCTCAAACCCAGCATCCTTTCCAGCAAATAAAACATCTTCCTTGTCTACTTCCTTGTAAGCTTCCTTGAAATTATTCAAATCTGATGAACTTTTATTCTCACTACTAGAACTACTATCTTCTTTAACATTTCCTTCAGTCTCAGTTTGCTTAGCACTATTATCATTATTAATTGGCATAACTGGTTTATTCTTTATAAAAAACATAATCAAAACAGCTACCGCAATAAATACAATAACTAAAATAGATTTTGATTTATTACTCTTCATAATCATTTCCTTTCTTTACTTTTAACCTATTAGATATTCAAATTACTATTGATTTACTATTGATTTACTATTGATTTACTATATTAT
Organism: Finegoldia dalianensis; assembly: GCF_046255015.1. NCBI lineage: Bacteria > Bacillati > Bacillota > Tissierellia > Tissierellales > Peptoniphilaceae > Finegoldia > Finegoldia dalianensis. Next base: position 484,211 of record NZ_JBDLBQ010000001.1, read on the forward strand.
TATATCAAACTTGCGTTCTTATTTACACCTCAATTCATTTTCATAATATAAGATTTTCGCTGTGAGGCTGAGCGAATCTAAGGATTAAATTTTCCCTATGATATTCGTGTGAAATGTTTTCTTCGATTCTGACTACGCGTGTCTTGCAACAGTAATCTAATGAATCCTCAAGACCATTTTCTATGCTCATCCTGCAATTCCCAAAATCCACGAAACCTTTGGCTAAGAATATCGCCATATAAAATTTAATGCTACTTATGAGCGACGCTTAGAACGATGAAATCTTCAGTTCATTTTCATAAAAGAAGATTTCTGAAGTGAGGCTGAGCGAGTGAGAACATTAATTTTTAACTAAGATATTCGTGCGAGATGTTTATTTACTTTCTAACCTACTTGTGTCCTGCAACTGTTGTCTTGCGAAACCTTTTAATCATTTTCTGTCATTGTCCTGCAATCTCCAAATTCACGAAAGCTTCAAGCAAACAATCGAAGCTAAGAATATCATACGGAGAAAATAATCATAAATTCAAGTGCAGTGAACCGTTAAAAAATTGCACTGTTTGAGCGTTAACGAGTTTGCGATTTTAGGTTCACAAGCTTAGAATTTATTTATTTTCGTAGTCTAGATATTCGTGCAAGATGTTTGCTATGGTCTCAACCTATGTGTATCTTGCATCTGTTGTCCAGCGAAATTTATGAATAATTTTCAAAGTTACTCTATCTAAAAGAACGTACAAAAAAAGACCTAGCGGACATTGTCATCACTAGATCTTAATTGTTTGGCGACTAGCTACGTGCCGTCAGTTCCTACGAATCAAAGATTCGTGGCAACTGGTTGCACCAGACCTACGACGAAATCATAGATTTCTGTTAGGTCTTGCTCTCCCATAAGTGGGCTCGTAGGTCTTTTGTTAAAATAAAAAAGATCTAACGGATTAAATCACGTTAGACCTTAATTGTTTGGCGACTACCTACTCTCCCACGACGTTTCCATCGTAGTACCATCGGCGTTAAGAGGCTTAACTTCTGTGTTCGGCATGGGTACAGGTGTATCCCTCTTGCTTTTATCACCATACTTATTCA